>NZ_JAALEQ010000003.1:215847-258786 GCF_011800585.1 Lactococcus sp. EKM203L
TTTACTTAATGTTGAACGGAGCTTGTTTATAGACTCAAACATCTTTGGATCTATTCCTGATTTACCTAATGCTGAAGGAAGCTTGTTTATAGATTCAAACATTTTTGGATCTATTGCTGGTTTACTTAATGTTGAACGGAGCTTGTTTATAGATTCAAACATTTTTGGATCTATTGCTGGTTTACTTAATGCTGAAGGAAGCTTGTTTATGGACTCAAACATCTTTGTATCTATTACAGATTTACTTAAATTAAATAGATGGTCACTGCTTTTGAAATACTCAGACATGTAGTCATTGAAAATATCCTTAGACTCTTTTATTAGATTTCTATCAACATTTCCATCCAAGATTTTATTAAATGCAAGATCTAATTTCTTTATATATTTTTTCAAGCCTTTACTTAAATTTTCATAATCCTCACTTGAAATTTCTTTATTGTGTCCAACAATATTTCTTCCATCCCTTATTAAGCGCATATCATTTTGAATTTCACTTAAATCTATATCAATATACTGATTGAAGATTTCTTCCCATAAAGAGTAAGGTTTGGAAATACTAAATTCCCCATTAACTAAGGTTGTTATTAAATTTTCTGTTCCAAATTCCTTATACCTTATTACATCTTCTTCCTCGCCTATTACTTTTATATAATTTTCTCCAAATAAATACTCTTCAAAATCGTAAAGATCCATCATTTGCAATAAATTATTAGAGTCAAAATTTCCCTTTATTTTTTTTCTGATTTGTGAAATTGCTTCTACTGAAATTGTAGATTTAACCCAGTCTTTTGAAAAATATGTAGGAGCTAATAAGTAAATTAATTTTCTCAAAGACCATTCATATTTATGTTATAAGGGCAATAGCCTTTTATAAAAAAATAAAGAATTACTATCAAATAATGTAGAGGATGAAATTCTCGATTTACTTGCTTTTATATTAATTTCTCTTAAAAGATTTTGAAAAGTACGCACCTCTGCTAAAGTCATTTTTTTAGTATCATATGTAAAGGTGACATGTAATGAAGTATCATATTTTATAATATTATAGTTGAAATATAACAAATTCCCATTAATATCACTATACTTTAATTGTGAGCCATACTCAAATTCTTTTAAATTTTCCAAAAAAATAGTTTTGACATCAGAGTCATTGGATTTTTTAAAATAATATAGATATTCAACAATATGTTTTGCCATTTTTCCCCCTAGGCTTTAACTCATATAAAAAATTATACTTAATAACCATCTTACGCTAAATACTATTATACCAAAATATAAAAAGATACTACTTTTTTCAGCATCTAGAGACTGTTGTAACACTTAAAAATACCCTTCCAAATTTTTTAACCATATTTAGATATAATCAAAAAGATTACTTTAGTTATTCAAGAATCTTTTGAAATCAAGAATAACAGATAAACTTCTTAAGGCCTAGATAGAATTATATTGTAATTTAGTATAAGTTCACAAGAAAAATAGTGAGTAGGATAAATCCAAATTCATTATTTTAATTTTTATATTCTTTAACTTTTTCAAAATATCTTTTCTTGAAAAATTTAAGTTTCAACTTAAATTCAACTTTATACTTTTACATCACTTACCAATAGTTCTAACTGGCTAAATAATTTATAGACTTCTTGTTGTTTTTCTTTACTAATCCCGTCTTTAATAAAGGCAACTAAGATTTCTTGATAGGGATTATTTATATCGCTCAGTTTAAAACTTATTGAAATTTCTTTTAAATTACTAGAAGATTTAAACTTTGCAGTTGCAACACCAACAATCGTTCCAATTCCCCCAGCTAGCATTCCACCAACTACTATACGTACCACAAAACTCGCGGTAGAAACTTTTGTAACATAGCATTATCTTCTCTAAATTAAATATCAATAACTTTTTTTAAATCTATTACATTAGCCAGTTTACGACTGGGTTCTTTAAAACTATTAGCCAAAATATAACCATCAAATCTACTTGAAAAGAAACTTTTTCTTCTGTATATCAATACACACTTGTTCTCAAAAACTAGTATCTACTGAAAATATATAACTATTTTTATTTACAGTGGTATATTTGAATCATGACGGATTATATTGTTGGTTAGTTCAGTCATTATAATAATTGATCAACTATGGTTACAAAAGTACAGGTACTACCAAAGACCAGTACCTTTTTATAATGTTTATTTTTTCAACAAATTATTATCAAAAAAACCTATGTGATACATACTTTTTTATCAGTTTTTTAATTAAAAAAATATCATATGGATAAACAAATATATAAAAAAATACCATTTACAACATAGTATTTTTTTAGACTACTTTTTATTATATTTCCTTGAATATTTGAGAGATAGATGGTTATTTACAAATAATTTACTATAAATGGGCAGAAGCGCGTGCTATATTCTAAATTAATTGATGTTTGAAGACAATGTTTAGAGTATATTTATAAAAAATCTTTTTGCCATTTTTAATTAATTTAAAGTGATCAAATTACTTTTTATGTTTTTCTTTTTTGTTTTCTTCTGGCGCTAAGTCTTTTTATAGCTCCCGTTAGTTCTAAAAATTTTTAATATCCTTTTACATTATTTCACAATACCTTGCTTACGAAGCCAATCCATTTGAACCTCACCTGAAGATGGTTCTCTACCATATTGTTCCTTAAAGTTTTTTCTAAATTCGTCTGCTTCTGCAACAGGATCTGTTGTTTGGTTTAGGTTGTTACTTGTGCTTGCATTTGGAGAAGGAGTAAACTGGTCTGACACTGATTGTTTCAAAAGTAGTTCTTGTTCTTTTTTAGCCTTTTCCTCCTCAGCCAATAGTCTTGCTTTTTCAGTTTCTTCCGCTTGTAATTTTACGATTTGATCTTTTTCTTTTTGGGTTATTACACTAACTTTATTAATTAAGAACTCTATTTTATTTTTATTAAAAATATTTTCCATCTCTTGGTAACTCTTCGCATTGTTCTGAAGTGTAGCAATATTTGACTGAAGTTCGTTTATATTATTAAACCGTACGTCATTATTAGGAATATCTTTCTTATTTATGTTACTTTCGATATATTCATAAACTGCTTTAACATCTTTTTCAATGTATTTAGATTTCAAAGATTGTGCTTCTTTAGTTTTCAGATTCAAATTTTTAATTTTAACAACAGTATTAATAACGCTCTCATTATCGATTGAAATTGAGTTTTGTAATTCATTGATTCTTTTCTTTTCAGTAGTAACTTTGTTCTCATAGACTTTTTGAGCACGAAGTTCTTTTTGATGGTCGATATTTTTTTTTATAAAAAATATACCAAAACTTATAATAACTAAAATCACTACAGCAATAACTTTATTTCTGCTTTTCATAATATAACGATATAGTATCCTACTATATCTATCTCCTCATTTAATTTAAGCTGTTTAGACTATCACTTAACCAGTTATAAAAATATTTATAGGTTGTCTTAAGTCTTAATTTTTATCAAAATCCTTGCAATAAATAATTATTAAATTCATATTTATCCTGCTTATAACTGCTATTATATAAATATTTTATCACAGAATGCGTAGATTTTTTAACTTTACAATAAAATTATTCTTTTATTGTTTTCTTATCTGAGTATCTAATGTTCTTAATCTAAATATTGTATTGCTAAATTGATGAGTGATAGACATCGATTAAAAAGATAATCGCAGTATCTGATATCAGCAATATCAACCTTATTAGTTTCATGGTGACGAATACGGAATTTATTTCCAATATCTGTCAGCGCTCTAAATTCAAGATTAAACAATTCCACAAAATTATCATCCCCTTTTGCCATGTAATTCACAATTTTTTCTGATGATCGTTTCTTGTCTAGCATTGTGTAATAAGTTTTTAATCGCTCAAATGCATCCCATATTTTTTCGACTGAATCTTGTCGAGCTGCAGGGTTTGAAGTTTTATATAATGCTACTGCATCATTCAACAAGTCTTTTATGCCTTGCTCATGTACTAATTTAAAAGAATTTTCCATTTCCATTGTCAATGAACTATTATTAGCAATTCTTTCAATGATCTTTTTGTCAGTAAGTTCATATAATAACCCAGACTCAAAAAAATTTCATTTATTGCCTCTTGGAAATCTGTAAACACATCTGAAGGATTATAGCAATCTATTGTTTGATAGTTTCGGTACCTCTCATTATCCCATCGTTCTGAAATATCCTTAACATTTTGTGCAAAGAACTCAATGAGGTCTAAAAGTGAATATTGATCGTATTCATCTCCATACTGTGGTATGCTAATTCTTCCATATTCATCTCGAAAGAGGAGTGGTATTTTCACCTTGATTCTTGTTATAAATCCACTTTCATCAAATGTAATATAGTCACTATCAGTAAAATCGTGATGAGAATTTTTAATAAAAATACGTGTTAAATTCTTTTGATATCTTTTGCAGCAATACAAGAGCAAAGCATAAACATCTATATTAATTGAATATGTCTTTTCGTGTGACGCTCTAATACCGTTTCTTTCTGAGTATAATCTCATAAACCCTCTCCTCATATCTTTTAAAATCATTTTTTAAAACAATATGTAAATTTTCTAAAGCCTAAATAAACATTTTTTGTAAGTAGCCTTTTTTCTGTTCTTTCAACAAATCTAACTTACACTGATGAAGGGTGATAAGAGAATCTAAATTCTTAAAAAACGTTCATGGCTTTGAGGAACATAATTGAATTTTTTCAAAGTTTTATAAATGTAGCTATCAGTAAAATAAAAATTATCCCCTTTGGGCTTTCTAAATGTTTATATCACCATCATTATACCAAAATTCATACATATCTCCATGTTCAAAAAAATTCTACTTTTCTATAGTTTTAAACTAACTCTGTAACAAAAAAGTGGATTATTTAATAAATAATCCACTTTTTTCTCTTATGACTTTATATCAATTTAACTACACATTAAAAACAAATTAAACATAAACTATACATTTACAACCCCTTGACACTATTTCTTCATATCATTTAACAATAACTCTAACTGGCTAAATAATTTATAAACTTCTTGTTGTTTTTCTTTACTAATCCCGTCTTTACTAAAGGCAACTAATATTTCTTGATAGGGATTATTCATATCGCTCAGTTTAAATCTTATTGAAATTTCTTTTAAATTACTGGATGATTTAGACTTTGCAGTTGCACCACCAACAAGCGTTCCAATTCCACCAGCTACTACTCCTCCAACTACTCCACGCGCCACAACACTCGCCGTCGAAACTTTGGTAACTATGTCATTATCTTCTCTCAATTCAATATCAATAACTTTGTTTAAATCTATTATATTAACTAGTCTATAACTAGGTTCCTTAAAACCATTAACCAAAATATATCCATTAAACGTACTTGAAAAAAATCTTTTCTTCTGAATATCAAATCCCACTTGTTCTCTAAAACTAGTATCTACTGAAAATATATTACTATTTGTATTTACATATATACTATCTAAATCTTTATGAGTCATATTGTTGTACTCAGGTCTTAATGAGTTCATATTATTAGATAAATCAATCAGAGGTATAAAAAATATTGCTCCTAAAGCAACTACAATCACAAATATTATCATTTCTTTTTACTTTCTATCCTTTGAGATCAGTATTTTATTCCAATCCTAGAGCATCACTCAATGTTTCCTCAAGTTCATCTTTGATCTCTTCCTGAGTCATTTCATCAACTGGCTTGTACTCCCCTTTAGAATTGTAATCTTCTCTCCAATCATGATCTTTGATTGAATCTTCATTCGAACTTTCAGTTGTAGAGGAGTAATATTTTTCCTCGTTTGATAATTCATTATTTTCTGAACTATCATTTATACTATAATCACTATTACTATCGGTAGTGCTATCAGTAGTGCTAGTAGATGTTAGGTCAGTATCAGAGTTTTTTTGTTTTTCTGATGAGCATGCACCTAACATTATAAGTGAGAGTATAACTGTAGACAATAAAGTAAATTTTTTCATTTTTTCTCCAAAAATCACTAATTTTAAAGATGATTTTCACCACCAATTAAATTACTATTTATAATAATAAGTATATCAAAAAAAAAAACTATCGATTTAAAGATGGGTTGTGGTTTTTTTTATCACTTGTTTTTTCTATAATCTTATACATGGGAATGGAATACTTTGCAACTAAATTAAAAGCTGTTAGAAAATCACATAATCTAACGCAGGCTGAGCTCGCTAAAAAATTAAATGTATCTGTAGGTATTATCGCGGCATATGAACAGGGTAAAACTTATCCTCGGGTAGATGTGCTAATTAGAATATGCAACTTATTAGACACTTCATCAGACTATCTTTTAGGACTATCAGATGATCTCCCCTTAAAAACGAGTGGATTAACTGATGAAGAAATGCAACCTTTTTTACAATTACTAGCCTTAGTTACCCAAAATAGAGAAAAATAAGACAGGGATTATATGTTTCCTGGCTTATTTTTATAGTTGAACCATTATAGTAGTAATAGTATTTGGAAGTATTAGATTTACTTAACTTGGTAAAACCCATCCCCCAATTGATGGGTTAATTCCAAATCAGAAAGAACGATACTATTTTAAAAAAGAATTTTTTTATATCTATTTACTTTCTATTTGTCCAAGTCTTGGCTCAAGTATACACAAAAATTCTGCTTGTTTTCAGCTTTTTCTTTTAATTATTTAATTTTTTAGTTTATTCATAGTATTTCTCCTATTTAAAATTAAACCCATTTTTTAATAAGTGTTACTCTGCCATAACCTTGCGTATCTCAGGTAGTGCTCTCTCATCTTCGCTGTGAGCGTCCTCTAAACTATTATTTGCTTAGACCGTCTGTAATCGTCATTAGATAGCCTTTTGAGCATTTCTCTAACGTTACATCAAATCTATCAATTCTTTCTGTTTTACCTTTAAGACTTTTAACAAGTCCAGTATTGCTGACCATATATTGTTCAAAGCCTTTAATTGATTTCCACTCGATTGCTGTAGTAGTTGTTGTATTTGTATTTGCCATTCTGTATTCTCCTAATTTCTATCTTCTATTAATATTTTTCTGTTACTTTGATATATTCCAAATCTGGAAGCATATTGCTTGGTAAATAAGTATCTTCATCATCTATATTATTAACCGCTCTGTGACTTACATAGTCATAAAGTTTGTCTGCACTAATAACACGTTCTACACCATCTACATAATATTCTGTAATTGTCTTGTAAAAGTATTTAGCTGTAAATTTTGTTTTGTATGCTAATTCATCATCTTTACGAATAGCTTCGTCTAATTCAGCACCAAATTTATCTTTCCATTTCTTGTTTTTAAGTTTATTGGCACCACAGTCACGAATATAAGCAGAATCAGTTGTTGTAATAACTTTAAACATTGAAATACTCATTGGAACATCAAAATCTTGAATTTGCTTACTTTCATCAAGAGTTGTAACTCTTTTATCTTCACGTTGCATTTTTCTGAAAGTGTTTGCTTCAATAGTATTTCCTTTTATTTGATTTAAAAGGTCTTTAGAATCAATTTTAGCTTGTTTAGTGTGGATGTCTACAACTTTATTATCTTTTTGTTTAATTGCCTTAGACGGCTTAATATGAGCCTCTAATACAGGTTTTTTAGCTTCTGCTTTAAGTGAAAGTTCTTCCTCTTCAAAATCATAAAAATCATCTTCAACAAGTTCAGGTTCTTGTTCAGGTTGTTCTTCAACAACTGACTTAGATGGTTGAGCTTTGTATGTAGGTTTTAAAGACACTTCTTTAACATCTTCAACAGAATCAAAAGTTAAATAAGAGTTTGTTTCTCTACGTTTTGTATCTAAATCAAATCCATTTGAAACTTTAATGATAACTTCTGAATTATTTACATTCTTAAAAGCACCATCTTTTGTCATTCTAAGTACCAATGCCCATTCCTCATAACAGATTCTATATTGATGATTTTTCATTGTTCTGTATTCAGCATAAGCATAAAGAGTAAAATCTTTACCTTCTAACAGATTATCAATAACACTGTATTTAATTTGTGTATGTCCACTAAATTTAACACCGCTTTGCTTCCAGTCAACTGATACAATATGTTCTTCTTTGTCATTCCATTTGTTGATTTGAACCGTGAACACATCTTGAGTTGATTCAAAGTTAATATAATCTTTTTCTTTGAGACCAGTCAAAGCTTTTACAACTTTCTTATTTGAATATTGACTTTTAGACCAACCAAGCAATGCTACCAACATGGTAATTGTTGTCATTGTTGTTCTGTTGTCTTTGTCAAGATATCCAATCATTTGAGATTGTAATAACTTAACATATACAAGTTTCTCATCATTATTGGTATTCATAAACATCTTATTTGGAATTTGTACAAAGTTTTCATTAGTTTTATTTTTCATATTCATATATCACTTTCATTTAATCTATTATTTAATTATTTTTAAAAAATTCTGCTTTCTTTTCTGTAAATTCTGTTAGGGCTTGCCCTAATTCTTCTGATTGATAAAACACATAAAATAATTTATTTGTTTTTGCATGTCTTGCTGAAAATAAACTAGCAATTCCTTTTTGATTCAAAAAATCTTTTTGTTTGTTACTGTAGCAAAAATATATTTTGTCTTTTAAATTTTCCATTTGTTACTCCTTTATTTAACCTTTTATTATTGTTATTGCTGGGTGAATTGAGCGATAGCGAAAGAGGGCTTTGCCCTAAGAATCTTTTCCAAGCGTAAGCGATAGTAGATGCCGTAGGCAAGGAATCTTTTTTCTATTTATATTTTCTTCTATTTCTTTTTCTTCTATTTCTACGTTAGACTTTTTGTTATGAAATAGATAACGTCAGTCTAATAGCCAGTTAGACTTTTGTAATGATATGGATAACGTCAGTCTAATTATTGGTTAGACTTTTGTAATGAATTAGATAATGTTAGTCTAATTGGGTGTGCCGATATATTCAAGATACTCATCAACTGAAAACCACCTGCACGTTGAGCTTCAACTGAGTTCTTGACCACATATTAGCCACCTCTTTCTTTTTTATAGAGACAAAAAAACATAAAATAACCAAAAAAATCATTTTTTTATGAACCTAGCTAATAATAGGCTGATCTCTAAAAATGTTTTACGTTTATTTTATGTTTAGTAGTTCTATGTTTAGTAGTTCTATGTTTATTTTTTTAGTTAATTGACAAATTTGAGTCAAAATTAACTTCATATATATATTATACCATAATTCAAGTCATTTGTCAATTTTTATCATACAGGAAATAATTTGCGATGATATGTACATTTTTTTGATAAGTCTAAAAAATAATGATATCTTCTTCTTACATAATATTTTATTTACCGAAGATTTTTAAATAAATTTTGGATACTTACATTATATGGATAAATTATTGTTTAATTAAAATATGATAAAATAAAACTAAAGTTAAAGGAGATAATTTATGAGTATTAGCAATGAAAATCAATCATTAAAACAATTGATTGTTTTAGGTAATGGGTTTGATTTAGCTTGTGGCTTAAAATCCACATATTATGATTTTTTTGATTATATATATGGACAAAAAATAGTAAATAATACTAGTCCCAATAATTTTTGGTATGAAATATTCAACAATTATAAACAAGACACTATTGAGAATTGGGCAGATATCGAAGAACAGATACTTGTTCAACTAAAGAATATTGAATATCTTTATAAAGAAGGTTTTTTAAAAGAAGAGAAGGGAGATAGTGAAACTCGCTCTTTGATTGATAGTAGACACAAATCAGGTGATATAACAGATAATCATTATGTAACCGCAGAATCACTTTTGCTTAACTGTTATAAAGTTACGAGTGAAAAAGAATCTCAAAATATTTTAAAAAATCAATTGTCAATATTAGAAAAAGACTTTAAAGAATATCTGATTAGTATAACTACTGATTCATTTTATAGTGAAATTTACTACAAATATTATATGAAATCAAAAGTACTTAATCTTTATATTCAATTATGTAATTCATCAGAGTCTCACAATTCAGGCTTTATATTAAAACTAAAGGAATTAACTAAAAATAGCCGAAATTTTTCAAAAGAAATATTCGATGAGAGAATTTCAGAAATCTATCAAGAGAAAAATAGTGATGAAAATCTAGTACTCACATTCAATTATACTAAGGTTTGGGATGTTGAAAACGTGAGAAACATTCATGGTGACCTAGATAATGGAAATATAATTTTTGGAATTGATTATGATAAATTAAACAATAATTTTAAAAAAGCACCAATCGAGTTTTCTAAATCTTACCGTGTTCTGGAAAATGGTTTGACATCAACTTTCGATATATCATCAGATATTGATATAATCAAAATTTATGGTCATGGTTTAGGTAAAGCAGATTATTCTTATTATCAATCAATTTTTGATTCCGTTGACTTATATCATGGAAAAACTAAAGTTATGTTTTTCTGGTCAGACTATAAAGGTAAAGAAAAGGAACAAATACACAAAGATTTTGTTAAAGGTGTTACAAATCTTATTGAAGAATACGGAACAACATTTACAAATAAAGACCACGGAAGAAATCTATTTACCAAATTGTTGTTAGAAAATAGACTAACTATTGAAGAAATTCCTGTGAACGAATTGTTTTTGAATGTATAATTAAAAATCCTAGATAATACTAGGATTTTTTAATTTTCTATCACTCTAATTAAACATTTTTCCAAAAAAATACGGTACTTGAAACATAAAGGATATAAAACCAATTCACATTCATTTTATAGATATAATAAGTCAAAAATTATTGTTTTCTAGTAGGTTATCCCATCCACACTATCTAAAAATTTATTTTAATCTAAATTCTGCAAAGGACTGTATTTGATGACTTTGTTAATTTCATTCTCGATATTTAAACTCCTAAGATAAATCTCAGTAGTCTTGATGCTAGCGTGTCCCAGTAACTTTTGAATCATATAAATATCAACGTTCTCACGTACTAATTTTTGAGCAAAATAATGTCTAAATGTGTGAGGTGAGATACGGATAGTGTCACGAATGTTCACCGCTTTTCCTATTTTATATATTTCTTTTTCTGCTAGCCTATAATCATATTTTTTCCCAAACTTAGTTACAAATATATTTTCAATGGGTACTATCCCATTACTTAAAAAATAATTTTCTTTTGCCCTATTGTATTTCAGATACTGTTTATAAACAAGTGGTGAACAATGAACAATTCTATCTTTTTTTCCTTTACCATTTTTTATGATAATTTGGGAATCATTAATATTTTCTAATTTTAGGCTCAATGCTTCATTTATTCTCATACCAGTATCTGTAAGTATAAGTATTAGCAAGTAATTTCTCTCATTCACAAATTTTGTACAAAATCCAGTTCTTCCTTTTCCAGTTTTCTTGATTGTATGAAAGGTTCTTTTTCTTGTATAATGGAGCATTCTTTTTATCTCTGAATCTGTAAATGTATTTACAATCATCTTCTTCTCTTTAATCCATTTAACACGGTGTATAGGCGCTTCCTCATACCTAATGTATTCTTCATTAATACAATATGAAAATAGCGCCCTAATAACCCTTAAATGCCCATTAACAGTTGTCTCAGAGTAACCACATTCTAGTCTGTCAACTAAATATTGTTTTATATGAATTGGTTTGATTTCGTTAATGTTTAAAATATCATTTTGGCACAAAAAAACAGAGAAAATCTTTAGTGTTTTTTCTCTGAATATAATTGTATTTTTCGACAATCCTCTTGCTTTATTGTCAAAAAGCATTTCTTGAATTGCTGATTGGATTGAAATTTCCATGTTGTTTTCCTCTGTTTTTACTAGATTTAACAACAATAAATGTTTTTTCAAAAACGGCTTAGATACCGCACTAAATGTACTTTTTAAGGGTTAATATTTCTATCAAAACTCTCTTAAAGCCAGTAATACCAAGATTATCTAATTCCTAAAGCAATACGGGCATAACGACTCATTTTATCAACTGTCCATGCTGGATACCAAACCAAGTTCACCTTGATTTCCCCAACTTCTGGCACTTCTTTCAAAGCATCATGAATTTGTTCAGTCAAAAGGTCCGCCAAAGGGCAACCCATTGTTGTCAATGTCATTTTAATTTCTGTAAATCCGTTATCTTCAAAGCTAATTTCATAAACTAATCCGAGGTTGATAATATCAATCCCAAGCTCTGGGTCAATGACGTTTTCAAGGGCAGAGAGAATTTTGTCCTTGATTTCATTCACTTGCTCTTCTGTGTATTTATCTGCCATTTTATCTCCTTAGGCTGTCATAAAAAGCAAAACTTTAAAAGTTGAACGAATGTGCTTTCTAGGACAAATCCAAATTGTCAAATTCTTTTTACAGCTTTATTTTACCAAATTTATTTTAAAATTTCTAGATAAAAAATTACTGACAGAAAATTTTATGAATAAATTTTTTCTGTCAGTAATTTATTTTATGCAAAACGTGAGAATTTCTTGAAGAAACTCAACATGAAAGTAAAGAGAGCGATAATAACCACAAATAGGATTGCTTCTGGTAAAATTGCTCCATTCAAACCAATGGTTTCACGTAACATTTTTAAACCATAAGTCATTGGTAACCAAGGACTGATGACTTGATATATTTTAGGTGCAAGTTGTAAGGGGTAAGTTCCTGCACTCGTCGCCAGTTGTAGAACTAAGACTACAATCATAAGGAATTCACCAATCTTACCTAGAGCCGTTAAGAAGAAAGTATTGATTGCCATGTAAGCGAAGCTGATTAAAAGTACTGACAACAACATTTCCCACAAATGATTTGGTCTCAATCCAAGAAGAGCAACAGCTCCCCAGACGATGATTCCTTGTAAAAGTGCTACCAAACCATTTGTACCAATTTTCGCCAACATAAATTCGCGACCAGATTTCCATTTTTCACCTGAGAAACCAATTCCAATCACAACATTTGTCGCAAGGGCACCAATAAAGAGAGCAACATTAATCATGTATGGTGTCATTCCTGCACCATTTTCTGGTACATTGTCATGGTCAGTATGTTTAAGTTTCAACGGTGCAGCTACTTTTTTAGCATTTTCATTAGAATTATTAGTTGATGAGAGAGTATCATCTGCTTTGGTTAACGCTGTTGACAAGTTATTAGCCCCTGTATTTAGCGTTCCCAAACCACTTGTTAAACTTGAACCTCCATTTGCCAATTGTTGTGAACCAGAGGAAATTTGTTGAGCGCCCCCTGCCAATTGATTTGAACCTGAAGTTAAAGTTGAACCATTCGCTTGTAATTGTGACAATCCAGAAACTAATTGCATTGTCCCGCTTTGTAAATCTTTTGATTTACTTGCTAATTGTTGAGCGCCAGCGTTTGCTTGATTAACTCCGTCAGCGTATTGGGCAAAACCAGAAGTTAATTTTTGACTTCCAGAAGTTAACTGGTCATTAAAATTCGTCAAACCAGCATTTAACTGATTGATACCAGGAATAAATTTTGTGTTTACATTAGTGTTTACTTCGTTCAGACCACCTGAAAGGTCAGCAATTATTTGACTTGCGCCTGGAACTAATGTTTTAAGATCAGCAATTTTTCCAAACATTGGTAGTAGACTTGTAAGACTGTCTTGGACTCCTTTAATATTCTTATTTAATGATAGTAAATCGGTTTGAACTGCTCCAGCACCAACAGAATTATCTAATGCATTTCTTATATCTGTTTTCTGACTTTCGCTTAAAGTTTTAAAAGTCTCAGTACTTTCAACTGCTGCCTTAGAGGCTACCACTTGATCATTAGCTAGATTTGTGACCGTAGCTCCAAGACCTTTCAAGTTATTTTGGATATTGGCAGCCAAATTTGGGTCAATCGTATTTTTTTGTAACTCCTGATTTAATTCAGTAAGACCATTTTGTACAGCACTGATATTTTGCTGTTGAGTTTCGGATAAAGTTGTTTTTTGAGCCATTTGACTTAAGCCTTCGGATAGTTGTTGCACACCCGATTGCAATTGACTCACCGCTTCTGACCCTTGAGAAATTTGTGAAATTCCGGCTGACAGCTCTTTTGATTTATCAGCCAGCGTTTGTGTACCTGCTGCTAATTGTTGCGTTCCACTGACAAATTGGTCAGCACCAGAAGAAAGTTGTTGTCCACCATTGGCAGCTTGATTCACTCCTGATACATATTTATTTAAGCCTGAATTCAAATTATTTGCGCCGTCAGTAAAAGTTAAACTTGATGAAGATAAAGTATTCAAATTACTACTTAATTCTTTTGAACCATTCAATGCTGACGAAGTTCCATCAGCCAATTTATTTGAACCGTCAGAAGCTTCTTTCATTCCTGACTTCATATCACCAAGTTTAGCGAAAATTTCTTTGGTGTAAGTTTCTGTGATATTTTTAGAAACCTCTGATTTCAGCTGATTCATCGCACTTTCGCTCATTTTTGATGAAATATAGTTATGACCACGTGTCGTTTGATAATCTAACTGAACCGTTTTTGGTTTCTTATTCATTAAGGTTGTTGCATTTTCTGAAAAGTTTTCTGGAAAAGTGATAACCATGTAATAATCACCTTTTTTTATCCCTTTAGAAGCTTTATCCTCCGAAACAAAATGATAATCTAAATCCTTTGATTTTTTCATTTCAGCAATGACATCATCACCAAGTTTGAATTTTTTTCCGTTCAATTCAGACGTCTTGTCCAAATTTACAACCGCTACTGGTAAGTCATTCAATTTACCGTAAGGATCCCACATAGAACCTAAGAAAATATAATTATAAATTGCTGGTACAAGTGCCAAAGCGATAATAACAATAATAAAAAATTTGTGCTTTAAAATGGCTTGCCATTCTTTTTTTAACATCTTTTCCCCTTTCTTTATGGACAATACGTCCAAAAACTGTTACAATACGTATTATAAACTTTTTAGAAAATTTGACAATTATTATCCATTCAGTTTTGGACAGATTTTTAAATCTGTCTAAATAAAGCACTTACATTCTAAAAAGGACGGAGGTTCCCCTATAATGTCCAATGACAGCAGAAAAGATCGTACAAAACTTCAACTACGAGATGCCATGATTCAACTTTTAGGCGAGAAATCTTTTGACCAAATTTCAACGACTGAACTTGTGAAATTAGCTAAAGTTAGTCGTAGTAGTTTTTATACTCATTATCAAGATAAATATGACATGATTGAAGCCTATCAACGTCGACTTTTTGAGACTATTCAATATGTCTTTGAAAAAAATAACGGAAATATTCATGCAACGATGCTTGAAACTTTTGAATTTCTAAAAGGAAATCAAATCTATGCCGCTCTTCTTTCGGAAAATGGTAGCAAAGAAATCCACCAGTTTATGTTGCAAAAACTCAAAGAACTTATTCAAAGTTCCTTTTTCCCTCAATCTAAACATCTTAAATTAGGAAAATTAGGGGAAATTTATGCGACAACCTACTATGCTAATGCTATTTTTGGAACTACTCAATCGTGGATTCGTAGAAAGCAAAAGGAAACGCCCACTCAAATTGCTAATCTATTAGTTGAGCTCATAAATTAAAAAACGGTTCTTTTAGAAGAATCGTTTTTTATCATTCTATTTGGAAAATAATAGCCATTAACAGGTGTTAATCATGATGCTGAACTTCCAAAATCATATTGCTCAATGTTTCAATCACCATATCTTCATCAGATAGTTCTTGTTTCGTAGCCAATTTTAAAGCTTTTCCAGCTCTAAATACCGGAATATTTTGTTCGCCTACTAAAATTTTTTCTCTTGAATGAACATCATGACTGACTCTGGCTGCACGTTTACGAACCTCAAAAGTCCCAAAATTTGAAATATGTACGGGAATCCCTTCAGAAATATAGTAAGTGATTGCCTCGACAAAGGCATTGATTGCCTTTGCTGCATTTACTTTTGAAAGTTCTGTACGGTCTGCTACATAATCAATTAACTCCTGTTTCGACGCCATTAACTCATTCCTCCTATTTTCTACATTCCCCTATCATCCTTTTCTTCACTAACTCTAGTGAATTCTTTTGTCATCATATAAATCTTCATAAAAAATCCTAGCTTACGCCAAGATTTTTTGGTTATTTTACAACCATAACATTGCAAGGCGCATGATTAACAACATAACTTGTCGTCGAACCTACTAGCATCCTGTCTAATAATCCCTTACCATTTGAACCGACTACAATCAAATCCAATTCAAATTGCTTTGCAAAATTAATGATTTCTTTCTTTGGATTTCCTGTAAAGGCATGGACTTCAAACTCAACTTCATCATTAATCAGAGCCTCAACTTCAGCAATAATTTCTTTAGATTCTTTTTCTAAATCATCCAAATTAATTGCCAAAGCATAAGGAGTTCCCCGAAGTCTTGTTTCATCTTTAACATGTAAAACAAATAATGAAGTTTTATTTCTTTTGGCAATGGCGACTGCTTCATGAATTGCTTCTTTCGATTGGTCAGAGCCATCAACTGCAACTAAAATTTTCTTGTATTCATCTCTCATTGTAAACGCCTCCTTTACTATATTCTATGATAAAATATTTAAGAAGTCCAACTAAACACTCACTATATTTTTAGAAGAAACTTTTATTTTTAAGACTTTTTTTCCAATTTTACTTAGAAGTAAAAATATAATTTTATGAAAATATTAAATCACTTTTTTTGATATTCTGATTTCTTTATGCTACAATTTAGTTGGAATTTCGTTATGAACCAATTTGGTTCCCTTTCGTATAATAACTAAAGAAAGGAGAATGTACTATGACATTCACTAACAAAAATAAATTTTTCCAATATACAGTAACTCTAGATACTTCTCATAATATCTTCAGAGCATCACTTGTAAATGATTCAAATATTTATGGTGCTGGAGATACTATTGAAGAAGCTGTACAAAACTTAGAACAATTAGTTTAAGGAGAAAAAAAATGGGCGAGTATCCCAATCGATAAAGGCATCTACTTTAATTTTGAGAGTAGGTGCTTTTGTTATACTTTAAATAAAAAAAGTTGCTCAATGAGCAACTCCCTTTTTAGTTTCTCTCAGTTACTACTTCTCCACTTGCCTTCTTGTCATTCTTCCAAATAGAAAAGAATTTTCCATATAAAGAAGTAACCAAATAGAAAGTAATAGTTAGAAGCATTGCTAAAGAACTTGCAGAATAGCCATCCATAAGTGCTGTTGCCCATAAAATAATCATGACCACATCAGATAAGAGCCAAAGTGAGTAACTATCCCCATAACCTCTAACAACCAAGATTGAAGCCGCAGCTCCAATAATTAAAGTAATAGCATCCCATAAAGGATTGGTGTCTCCAAGTTTTGTATAAATGACTGTAATTGGCCACCAAAGAACCAACATACTGATGATTGTCAAAATCCATCCTTTTGTCTTCATGAATTTGACCCCATTTTCAATTCGATGTCCCCAAGTTTTCCAAGTGAAAATCAATGGCAAGTCAATCAGCAAAACAAAAACAATTTGATCTAAAACAGAGGCATAGTGACCAGCAGTCCAGTTAATATAGATATAACCAAAAGCACTAATCAGCCCCAAAAGACCATTAATTGGTTTTCCAATCATCATGTAAACTGTACATGCCGACCCCATTAAGGTAGCAATCAAAGTGATAATTGATAAGACCGTAATTGTTGACGTTAAAAAGAAAGCCAACTGTACTCCTATGATAAACGAAAGCATGATGCTTCCGGCTGTATTAATTGATTTTAGCTCATCTTTGAGCCATTTGAGATAATTTTTCATTCTCATCCCCAATCTAAGAACGTCAAAAAACGTCCACTAAAAATTATATCACGAAAAAAAAATTGTCAGACGCTTCCAAATATATTCTTTAGATTTTTTTTGAGACCAATCATTATCAATTTTGTTCCATAAAAATTTTATTTATCTCTAATAAAGTTGCATAAATAAAAAAGCCGATATTCATCGGCCTTTTCATTTCTATTTATCCCATCTGTAATAGTGAATCATTTTGATGAACCCAACAATTAAAAATTCGATTCCAAGAAGTAACCACAAAGTTACCCCTCCCCAAAGCGGAGAAAATACTAAAGTAAAACCAGCAATGATACTAATTACACTTAAGAAAATCCCCCAAAATTTACTATTGAAATTAGTCAAAACTGTAAGAGTTACAATTCCATCTACAATCCAACTAATCCCTACAAAAATACCAATAAGGACAAAAAGCGATTCTGCGGCTGCATTCAAATCTGAAAAAACAAAAATTCCTGCAAATAAGTAGATAAATCCCAACAAGAGATGAGAAATTCTCCAGAAATTTCCTTTTTCTTCACTTCTTTTGACTAGATTTGCTCCAATATAAATGACACCCATAATTACGAGTGCTACCCCTACAAGAGCTGCGACAATAGCTGCTGTTTTTGTAGGTAAGAATAATATCAATAAACCAATAATAATTGAAATTATCCCACTAAATCCGACTCCGCGTCGAAGTTTTTCAAAATCTGTTAACATAACTTTACCTCCAAAAAATATTCTTCAATTCTCATTTAATTATAACATAATGAATACAATATTTTATTTATGATGATTAAAAATTACGCTTCTTTATCTTTAAGCAAGTCATTGTTTTTATTATTAGTCTTCTTAAAAAAAGTTAATTCAAAAAAAAGGAGTACTTTAACTCCTCAAAAATTTTCAAATGATAAGATATAAAATCAAACTTTTATCGTTAGTAATTTCAATTATCTTTTTTATTTGTCACTTTTATCCCTTTACGCTCCGGACTTTTCCAGGTTCCAGACCCTAAACCTAGAATAGTTTTTACTGCTGGAATAAAAGTCGTTACAATGGTTAATGCATTCATTACCCAGTAAAAAAGCATATAAAGTGGAGCAAATAATAGATATTTTACTTTTCTTCCACGGTCATCAACTATTAATGAAGCGACTAATTGAAAAGTCCCCGAAATCATTTCAAAGCAAACAAAGAGAAAGGCCATCGTTAACATGTGATAAATCCATTCTAAGTTTCCGGTAATGGCAAATTGAAATAAAGACCAAATAAAAATTGCTGACGAAATCCAGAAAAAGAATGACCAGATAATGCTGAAACTTTGGTCAATAAACATAATTGTTCGACCAACGTTGTCAAAAGGGTGTAAAAATACTTTTTTAAAATTAGTCAGCCATACCTCTGTTCCACCTTTGGCCCACCGTTTCCTTTGACGATAGAGCATTTTCAGAGATTCTGGAACCTCCATAAAAAACATAATACGAGGCGCAAACAATGATAACCAACCGTCCATTTGATGGTCCCAAGCAATACTAATATCTTCTGTGGCTCTATCTTGTCGAAACAAACCTACATCAATTAAGGCATCTTTTCGATACATCGTATTTGCACCACTATAGGCATAAATACTCCCTAGCACACCAAGTTGAGTCCGTTTAATAATTCCTACAATACTAGAAAATTCAACTGTTTGAGATTTCGCAATCAATTTTGCACGATTCTGAACATCCATATTAGCTGTTACTGCTGAGATGTTAGTAGAATCTTGTCGAATAAAATAATTGATATAGCGATTTAAAGAGTCAGGTTCTGGAACAGTATCTGCATCGTTGCTTAAAACTAGTTCTCCTTTTGCAAATCCTAAACCAATATTAAAGGCATGCGCTTTTCCTTTATTTTTTTCAATTCTAATCACGCGCAATTTATCATATTTTTCTTGTAATTCTTTTAAAATTTCGGGAGTTCGGTCAGTTGAACCATCATCAGTAACTAGAACCTCATAATTTTCATAATTAATTTTTGTCATTAAATAATTAAGTGTATCTTCAATGACTATTTCTTCATTATGAGCTGGAACCATTATAGTAACAAAAGGTTCAACTTCTACTGGAATATCATCCCAATTATTTTGCTTATATTTGAACAAAAAGCTATAACATAAGACTCCAATAAACCAGGCGAATCCGCCTAAAATTGGGTAAGTAATTAACACCAGAAATATCAGTGTCAGAATAAAGTCAACAATGCCATTTCCCGTTTGAACAAAACTAATCATTGTTTTCTCCCTTCTGATAAAGTTTTTTCACAAAATCTGTTTCCAAATTTTGCTCTTCTTTGACCGAATAAAAACAAACATTATGGCGAAAATCTTTTGTGCCAAATCGTTCATCGTAAGCTTGATTTATTAACTTTCGTCTTACATCGACACGTTCAGCATCGTACTGCTTTTCTTTTTGTAGAAAATGTTTAAAACGATAATTATTCAAAAAAGTTAGGATAATATACAAAATAGATAGGAAAATAAAAGATATAGAAAGAAAAATGAAAAGAAATAAAAGTGTAGATTTTTCTTCTCTATAAATTATGATATGATCAAAACGTGCTCGATTTGGAAAAACAAAAGGAAAGATAATCCATAAAAATGGTATGATAACACCACACCATCCTAAAAGAGCAATTATAGTTTGAAAAATTTTACTCCCATAATGGCCTTTTTCAAAATAAGGGTCATAGACTAAAGATTTCTTTGCTTCTTCTCGACTGATATTTTTTTTCATTTCAGTCCTTTCTGATCTTTTTTAATTGCACTGTACTCTATAAACTACATTTAAACAATTATCGCATTTTTTTCCTTAAAATCCATCATTAATGTCGTTATTTAACTACAAAAAAAGTCGTCTTGATAAATTACCAAACGGCTCTTATTATTCAACTTCTTCTATTTTAAATTATGAACTACTTCATTAACCTAGCACAGTAGATTCAATAAAACAATATCCTTAAATCTTTGAGCATAACCATAAATCTTTCCAAATAAAAAACCGCTCAATAGAGCGGTTAAACTGGTGTATCTTAACGACGACGTTCAGCGATACGAGCTTTTTTACCTGTGAGTGCACGGAGGTAGTAAAGTTTCGCACGACGTACTTTACCGTGACGGATAACTTCGATTTGTTCAACACGTGGAGTGTGAACTGGGAAGATACGTTCTACACCAACACCGTTTGAAATTTTACGAACAGTGTAAGTTTCGTTAATTCCTGAGTTTTTACGAGCGATAACAACGCCTTCGAACATTTGGATACGTTCGCGAGTTCCTTCGACAACTTTTGCGTGAACACGTACAGTGTCACCAGGACGGAAGTCAGGAATATCAGTGCGGAGTTGCGCAGCGTTGATAGATTCGATAAGGTTCATTTTTTTCTCCTCTTGCCCATCATTAAGCAGCATCTAGCAAATTAAGCTCAGCGGATGAACAGTTTTATTAGTATGCAAAAACATACTCAATAAGTATAACAGATTATCCATCCTTTGACAAGTTCTTATTTTTAGTTTTATCAGTAACCAATTTGTTCAATATCAACTTCAGACTGATTAATCATGTCCACAACTTTATGAATAAGATACATTCTCTCATCAAGCGCATGAATTTGCTCTGCACAATTTTGTAGTTCACCACTGAGTTGCTCAGGAATTTGTCCATCATATTTATAACGAACTTTATGTTCCAACGTTGCCCAAAAATCCATTGCCGAGGTTCGTAACTGAATTTCAACTCGACAAGTTTGTTCACTAAATAGATGTCCTAAATTAACTTCGACAATCATATGATAACTACGATAACCTGTTTTTTTAACGTTTCTTAAATAGTCTTTTTCGCTAACAACTGTAAAAGCTTCTTGGCTTTTGATAATTTCAACAATCTCATAGATATTTTTAGCATAAGAACAAATAATACGAATTCCTGCAATATCTGATAAATGTTCATCAGCAGCATCGGCGGTCACAGGCAAATCTTTCTTTTTCAGCTTTCCTGCAATACTTTCCGGTGATTTTAAACGATGTTTGATATGCTCAATTGGGTTGATTGCCTCAAAATTATTATAATAGGTATTTAGATTAGAAAGTTGAGTTCTGACAACATCTAAAGCACACTCATATCTGACAAGTTTCTTTTTTAATTTTTCAAATTCTTCTGGTTCAAATCTTGTTTTTAAATAATCTTTTTCCATTTTACTTTAATTCCTATCTAGTCTTATCTTCTTATTAATTTCTTCTCAAATATTTAGTGATTAATAAATTATAATATAATTTCCTTATATTTTTCTTTGACTGGATAATGCTATTTGCTCTAAAAACGATTCACATCATACTTCTAATTATAACATTTCCTGAAAGTTTTTTGTGCGCTTTCTACTGTAAATAATTACTATCAAAAAAGCACCAAATCATTGATGCTCTTATGCAATATTTATTTTAATGTTTTCAATATTTCTAAAAAGTTTTTTTCACTTTCAGAGAGAATAGAATTTTTTTGATAGGCATAATTAATATGAAAGAATTGTTTATCTTCTTCAATAAATGGTACTTTAACTAGATTTTTAAAGTCTTCTGATAAGCGGATATCTGCCATAAGACTGATCCCTAAATTTTTCCTGACAAGTTCTTTTATGGTATGAGCATCATCTAATTTCAAAACTACATTAGCTGATTGATTATATTTTTCATTTAAACGATTAAAGGCATTAAAGTGGATATTATGCTCTCCTAATAAGATAAAGTCTTCATTAAGTAAGTCTTTAAATCCTAATTCTTTTTCATTGGCTAGTGGATGACTATCCGACATAATGATAAAAAATTCTTTTTGAAAGAGTTCTTCTATTTCTAATTGGGGATGCTTAATCTTTTCTAGACTTCCTAAAAGGCTCGAATCTATTTCTTCATTTAAAAGTAGGCTCAAGAGTTCATTAGAACCACCATAAATCATATGTAAAGCATTCAAAAAGTTCAAATTATCTTGCTTTGATAGAAGATATGAACTTATAATTGGCGGAAAACCAACTTTAAAATCTTTCATACTCGAACGATGGATAGCTTTTTTCGTGTGATTTAGTTCAGAGAGAATTTCATTGGTTCTCATTGCCAAAAGTTCGCCCTCAGGAGTTAAATCAACTACCTGATGCGAGGAATCTTTATAAAATAAATCACAGTCATAGTAGGTTTCTAAACGTTTGATTGCGTAAGAAATAGTGGGTTGACTAACCCTGAAATGTTTGGCAACATTGGTGAACGAACGCAATTTTGACAATTGATAAAAATATTCAAGATCTCTTAAATTTAAACTCATGGCTATACTCCTAGAAGCTATTTTAACATAATTTTGTAATTATTCTTAGTGCCATAAGTATTATTGAGCAACTCTAGTTTAATTGTCCATAAACCTTGAGTTTATCTGTTTTGGCTGGATAAAAAACCATTACAATTATTGTAATGGTTTTTATATTCTATGCTGTCTTTTCAAATTTACGATGTTTAAGGGTAAATACAACATCTGATGCTTTGGCAACTTCATTTTCGTGAGTAACCAGAATCACAATTTTATTATCTTTATGAGCAATTTCTTTAAAGAGTTCAACAATTTGGGCTGTTGTTTCTTCATCGAGATTCCCTGTGGGTTCGTCAGCAATAATTATCTCATGATTTAAAACTAATGCTCTAGCGATGGCCACTCTTTGTTGCTGACCACCTGAAAGTTTACTGACAGGTTTATAAATTAGGTCTGTGCTCAATCCTACTTTATTCAACGCTTCTTCTATTGCTGCTTTTTCATTTTCAAATTTTACTGACGAGATTTTTACGGCTGTTTTGACGTTGTCATAAGCACTCATGTAGGTCAGTAAGTTATAAGCTTGAAAAACGGTACTTACTGTTTTTTTGCGATAATTTGTTAAATTACTTGATTTAATTGCTTTATCATCAAAAGACATACTTCCAGATTTTGGTGTATCAAGTCCGGCAAGCAGGGAAAGAAAAGTAGTTTTTCCTGAGCCGGATTGTCCTAGAATGGCATACATCGTGCCTTTTTCAAAACTTTCTGTGACATCTTTAAATAGATAGTCATCGGGGTTGCTATAATAATAAGTTAAATTTTCAACTTTTAGAGTCATCTTTGCTCCTCTCATTTTAAAAATTTACTGACAAAATCTGGTGATTAATTTTTGATAAAAATTGAAGGCTGTCAGTAAATTATTAGACTGGTTCTTCTTAGAAATCAATTTGTTAAAACTTGTTTAGGATTCAATCTGAGAATTCCAATACTTGCTAGACCGACAGCGATTAGTGTAATCAAAATCGCAATAGCAACAAGAAGTAAAATTTCACTGACAGAAGTTTTAATATTCAATTTTTCAAGTGCTTTTGCTTCAGAAGCTGATTGTCCAAAGCCAATTGCTCCACCTGCACGCCCCATAAATCCGCCAGCATTTCCTGATGGTCTTTGACCTTCGGTTTTGCCTCCATTTGCTCCTGGAGCTCCTTGCATGTTGCTTGTGCTTGCCGTTGTCTGCGTTGTTTCTTGTTTTAAAAGTTGTTGTCCAACGACATTTCCTACTACATTTCCAGCAGCTGATGCAATACCAACCGAAACAATCATAACCATGAAGAGTTCAAAGAAAAATTGACCAATAATTTTGAGTTTTGATTCTCCAAGACTCATCAGAACACCAATTTCAAAACGACGTTCGCGAACCATGAGCATCACGATAAGCGCTAAGATAATTGCTCCAGCAATTGCTACAATGAGTACAATATTTCTAGCAAAACTTGCAACATTATTCAATGATGATTTTACATTTTGATAAGCTTGGTCATTTTTAGAAACTTGGAAATTACTGTCATTAACTAATTTATTAGCAGCTTTTACAAAAGTATCTGCTTGTGCAGGATTTTCCATGCTGTAAGTTGCATTTGATACTTTGCCAGTCGTACCTTTGATAGAATTTGCTACAGAAAGTGCAGTATACATTGTATTCATGTATTGAATTGAGCTTTCTGTCGAGCTACTTGTTGTTGTATAGATACCAACAACAGTCATTTTATATGTTTTGTCATTACTATCTTTGATTGTGAAAGTTGAACCCACTTTTAATGAGTTTTGGCTAGCAAGGGTTGATTCAATGACAACATTGTTCGTCCCCTCATCTGAAGCCTTAATTGCGCGTCCAGAACTAATCTTATAAGAATCTGTGAAGCTTGTACTTGCCGCTAAATCATTTGTCCCACTGATTGTGAAATCCTCTTGGGAAGCTCCGCCCATTCCTCCTTCACGTCCACCAAATCCACCAGCTGCTTGCGTATCTGTTGATGAAATTGAAGAACTAGTACTTGTTGAAACTTTTTCAATACCAGAACTTGCTGATGCTTGAGCCTGATAAGTGAAACTTGCTGATTTTACACCATCAAGTTTGGCAATTTTTTCAGCAGTTGTTTCTGAAATCGTTGGTAAATCAATATTAAATCGTTTACCTGCTTCAGCAGTATCACTTGAACTGCTACTACTTGAACTTGATGTTGCACTATTTTGTGCTTCTTTGATAACATTTTGCATGTTAACAGAGAGTGATACGGTTGCTCCAGCTGATTTTTTAGCATTATCAATAGAAACATTAGCTGCACTATTAATAATTAATCCTGAAAGTACAAAAATTAAAATTGCTGAAAAGGCAACAATTAAAAGTATTGTCCGTCCAATTTTGGCTTTAGTGAAAAGCCATGCACGTCTTATAAAATCCATATTTTCCTCATTTCTGAGTCTTCTTCTGATAGACTCTTTTTTGTAAGTCGATTTTAAGCACGTCAGTCAATTTATTAAAAATAAAGACGGAAAGAATGATTGGCTCAACGTCCTTAAAAACCACTTGGTCCTTTATGCTGATGCAGTTCCACTTTCGTCACTACTTTCTTGTGTCGTTCCTGAATTACCTGACTGACTGTTAGAACCACCCGTAGTCGCACCGCTATTAGTGTCTGGACTACGTCCATTTTGTCCAAAGCGATTTTGCATTTGTTCTTGAAAATTATTTTTCTGCGATTGATTACTTTGACCCTTACCAATGAAAAAGCCACCTACTCCACCAACAATTAATGTTAGTAATGAAACAAAAATAATTTCTTTCCCCTTTAAAAGTTTAAGAACATTTTTCATTTTGGAATCCTTTCTTTTCTTGATAAATTGATTATAATTGTTAAAACTTAATTTCAACCCAAGTAAAACTTAAGCTTTTCTAAAAGCTAAATAATATTTTCTTGAGTATTCTGTCAGTAAAATATTAACTTTAAAAAATAAAAAAAGTCGCTCACAAGAGCGACTTTTCACTGACCATTCTGTCAGTAAATTTATTAATTAAAAAGCAAAGTAAATACAAAGCGCAATTACTGACAGCACTGCTGTAAATAACCAGAAGACAATGTCAATTTTCCATTCTGACCAACCAGCTGCTTTTCCAGAAAATCCACCCAGTTCAAAATGATGATGAATAGGAGTCATTCTAAAAATACGTTTACCACCTGTTTTCTTGAAATAAGCAACTTGTAGCATCACTGAAAGTGTTTCAATGACATAAACCGCACCAATTAAAAGCAAAGTCCATTCGGCATGAAGTAAGATTGAAACAATTGCAAGAAAACCACCCAAAGCCAAGGAACCAACATCACCCATGAAAATTTTTGCTGGTTTGTGATTGAAGACAAAGAATCCAAGCAAACCACCAATGACTGACAAGATAATCAACAAAACATCGTACTGTTGATGTGCTACTGCGATAACTGCATAAGCTGTCAGTGAAATCGCAACAGTGATTGAAGCAAGACCGTCGATTCCGTCAGTAAGATTGACCGCATTTGACCAACCCACAAGCCAAATAATAATGAAAATTGAAAAGAAAATCCCAATATTAAATTCCCAACTTAAAAGATGAATAATATGAGATTTTTCCCCATGACTGTAAATGAAATAGGAAACAATCCCAATTAAAATTTGAGCCAACATTTTTTGTTTGGCAGTCAAACCTTCATTAATTTGTTTGAATACTTTCAAAAAATCATCTAAGAAGCCAATGACAGCATACATGGCAAAGACCCACCACGCAGTAATGAAAGCTGGACTAAATTTGCCAAAAACCAAAGCGGCAATTAATGAAACTACTAAACTCACAACAACGAAGACAAAACCGCCCATTGTAGGAGTCCCAGCTTTACTAGCATGCTGTTTTACATCTTCAAGGGTTGGTTGCCCACCCAATTTTTTCTTGTGGAAGAACATAATGAAGCGAGGAATACCAATGATTGTTATAATCATTGTAATTACCGCCGCCACTATCCCATTCAATAACATTTTCTTCTCCTAATTTTTGAAGCTCCACATAGACTAGTGTCTGTGGAGCCTCAATTAATAATTTTTAATTTCCCATTTTAACAGTTAGAGTTTGACCTTTTTTAACATTGGTAGAAGTTTCGATACTTTGAGTCAAGACTTTATTTCCTGACCCTTCATAAGTTACTTTAATTCCAAACCAATTAGCCAATTGCTCAACTTCTTTTTTCGACCAATCATACATATCAGGCATCACCTGATCTTTATCATTCGTCAAAAGTAAAATTCGTGAATTTGCTGAAACTTTTTCACCTTCAGCAATCGATTGAGCAGTTACTTTTGCCCCTGTCCCGATAATAACCGGACTAAGGACAGTACGGCGTAAGCTATCAGCAGTATCTCCTGAATCTTTGCCTTTATAATTCTCAATGGTCACTTTGCCAGCTTTAGTATCAGTATCAGCACTAACTGATAAATCATTTTTCATTGCTTCAGCACTTGTTAACAATGGATTTGCCACTCGAGCAATATATTTAAGCGTCCAACTTTCTGTAGGAATTTTTACATTCATATAGAAAATAAAATCAGGATTCTTAGCAGGATACATCACAACAGCAGAGTAAAGGTAATCTTGAGAACCTGTCATATAACCACCCGTTGTTGAGGCAATTTGGGCCGTCCCCGTTTTAACCGCAGCCGGTTCACCATTGACCATAAATAAAGGACCAGCAGCAAGATTTTGCTCAGAATCGCCACTTGTTGAATAAGATGTTCCATAAACAGGGTCAGTATTTACTGTTAACATCAAATCACGCACACCACTTGCTGCATCATTAGAGACCGGATGTCCAACAACTTCTGCTTTAGAAGTCAAACTTGTTTTTGTATTCGGATCTACTACTTTGCTGACAATATGTGGCTCAAGCATTGTTCCATTTCCAGCAATAGCCGTCCAACCTCTAATCAATTGAAGTGGAGTAACCGCAACCCCTTGACCAAATGAAGATTGAATTTGCGAAACGGCATTTGATGAAGGAAGGGCTCCCGGATTTTCACCATCTAAACCGGCTCTTACTTTAAGACCAAATTTAAATTTATTAAGATAACTTCCCCATAAAGCATCTCCCATGTTCATTTCAATTTTACTCATCCCAATATTTGAAGATAAAGCAAAACCTTGAGCATAGGTTACTGTTTCTGGCAAAGTATAACTTTTATTTTCTGTTACATCCCAGTCATTAATCGTTGTATCATAAACTTGAAGTTTCCGTTGGTAAGTTTCATTAAGATTTACTTTTCCACTATCAAGCGCTCCAGCCATCAAGAAAGTTTTAAATGTTGAACCCGGTTCAAAGGCTGATTGTGAGAGTAAACTGTTCCAAGTGAAATACTTTTGTTTCTCAGCAGCATTGATCGTTGTTGCCGTATAGGTTGGACGTTGACTTGTTGCTAAAATCTCACCGGTATGAGCATCAACTAAAGTTCCTGAAAGTTGTTGTGCTCCAGTATCCGTAGCCGCTTTGTCCATATATCCTTCAAGATTTCTTTGAAGTTGTGCATCAAGTGTAGTATAAACGTCTTGACCATTTTTAACAGGTTCAATGACTTTAGTTGTTCCTGGAATTGGGCGACCATAGATATCTTTTTGATAAGTTTCTTTACCATTTTCACCACTCAAAACATTATTGAAGGCTTTTTCCAAGCCCATATCACCCTTGAGAGCTTGAGTACCATTTTCATCTTTAGGACGAGCAATACCAATAAATTGAGAAGCAAAATTTCCAAAAGGATAAGAACGAGAAATATTTGCCGTGAAACCAAGTCCAACAATTTTTTCATTCTCAGCCGCTTTTTGAATCTCTTTCATTTTTTCAAGAGAGATATCACTACCTTTAGGGCCAAATTGAACTTGTTTCAATTTAGAATTGAGCTGCTTTTTAATTAAATCGCGGTCAATTCCAAGTTTACTATTTAAGAAATCTTCAACTTTGGTAAAATCTTTCTTATCAATATAAAGAGGATTTCCATTTGAATCAACCTGTGTTTTATCAATTACAGCATAAATTGTATAGGTACTTGAGTCTACCGCAATGGCCGCACCTGTACGGTCATATATTGTTCCACGCTTCGCCTGAACCGTTACTGTGCTTTGATAGTTGCTCTTGGCCATCGTTGTAAGATTGGTTCCACCGACATGATTGACGGTAATTAGCCAGACAAAACGAAATATAAAAACCGTAAACAGCGCAATAGCTAGGAAAAACAGGCTCTTACCTACTCGTTTACGATTTCTTTCTGTACTCCAATTCGTTTTTCGGGCATTTCGTGATACTTTTCTAAAAGGAAAGAAAATTAGTTTTTTTAAAAATTTTATCATTTCGTTGCTTTCAATACATTAGAAGGATTTTGTTTTAAATCAGCTTTATTCGCCGTATCAAGCACTTTAGTACCTGATGTTAAATCTAAAATTTGTTGATCATACTCAGTTTTTCGGGTTGTTTCTTGAGAAATTTTTGAACGTAAGTCCATTGTATTCCCTTGAACTTCAAGTGTCTTAGTTTTAACATAAAGTAGACCAACAGCCAACACTAAAGCAGCAACTACCATTGTCAGATAGAATACCTTTTCAACACCAGAAAACTTTTTAAACTTACTTGCCAGAACTTCTGGCGCTAAAGTTTCCGTATCAATGAGATAACTATCTTTTTTCGCCGCAGTTTCTATATCGAAGTATTCTTTAGGCTGTGCTGCCATCTTTGCCTCCACTCGTTTATCTTACTAAAGAAATTCAACTTACTCTCTTCACTATTGAAAAGAGAAAAGCTGAATATTGTTATTTCATTTATATAAGACATCCAAAAACAATCCTCAAGTGGGAAAACCCTCTTTATTAGACCAACTTGTTATTTGATTAATCTCTTTGTTTTTGCGCTACTCTTAATTTTGCACTGTGAGCTCGATTATTAAATTCGAGTTCTTCTTCGCTTGCAAGAACTGGTTTGCGATTAATCAATTTTAGTTTAGCTTCCATATCTTTAGGAAGCATCGGTAATCCCTTGGGAACATTAACTGTACTATATTCTTTGAAAATTGTTTTTGTTAAACGATCTTCTAAAGAATGGAAAGTAATTACCGAGATTCGACCATCAACTTTTAATAAATCAATGGCTTGTTCGATTGATTCTTCCGCTGCTCCAAGTTCATCATTTACTTCAATACGAATCGCTTGGAAAATGCGTTTGGCTGGATGCCCTTTTTTCTTGAGTTCTTTTTGAGGCAATGCAGATTTTATTAAATCTGCAAGCTCAATTGTTGTCTCAATAGGTTTAATTTTTCTTGCTTGTTCAATCTTACGAGCAATTTGTTTAGAGAATTTATCTTCGCCGTAGCGGAAAAAAATGCGAACTAATGCTTCGTAAGGATAATCATTTACAACTTCATAAGCAGAAAGAGTTTGATTTTGGTCCATCCGCATGTCTAATCTTGCCTCTTTTTTATAAGAGAAACCTCGTTGACTATCATCGAATTGTGGGCTGGAAACTCCTAAATCATAAAGAATTCCATCAATTTTCGTGACTCCTAATTCAGCTAAAGCTGATTTAAGATAGCGAAAATTACTTTTAATCAATGTTACTTTATCTTCTGCAAGTTGCTCACTTAAGCGTACTTTTGCGTTTTCATGAGCAGTTTCATCCTGGTCAAATGAATAAAGATGACCATTAGTCAGTTTACTAAGAAGATACTCACTATGTCCTGCGCCACCTAGTGTCGCATCAACATAAATTCCATTTGGCTTTACTTCAAGCATATCTACGGTTTCATGTAGTAAGACTGTATCATGCTTAAATGCTATTGTTTTTGGCAAGAGCGCCGTCCTCCTTGTATACTTACAGTTTATTATATCACTTTTTTTCTATTTTTGTAGTAGTTTACATGATTATGTAACGATTTTTTTAATAAAAAGGCTTACATGAACTGCATTTGCATCTATTACTGGCTTCTTTGATGTCAATTCAATTTACAAGTTGTGTAAACATGACTTTTTATAGTTTAACAATTAATACTAAAAATAGACTGAAATTAATCAGTCTATTTTTTCAAATAAAGAATTTTTTTTATTCGTTTTTAATTCTCCTGTCGCCATTACTTCTACAAGAATTAAACTCAATACTGCAATCATTACTAGTAAAAATAAGAGATATTGAACTAATTGATAGTGACCGGTTGTATATGTTATTTTTAATGTCTTCGTGAACATTTGATAGAAAATTAATATTCCACTTGTTCCACCTAACAAAAGTGATAATCCTAAATTACTCAAACCAGCATCTCTTAAGCGTCTTACATGAATCGTAAGTTGTGGGAAAAATGTTCCTAAGATAAATAGGAAAAAGAATAAACGCAAGACCATACTACCAATAAAATTATAGCCAAACATTATTTGTTCAAATTGATTGAAAAGATAGATTAAAAACAGAAAAAGAATAACGGTCAATCCCCAAAACAGTTGCATCCACCAAAAATTTCTTCTTGTCGTTCTTCCGCGAAATTCAAAGTAATTTTTAAAATAGTCCTTGAATATACCTGATAATGTCTTTGTCTCTGGTAAATTATTAAATTCTTGAGAAGAATTAATCTCGTATTCCTTGAATTTTAAAGCTCTAGGCGAACTTGGAAATAGGTTAAGTATCAAGAGCACAAGAGTTCCTAGACCAAGGATAAAATTAAGAAAAATAAGTCCCCAAGGTAAATCTGCATCATTCAATCTCCGAACAGTTAGAGCAATGAAGGACAATAAACTTCCAAAGAAATATAGATTAAATATTAATTGAAAGAATGAAGCAAAAGTTTGCCATAAAGTCGTTAGTTGATAAAAATCTAGTAGATTAAAGAAATGATAAGCTTTAAACAAGATGACAAATATTATGATATGAGTTAATAAGGCTGACCAAAAATCTTTACGACTAGTTTTTTTATTGAAAGTGAAAGCTCCCAGCCAAAATTTTTTATAAGCTTGAACCATATTTTACCTCTCTATTTTTTTAATTATTCATAAGTTCTTGAATCATCTTCTTCGTCAATGCCATATTTGGTTGGAAAAAGGCAAAGAATATAAATAATGAAATTGATAAATCCAACAAAATAACCCATTTTTGCTAGAAGATCTTGATGAATAAACATTGTAACCAGCCCATAAATTGCAGCTACTCCAAAAACAAGAGCAATCCACCAAGGAAACCTAGCATCACGTAAACGACGAGCTGTCAAACTGATATTAGGAACAAGAATAGCTAGACCAATGAGAGCTGTAACAATAACTATTACTAATGCTCCACCCGTGGGGTTGGCATATAAGTCTGTCACCTGTTGAATAATTTCTTTTTGTGATAAAGTTGCAGATTGGCTCATTATTTTCCCAGCTTTAGGGATTGTCACCATAAAGTTTAAAATGCTGAGAATCGCAAATATGATTGAATTAGTCAAGAAAACCCACCAATAATCCGAACGATTTGAATAAGATTTTAAATCTCCTGCTTTTTTCCAATATTTGATGTATGCTTTAATCATTGTTATTCCTCTTTACTTATAATATTATTTACTGACAGAAGGTCAGTTATTTATTCCAAACTTTTTTATTAAGTAAACTCATATTTTTATTAAAAGATTATTTAAACATTTTTTCAATATTTTTATCTGGAATCACCCACATTGAAAAAATTAAGGCTGAACCAACAAGCATGATTACTGGAGCTATAAAATAACCTAATAAAATGCTGACAATATTGAGCACAACACTTAGGATATTTTTTCTAATCGTTGTCTCAGACGTTTTACGATGTCCATTGATTTTCAATAATTCTCTTGTCAAAAGTAGATAAATAAAATTCCCGAAGAAAAAGATAATCACATAGCCTACTTCTGGGATAAATGAATTAGGATAGATTGATACCCAGTTAGAAAAAATAGGAATAAGTGATAAGACAAAAAGAAAACTAATATTTATCCATAGAACTTTTCCATTAATTCTTTTGATGCTTTGAAAAAGATGATGGTGATTGACCCAGTAAATAGCCAGTATAAAAAAACTTACAAAATAGACACCCAGATGCGGAAGTAAAGCAATAAAACTTTGCAAGCTATCTGAATCTGGACGGACTAATTCTAAAACTAAGACAGTCATGATAATTGCGATGACAGCATCCGTAAATGCTTCTAAACGTGTTTTACTCATTTTTAACTCCTAAATTATAAAATACGACTTCAGTTTTTAAATTACAAACCTCTCCTTTCAGTACTATGGTTGATATCTCATTATAACATATTGAGTTTAATTCATAAAAGAACTTTAACAGAAGTTCTTAATGGTAAAAAATCTAATTTTACTTCATAATATCTCCTTTGGAGATAAAAAGCCCCAATAAATTGAGGCTTCAAATTTATAATAAAAACGCCCTTATCTTATATAGGAGAAGGCGTTTTTATCTATGGCTCTCTGACTTGGAAGTTGGCACATAGTATATAAAGATATTTTAGCCTTTTTCAAAAGGCTTGTCAGTAACATTTGCTAACAAATCAAAGAAATTTATCTATAATTAGTTTTTTTAATTTATTTTTTTATCTTTTGATTTCTAAGAATTTGGATCAGCATTTCGCATAACATACAGATTATTCCCGCACAGGCACCAACAATACCTACGAACAAGAAAAAATAATTTTGATTATAATGCCCATAAATTGAAAAAACAAACAGACCAAAATGATTAAAATCCAAATTTTATTTACTTTCACATATACTCCAATATTTTTAATAGTGTAACTACAATTTAATTTTAACATTTATTATTTTCGGTTTATACACATTTGTGGTTGCAATTTTACACTAATTACGATTTTGTCATCTAAAAGATAAAAAATCCTGATTAAAAATCAAGATTTTTTCTTAATAATATTCGATTTATTTGCTCAATAAACGTTTAGCCTGAGCTAAGGCTTCTTTAGTTAAATCTTCACCAGCAAGCATTTTCGCAATTTCATTTACTCTTTCTTCAGCGTTTAATTTTCTAACTGTGGAAGTAGTAATGTCATCGGTTGAAGCTTTTTCAATATAAAATTGTCTGTCGGCAATGGCCACAACTTGCGGAAGGTGAGAAATTGCAAGAACTTGCCCATGTCTAGCAATTTTATATATTTTATTAGCAATCGCTTGAGCAACACGGCCAGAAACGCCAGTATCGACCTCATCAAAAACAATGGCTGTTTTATTTTCACGTCTTGAAAAGCTTGATTTTATAGCGAGCATTAAACGTGAAAGTTCACCACCCGAAGCTGTTTTTGCCAGCGGTTTAAATCCTTCTCCCGGATTGGTTTGAATAAAGAATTCAACATGCTCATTCCCGTTTGCTGAAAATTTTGCCCCTTCAAAACTAACTTTGAAATCAGCTTTTTCCATATAAAGCTCAGAAAGTTCGTGTTTAATATCTTTTTCAACTTCTTTGGCAATTTTATGGCGCGCTTCATTAAGTTTTTTACTTGCTTCAATGAGTTGAACTTGTGCAACTTTAACTGTATTTTCTAGATTTTCTGAGTCATTTTCTGAACCCGTCAGTTCTGAGAGTTCAAGTTGGACTTTCTCTAAATAGTTCATCACATCGGACAGTTCTGGGCCATATTTTTTCTTCAAAGTGGTCAAGGTCATAATCCGGTCTTCAATTTGTAAAAGTTCAGCTGGATTAAATTCTAAATCACTCATGATTCTTTGAATTTGATTAGCAACTTCTTCTAATACATAATAACTTTCAGCTGTCTTGTCAGCAAGCTCTTGGTAGTCATTATCAAAGTTACTAATTTTATCCAATTCTGTCATTGTTGTTCGGATATTATTAAGACTTGAATAATCATTATCTTCATCATCAAGCGCTAGATAAGCACTACTAAGCGAATCAGCAATATTTTTAATATTATTTAACTTTTCTCGGCGATTAACTAATTGTTCATCTTCTTCAAGATTAATTTCCGCCGCTTCAATTTCTTCAGCCTGAAATTGAAGGATTTCAATTCTTTGAGCAAATTCTTGCTCATTTTTTTGTCGTAAATTGAGCTGTTGACGCAAATTTTTGAAGTTTTCAAATTTGAGTTTGTAATTATTTTTTATCTGATCAAAGGCTTCGTCACCAAATTCATCAAGTAAACGAAGATGGCTTTTCGGATTCATCAATTCTTGGCTATCGTGTTGACCATGAATATCAACTAATAATTCACCCACTTGTCTTAGCGTAGCTAAATTAACCATTTGACCATTGATTCGACAAACGGAACGACCATTAGCAAAAATCTCACGTCTTAAAATAATTTCAGAATCTACTTCTTCAAAGCCAAGTTCTAATAATACCGTCTTCAATTCTGGAGTTTTATCAAAGAAAAAGAGACCTTCTATTTCGGCTTTGTTTGCCCCATGTCGCACAAAATCACTCGAAGCACGGCCACCTAATAATAAAGACATTGCATCAATAATTATTGATTTTCCCGCACCAGTTTCCCCAGTTAAAATCGTCATTCCGCTCTCAAAGGATAGATGAATTTCTTCAATAATTGCAAAATTTTTGATTGAAATCTCTTGTAACATCAAAATTTCCTTTCTCAAAAATAAATGACAAGGCTATCAGTAACCTAATAACCTTATCTTTCCTACTTATATTCTTTTTTTACTGACAGCTATTAATTCGCTCAAAATATTCAGCAGAATTTTGTCACAATATCTTGTCAGTAAATTTAAAATTCTGTCAGTAAATTATAAAGATTTTTAGCATCTTCTTCCATTTCAAAAATAACTAAAGCACTATCATCATCAATAATGATTGAAAAAATATCATCGCTATATTCTTCCAAAAGATAATTTTTCACAAGACTTGTTGTCCCTGGATTAGCAAGAATCCAGAGCATATTATCTTTGATTTTTGTTCCCGTAATTGCATCAAAAGCTAAGGCTTTATGAAGGCTTGACTGTAAAACTTCCTTGTTTTTTGGTAAATCATAACGATAACCACCAGATTCAGCTGGCACCTTGATTAGGGCAAGTGATTTAATATCGCGGGAAACGGTCGCTTGAGTAACGTCAATTCCATGAGTTAAGAGGGTATTCACAAGTTCTTCTTGCGTTTTAATTTCGTTTTCACGGATAAATTGAGCAATAAAGTTTAATCGGTCTTCTCTTTTCATAGTTCTTCACTTTCTTTTTGTAAAACTGATTCAATATTAACCTGCTGAGCAATTTCTGCTTTTCCATCTTTAAGTAAATGGACAAGAAATTCAACGTTTCCAGCCCCACCCTTGATTGGCGAAAAGGTCAAACCTTTTACTGAAAAACCAAGTTGAGTGGCTGTTTTTAAAACTTTTTCAATAGTCATTTGGTGAACTTTAGGGTCACGAATAATCCCATTTTTTCCGACTTGTTCACGTCCCGCTTCAAACTGCGGTTTAATAAGAGCTGCTACTTCGCCATTTTCTTCCAAAATTTCATAAAGTGGCGGTAGAATTAAATCTAAAGAAATAAAACTAACATCTATACTAGTAAATGACGGTCTTCCTTGTTCAAAGTCAGCTAAAACAGCATTTCGGAAATTAAATTGTTCCATAACGACAACGCGTTCATCTGAACGAATTTTCCAAGCCAATTGATTGGTTCCAACATCTAAAGCATAGACTAATTTGGCACCATTTTGAAGCATTACATCAGTAAAACCACCAGTTGAAGAACCAATATCAAGACAAGTTTTTCCATTAATTTCTAAATGGAATTCTTTAAGAGCCTTTTCTAATTTTAACCCTCCTCGACTAACATATCTTAACTTTTCACCTTTAAGACGAAGTTCTGTTCCATCATCAATTTTCTGACCAGGTTTATCGTAACGCTCTCCTGATTTACTATCAACAACTAGACCAGCCATTACTCCTCTTTTGGCTTGCTCTCGTGTTTCAAACAAACCTTGATTCGTGGCAAGTACGTCAATTCTTTCTTTCATGTAGATCTTTCTTTATAGTAATTATACGTATTTTTCTTAGAAATGTAACTAATAATTTCTTTTTATATTTCTATTTTTTTTATTTCACTTCCAATTGCTCAATAATTTTAAAAATTTCAGAGCTGTCAGTAACTGATAAGTCTGTCAGTAATTTTTTAACTTCTGACAAATTTCCTGTCAGTGATTTTTTTGCTCCCTCAAGTCCTAAATGAGCAACATATGTTGATTTTTCCTCTAAAATATCCTTACCTGGTGTTTTTCCAAGCTCAGCAAAAGTTGCTGTGACATCTAAAATATCATCTCGAATTTGAAAAGCCAATCCTAAAATTTGTCCCACTTGACGAAGTTTTTCAACTTCATCCGTTGATTTTTGAGCAACAATTCCAGCAGCTACAAAAGGAAAAGTTAAAAGTCGCCCAGTTTTCAAGCGATGAATCTGCTCAATTTCAGCCAATGTCAACTCTTTTCCTTCACCAGCCATATCCAAGATTTGACCCGCAACCATTCCATAAGAACCTGAAGCAAAGGCCAATTCACGCGTCAACGCTACTATTATTTCTGCGGATAAATCAGCAGTTGAAAGGATAAAGAAAGGGTCAAAAAATAAAGTATCACCAGCTAAAATTGCAGTTGCCTCGTCAAATTTCTTGTGATTAGTTAACTGCCCTCGACGATAATCATCATTATCCATTGCTGGTAAGTCATCATGGATTAAAGAACCCGTATGAATCATCTCAAGTGCGGCTGCCACATGATAATGAGCCTTACTCAATTCTAAATCAAAAGCCTCTAATAGGTTTAAAAAAAGGAGGGGGCGAATTCGTTTACCGCCTGCCAATAAAGAATATTTTGCTGATTCGGCTAAGCCAGTTGGAAATTCAGCGCTTTCATAAAATTCAGTTAAAAAGTCTTCTAACTTTAGTATCTTCGTATCCATTACCCTAATTATACCAAAATTCACGGCTAAAAACCGTGATGATTTGAGGAAATTTTTTTATTTTTTAAATCCACTCCATTTTTATAAGTGAGCCTTTTGCTCATTCATTGCTAATACTCTTGTAATATTTTCACTCGTTCGCTCAACGTTCTTTGCGCCGTCAGCCAAGGCATCTGACAAAGATTGTGCTTGACTCAAAACACCAAAAATAGCGGTCATTCCTTCGTCATAAAGAACCTCTGCTCCATCCCCAATATATCCTGCCAAAGCAAAGCAAGGTTTCTTGTATTTTTTAGCAATTTTACAGACGCCATAAGGTGCTTTACCAAATTTTGTCTGATAATTCATTCCACCTTCACCTGTAAATACATAATCAGTTTCTTTAATTTTATCTTCTAAGTATATTGTTTGTGCAACAAGCTCAATTCCTAATTGCATTTTTGCATTGGTAAAAGCAAGCAAACCTGCTCCCAAACCACCTGCTGCGCCGGATCCCGGTTTATTTTTAACATTTATTCCCAGATCATTATGAACAATTTCTGCATAATGCTTCAAGTTTTCATCCAATATTTTGACCATTTCCTCAGTTGCTCCCTTTTGTGGTCCAAAAACATAAGAAGCGCCATTATTTCCGGTTAAAGGATTGGTGACATCAGTAGCAATTAATATTTCAATTTCATCTACTCTTGGGTCAAAATCACTCATATCAATTGTTCTGACTTCTTTAAGGAAAGCTCCACCAAGTGGAATTTCTTCTTGGTCCTTATTTAAAAACCTAGCTCCCAAAGCACGAGCCATTCCAGAGCCACCATCATTAGTCGCACTTCCACCAATGCCAATGATGATTTTATCTACTCCTTCATCCATTGCAGCCTTAATTAATTGCCCTGTTCCATAGGTTGATGTAATCAATGGATTTCTATCTTCCAAAGCAACCAATTCCAGACCATTTGCCTTTGCCATCTCAATGACCGCCGTATTTGAGTTTCCCAAAATACCAAAATAGGCCTCTACATTTGTATTTGCAAATGAACCTTGTACTTTTTTATATACCCGTCGTCCACCCGTTGCATCAATCAAAGCATCTGTTGTCCCCTCACCACCGTCAGCCATTGGCATAGAAATTATTTCAGCTTTAGGAAAAACTTTTTTAATTCCTTTTTCCATTGCTTGACAAACTTCCAGCGCACTCAAACTTTCTTTGAAAGAATCTGGCGCTAATACAAATTTTTTCTTCATTTAATCTACTCTTTCTATAAAAGACTTGACCATAACTCTATCTACTATTAGTATATAATAAATAAGATTGATATTAGAATAATAGGCTTTTTTGTCAGTAAAATTTTGTTTAAAATAAAAAACCTTGAAAAATCAAAGGTTTTTTATTTTAATAGTCTTTCTGTTCCGGAGAGAAATCACTCTCCTGATCATTTTTTCCAACTATTTTTACTAATGTTTCTTCCGCTTCATTGAGTGTTTTTTTCAAAGTTTCCGAAATTTTCATTCCTTTTTGAAATTCAGCAATAGCATCTTCCAACGCTACATCACCAGATTCCAACTTACGAACAATATTTTCTAACTCTGCCAAATTATCTTCAAATTTTACATCTTCTTTTTTGGTTGCCATTATTTTACCTCCACTATTACTTTTCCGTCAGTCAATTCAACATCTAAAGTCTGACCTTTTTTCACATCACTTACGGATTTAATAATCTTTCCCTTTTCGTCAGTAACGAGGGAAAAACCACGCGCTTTTATTTTCGAGATATCTAATAAAAGTAAAGACTGATAAAGTTGCTCCGTCTTATTCTTTTTAGCTTCAACTATCTTTCCGTAAGTCGGAATTAATTTCCCAGCTGACAGCTCATAACGGTGTTTCATATTTGCAACTTTATTTTCCGTCAGCACTGACAAACGTTCACACAGACGGTCAAGTTTTTGTAAGTGTCCATCGTACAAGCGTTCTGGCTGTCTAAAAACGATTGACTGGCTTAATTTATCTACTCGTTCACGCCTTATTTTAATTAAATGTGTTAAGCGGTTAAAAAGTCGTTTTTCCTGCTCATTCGCCCAATTTATTAAATCAACCTTCGTATTTGGTGTTGCTAATTCGGCTGCCGCTGTTGGAGTCGCTGCACGACTATCAGCAACAAAATCAGCTAAAGTCACATCTGTTTCATGTCCAACCGATGAAATAATTGGAATACGTGATTCAAAAATTGCTCGAACCACAATTTCTTCATTAAATCCCCATAAATCTTCGATAGACCCACCACCACGACCAATAATCATGACATCAAAATCACCACATTGATTAGCTCGACGGATATTTCCAGCAATTTCTTCAGCCGAACCTTGTCCTTGAACTTTTGTCGGATAAAGAATGATTTGACTCATCGGAAAACGACGTTGAACCGTCGTAATAATATCCCGAATGACCGCTCCTGACGGGCTAGTTACCACAGCTATTTTCTTAGAAAATTGTGGCAAAGTTTGTTTCCAACGTTGTTCAAATAGCCCTTCAGCAGTCAGCTTTTTCTTCAACTGTTCAAACTTAACCGCAAGAGCTCCAACGCCATCTGGAACTAAACTTTCAATATTTATAGAATAAGAGCCAGAAGGTGGATAAATACTGATTCGACCGACAGCCAAAACTTTCATCCCCTCTTCTAATTCAAAGTCTAATTTGCGAAATTGTCCCGCCCACATCGTAGCTTGAATCACAGCGCCCTCATCTTTAAGTGCAAAATATTGATGATTTGGTCTTCTTCTAAAATTTGAAATTTCTCCTGTCAAATAAACCCGTTCAAGATATGGATCACGGTCAAATTTCGCTTTTAAATATTTTGTTAAGGTTGATACTGATAAATATTCTGTCATTCCCTCACTCTTTAGTTCTCAATTAATCTTTTACTAATCATTCTGTTAGTAAAATTTCTACTGCTAAAATCGAAAAAAAGTAAAAAGTTTATCTTCAAAAAACTTCTAACTTAAAAATAAGTCTTTAGAAATTACTATAAACTTAGTTACTCTTTTATTAATTAACTATTTATTTTCATTCATTTTTCTACTTGCTGCACGAACTGTCTGTTCCATAAGCATTGTAATCGTCATCGGACCAACTCCACCAGGAACGGGAGTAATCAAACTTGCAACATCTTTTACTTCATCAAAATCAACATCGCCATGAAGTTTTCCATCTTCATCACGGTTCATCCCAACATCAATTACAACTGCCCCTTTTTTGACATCCTCAGCTTTAATCATCCGGTCACGGCCAATAGCAACCACCAAAATATCCGCTTCCTTAGTCAATTCGCGCAAGTTTTCTGTTTTTGAATGAGCAATTGTCACAGTAGCATCAGCCATCATTAATAATTGCGCCATTGGTTTTCCGACGATATTTGAACGACCAATCACAACTGCACGTTTACCAGAAAGTTCCACATCATATTCTCGGAACATTTCCATTATACCGGCTGGAGTTGAAGGAATCATCAAAGGATTTCCAGACCACAAACGTCCCATATTCATTGGGTGAAAACCATCCACATCTTTTTCTGGATCAATAGCTAGTAAAACCTTTTCTTCAGAAATATGTTCTGGCAATGGCAATTGTACCAAAATACCATGCCATTGTTCTGACTGATTATACTGTTCAATTAAATCTAACAGTTCTTGTTCCGACACAGTTTCTGGTAGACGAACCACACTAGAATTTAAACCAATTGCTGTGGCTTGTCGTGCTTTATTTCGGACATAAATTTGACTCGCAGGATCTTCGCCCACAAGAATAACGGCAAGACCTGGAACATTGTCCGCTTCTTTTAATTTATCGACTTTAACTTTCAACTCAGCTTGCATTTTAGCAGCAAGTGCTTTTCCATCTATCAAGTTCATAGAACTATTATACCATAAGCTAACATTCATCCTCTAATCATCATCATTCCTTTTTCTTTCTTTATTTTAAATTGTTCGTAATTTTTAATAAAGGAATAATTCCAAATTAAAAAGAAACTTCTTTCCAAAGAAAAGAAGTCCTTAATTAAAATATACTACTCAAAACCTTTTTTTATATTTAACTTTTCCAATAGTTAACGTTGCCACTAATCCCAATCCCAATTCTGCTAATACTAAACTTAAATCATCATCAGCACCTGTTTTGGGAAGCTCTTCTTTCGTTACAGTTGGTACAAGTTGCAAGCTCATTGCGCTTAATGAACTTGAAAGACTTGGACTACTTGATACCTTAGAAATTAAAGTCGAAACTTTTGCTTCATTTGAAGATAAATTTGAGTGACTCAAGTTATTTAGTTTCACTTCTGAAGTATACGAACTATTTGAAGTTAGACTTGAGCCATTTTTATCATTAGATTGTAAATTTGGATTAGTCAACATACTTGAAGATGTTGTTGAACCACTTGACTCAGATGAAGTCAAACTTGCACTACTTGATTCATTTGAACTCAGACTCGAATGACTTGAATTTTCAGAAGATGAACTTGTAGTACTAGTTTGACCAGTGTTTGAATTTGAATCACTTGTCCCACCAGAACTTGTCATACTACTTTCGCTTGAACTTAAGCTTGAAGCACTTGAACCTTCTGAGCTTGAACTTGAGCTATTTACTCCAGCTGAACTCGATTGACTTGAGTCTACCGAAGATGAACTGCCAATACTACTTTCACTGGAATTTGAACTTGAAGCACTTGAACCTTCTGAGCTTGAACTTGAGCTATTTACCCCAGCTGAACTTGACTGACTCGAGTCTACCGAAGATGAACTGGCAACACTACTTTCAATGGA
>NZ_JAALEQ010000003.1:258881-487028 GCF_011800585.1 Lactococcus sp. EKM203L
ACCGAAGATGAACTGGCAACACTACTTTCACTGGAATTTGAACTTGAAGCACTTGAACCTTCTGCGCTTGAACTTGAGCTACTTACCCCAGTAGAACTTGACTGACTTGAGCCCACCGAAGATGAACTGGCAACACTACTTTCACTGGAATTTGAACTTGAAGCACTTGAACCTTCTGCGCTTGAACTTGAGCTACTTACCCCAGTAGAACTTGACTGACTTGAGCCCACCGAAGATGAACTGGCAATACTACTTTCGCTGGAATTTGAACTTGAAGCACTTGAACCTTCTGCGCTTGAACTTGAGCTACTTACCCCAGTAGAACTTGACTGACTTGAGCCCACAGAAGATGAACTGGCAATACTACTTTCGCTGGAATTTGAACTTGAAGCACTCGAACCCTCTGAGCTTGAACTTGAGCCATTTACTCCAGCTGAACTTGACTGACTTGAGTCTACCGAAGATGAACTAGCAATACTACTTTCACTGGAATTTGAACTCGAAATGCTTGAACCCTCTGAGCTTGAACTTGAGCCATTTACCCCGGCTGAACTCGATTGACTTGAGTCTACCGAGGATGAACTTGTGGCACTACCTTCACTGGAATTTGAACTTGAAGCACTTGAACCCTCTGAGCTTGAGCTTGAACTTGAAGCATTAGAAGTCGAACTTGAAGTATTTGCTTCACTAGAATTAGAACTCGTGTTGCTTGATACATTTGAAGATGAAGTTGAACTACTAGCTGCACTTGATGAAGAACTGGCACTACTGCTTGATTGGCTACTATTAGCACTAGAATTTGGATTAACTGTTGAAGCACCAACACTTGGAGTTAAAGAATTGATAATTGTCGTTATTCCATTAAGTGCATTATTAACGAAATTATTAATATTATTTTGTATTTGACTAATAGTGTTCGAAAGACCATTTTCGATAGCTCCAAGACCTGGTAAATTATTTACAATCCCCGTCGCACTTACAACAATATTATTGATAGCATTTTGCAACTGATCGAGCACTTGGTTAAGAATATTCGAAGCACCAGCAGGAAGCTTACCAAGTGAGTTTAGACTATTTTGGAGCGTGTTCTCAATCGTGGCTAAGGCTGTTGAACCAAGGCTTGCAAGATTACCCAAACTATTATTTACTTGGTCAAGAAGGCTGGAAACTCCCGTTAAATTCGCAACTTCACCCAAAGATGCACCAGTAAGATTATTTAATATTGGGCTTAAAACATTATTAACTGTAGTACCTACAAGAGGAATATTACTAATAGTTGGAGATAATTGACTCCAAGCAATTTGACCTACTCGATTAATGGCTGAATTAACTACTAAACCAGCCAAGTAGTTGACAAGATCATTTCCTTGAAGAGAGACAAGTGTGTCTAAATCAAAATTAACACCACCCAAGGCATTGGAAGTTGTCGTATTAAGTTGATTAACAATCCCACTTGTTACAGTACTTATTGCGCTAAGTACTGGGCTTAGTACTAGACTTGCCCCCGGAATACTTGAAAGTCCTGGAATTGTTGGATTTTCAAGAAAAGTAAGCACAGCAGCAGGGCTCATTGATGGGATAGCATTAAATGACGCCGCAATTTGCCCTCCAACTAATGGAATTTGGCTAACATCTAAACCTGCAGATTTCATTCCATTTAATAGAAAGGCTCCAGGATTAGCAGCTGCTTCCTGGATATTTCCAACAATATTGACGATTTGTTCAACACCATTAAGAGCTGACGCGGCTGTAGTCATTCCTGGAATATTAAAAGTTCCAAGTGTGCTAAAAATATTTTCTAAACCACTAATTCCTACTGTCGAAATTGCTTGATTTACAAGATCTCCGAGTGTTGTGTTAAGAGTAGCTGAACCACTTGTTGTAGCAGGCGCTGTTGTAGCTAGTGCCTGAGTAAGTATTGGTAGTACCATAGACGAATTAGTCGCTAGAATAGCCGTAAAAGAAGCGACAGCAGCACTTGAAGCATTAGTACTACTATTTCCCGCAAGATTCATTTCCGAACTTTGAGAAGTTGATCCAATACCACTATCAATTGCTGAACTTTCACTCAAAATTACTGATGAACTTGTTGAACTTTGAGAGACAGCTGCCGAATCAACGCTGTCTGCAGCATTAGAAGAACTTAATATAGAATTGCTGCCATTATCATTTGATGAGCTTGAATCTGCAAGCGATACGATATTGTTTGTAGGAGTTTGAATAACCGCTGTACTTGTCGTATTTTGACTTTCATTAATTGAATTGCTACTATCTGACACATTTGAAGTTATTCCCTCAGTATCAGTTTCTACTGTGTTAGCCAGTGAATTATTAAAACTTTGGTCACTAGCTTGTTCATAAGCAACTTGATTTTGACTAGCAGCTACATCACTATTTGTCGATGAAGCTAGTGCTGAATAACTTGTTACCTCAGTAATACCACTAATTTGCTGACTACCATCAATTGCTGTGTCCGCTTTTACATTTTGGTCAGTAATCGTTCCTGAAACGATAATTATAGCTAATGCTGAAGTAGCAAATAACCAACTTTTCCCTGATTTCCAAGTTCGAAAATGAGACTTGGAGGTAACAGTAGTCACTTCTGGCCGTATTTTTATCATTTATTCTCTCCTTGCCGATACTTTTTTATTGAGTATCGCTATGAATATATATTATAATATCACATTTAGGTCACAAAAGAAACCTTATGGTTATTGATTTGTAACATTTATAGAATACAACTTTTTTCCTTGACTTTGATAGTTTACAATTGTAAACTATATATAGATAGAAATTTCAAAGCATTCATTTAGGAGGAAAATATGTCAAATAAAACTCATTCGTCTAATCACGATGAAATGATGTCTGAGCATCATCATAATCATGAAATGATGGATATGGAGCACGAAAACCATGAGATGCACAACATGCACAATATGGATAATATGCATGATATGCATGATATGGACAATATGGATATGATGAATCATGGGAGACACATGATGCATATGGGTGATATGAGTAAAAAGCTCAAAGTGGCTATCATTCTTATGATTCCGCTACTACTCATTTCACCAATCGCTGGCTTTACTATCCTTAAATTCCCCGGAAGTGAAATTTTGCAACTTATCCTTGGTACAATTATCTTCTTTTACTCTGGGACTCCTTTTTTTAGCGGAGCAAAAGGTGAATTAAAAAGCCGTAAGCCAGCCATGATGATGCTGATTACAATGGGAATTACCGTTGCCTATGCTTATTCTGTTTATGCCACAATCATGAGTCTTAACGGACATATGGGCATGAACTTCTGGTTTGAACTGGCAACATTAATTGTCATTATGTTGATTGGTCACCTGATTGAGATGAAAGCAATCATGGGTGCTGGCGATGCATTGAAAGATTTAGCAAGCCTTGTTCCCAAAAAAGCTCACTTAAAAAGTGGGAAGGATGTGGAGCTTTCAGAACTAAAAGTTGGCGATTTACTTTTAGTGAAAGAAAATGAGAAAATACCTGCAGATGGCCTTATATTAAGTCAAGCGCTCGTTGATGAGTCAATGATTACTGGTGAAAGCCGAGCAGTCAATAAAAAAACAAATGATCTTGTTTATGGTGGTTCCCTCAATCAAAACCAACCATTTGAGATGAAAGTCACAACCCTTGGAAAAGATTCATTTCTCAATCAAGTGGCCGAATTAGTCAAGAAAGCCCAAGCTCAAAAATCTAATTTGGAAAATATGGCAGATAGAGTGGCTGGTTACCTTTTCTATGCCGCACTTATTGTTGGTATCTTCTCATTAGTTTTTTGGACAATTAGTTCTAACTTTAGTTTTGCTCTACTTCTTGCGGTTTCTGTTTTTGTAATTGCATGTCCACACGCTTTAGGTCTTGCGGTTCCACTTGTTGTTTCTCGCCTAACCAGTATTTCTGCTAAAAATGGTTTATTAATTCAAAACAGAACTTCTCTAGAAAAAATAAATACAATTAAATATGCCTTAATGGATAAAACGGGAACATTAACTGACGGTAAGTTTATTGTTCGTAATGTTATTGATTTTACTGATGAAACAGACATTCTCCAAATCATGGCAGCACTTGAAGGAAGTTCCACTCACCCGATTGCTCAATCAATCGTTTCAGCTGCTAAACCTCTTGAAAATCTAAAAGTTGAAGCGGTTGAAAATATTCCAGGAGTTGGGATTAAAGGGCAAGTTAATCAAAACTTTTATCAAATTGTTAACTATAAATATCTTCGTGAAAATCAACTTTCTTATGATGAACAAAAGATTGCTCAATATTTAGATTTAGGTTTAACTGTATCTTTCCTAATCAATGAACAACAAGATGTTTTAGGATTTATTGCCTTAGGAGATTCTCCTAAAGCAGACGCGAAAGCCTTTATTAATGGTTTATTAGCCCAAGGAATTACCCCTGTTATGCTCACGGGTGATAATAAAGAAACTGCTCAAAAAATTGCTAGTGCACTAAATATTCCCGAATTTAGAGCGGAATTAAAACCTGAAGATAAAGCAGAAATTGTGAAAGAGTACCAAAAGAAAGCCGGCGTGCTTTTCATTGGTGATGGTGTCAATGATTCCCCAGCTCTTGCAACTGCTACGATTGGTTTTGCGATTGGAGCAGGAACTTCGGTTGCTATCAGTACCGCTGATGTCGTCCTAGTTAACTCCAATCCAAGTGACGTCTTGGATATGATTAATATCTCCAAACGCATGCTTAGAAAAATGAAACAAAACCTCTGGTTTGGAGCAGGCTATAACATTATTGCTATTCCTGTTGCAGCGGGTATTCTTTATCCATTTACAGGGATTTATATTGACCCTCTCATTGCAGCAGTCCTGATGTCAATCTCAACCGTGATTGTCTCAATCAACGCGATGGGATTGAGGTATGATAAAAAATAGAAGAGCACATGCTCTTCTGTTTTTTTCATACTAATTATGAAACTTTTATCACTTAAATATACTTAAAGATTAAGCATGATATCACACAAATACTAATGATTGTAATGATATTTTTAAATGATTTTAGAAACTTTCGTTCATAATCATTTAATTGACTCCCTTGATGAACTAGAAAATAAATATTACCTCTAAGATAACGATTAGCATCAAGAACATCAAAGATTCCTTGAAGTAAATAATCTTTAGTATCTTGAAGCAGTTTTTTTATTTCTAATCTAACCTCATTAGTATCAAGATAAATATCTATATTTTCCATAAACACTTGATAGCTTTTTCCTCTTTTAATTTTTCTTGGCTTTTGTTTAGTAAGGCTTTCAAATCTAACGAGTCCATTTTTTTCATAGTGAACTTCATTCTTCTGTTCTTCGTTCCATCTCTTTCCAGGACCTTGCATCTTTTTAAGATTATCCACAATTTGCTTAGTTTCCCTTGCTTTTTCTTCACTGCTTCTTTCTTTATTTGTTTTAGGTTTATTCTTATCTTTGATTAAAAATATATCGTCTAAATTTTCTGCCTCTTTATTTTGACTCATTAGTTCTCTTCCTTTTCTAATTACTATTACTTAAAAGGTTGATATCTTTTAGAAAAAAAGTAAAGATGTAGCAAATTCCTATAATAATTCTAAGTAAAAATACTAAAAGGTTTCCCAAACTACTATAACTATGATATATAGACAATATTCCCATCACGAATAGAAATAATTTCCACCATTTCCCTCCCCTTTTACCAATACGACTATATGCCACCCACTCTAATACTGGATAGACTGACATTGCAACTATCCCCACTAGTGCTATTACAAAAGGAGAATACCCAGTAAAAGAATACAAATTATTTATGATATTTATTGTGCCCATAATAGCTACCAGAATAGTCGTTAAGACGTTTCCTATTAAAGCTGTTTTTTTGGAAGTAATTGATTTCATTTTCTCCACCTATTTAAATATACCCATTTTAATTGCCCATGCCAGAAAAATTATGATAGTTGCCTATTACAGAAATCAAGGCTGTTCTCATACCACCTATTTTTCGCTGACTATTAATATAATCTCTTTCCTTATTCGTTATTCCTTGTTTTCCTGGTGTCGTTGTCAATAATAATAAATCATGTACAATGAAACTCTCTGCATCCTCTGAATTAAACTCCCCACTTTCTAGTTTCTTTTTAGCTATTTGCAGAATCATCTCTGAATCAACAGATTTATTCGAGTCATTTAAAAGCTCCTCAATTTTTTGTAAAACTTTCGTACTATTTTTTTGTTCTTTTTTACTTTTTTTATTTCCCTCAATTTTTCGATTTGGTGTTAGATAGTCTTTACTATGAATTTCAGCCATCCAGTTATCCCGATAATCATTAAGCCCATTAACAAATTGATTCACATCTTTTGGGTCTATCGGCTTTCTTTCAGCTTCTTTATTCTGGGTCATTTGGTGCCTCCTAGTATTTATCCATAAAAACGAGTAACTTAGTCTAAGATTTTTCCTTTCCAATATAAAAACTAGAAACCAAAAGTGCTCCAACTATAAATTTTAAAAAAAAAAATTAGGATACTATAGATATTAATAAAAGCACTTAAAAGACTTAGAATTCCTACGATAAGCAAAACTCTTTTCCATTTTTTATTGTATTTTTTATCCATTTTAGAAAAAGCAATCCATGATAATAATGGAAAAATTAGCCAACCAATAAGCCATGAAAGTAATAATACAAGGTTTACTAAAATCAATTTAATAATATTGGAAGAATAAGCCCAATTAATCTGTGGGTTATTTAAAGTTGCGATAAACGGTTGGATAATATTTTTCCAAATTTGCGGTCCCCCAATTATCACAGCCATTAGGCTACTAATAATATTTGCTATAAATACAAATTTTTTTGAATTTGACATTTTATCCTCCCCTTCTATCTTATGAATCTGATTATCAAATATGTACCAAGACAAATGACTATGATTGTTATAATATTTTTTACAAATCTTCTATTTTTAAATGATTTAACAGCCTGTTTCTCAGACTCATTTAACTGCTTACCATGCTGAATAAGTAAAGCAAAACTAATCGTAAGATAACGTTTAGCATCAAAAACATCAAATATCCCTTGAAGCAAATAATCCTTAGTATCTTGAAGTAATTTTTTGATTTCCGGACTTATCTCTTCGACAGCGAGATAGGTATCAATATCCTCCATTATTTTTTGATATTCTTTTCCTCTTTTTATGCTTCTGGGCTTTTGCTTAGTAAGACTTTTAAATCTGACTAAGCCTCGCCTAGTATAATAAACTTCATTTTTATTTTCTTTACCCCATTTCTTCCCATGTTCTTGCATTTCTTTAAGATTTGTCACAATTTGCTCGGTTTCCCTTGCTTTTTCTTCACTTGTTTTTCCATTATTTTTTTCAAATTTATCTTTGGTCAAAAAGATATCATCTAAATTCTCAGAGTTATTATTGAGGGTCATTCGCTCCACCTCCTTCATATAAATCATCTTCTTCTCTTTCTTCCTCATATTCTCCGAACTCCCCAATACTATCTCCTAATCCATCCCATTCAGGCTCCTCCCCACTTTCAGGAGAGAGAGGGCTATCGTCATCATCATTAAAGTTCATCCCTGCCGATGCAACCCCCACTGAAGCAATACTAACCGAAATTCCACCTAGAATTTTAGAGTTAACTGTCCCCCAATTTACGTACAATTTCCCATTTTGTATGTATTCATAGCCGTCATCAACATTTTCTACACTTGAAGTCTTTCTTTCACTGGTCTTGTATGTACCATTTTCTTCTGCTACAAGCTGAGCTTCTTTAGAATAATAAGCAGATTGTGGTACATAAAGAGAATAGCCTCCACTAGAAGCTACGCTTGTAGAACCATCCTCTCCTCCTGATGAATAACCATAACCACCAGAGTAAGAAGTGCCTCCATCGTAATGGCCATAAGTTAGTGCATAATAAATCACAGGTGCAATATAATTCGGAACATATTCATAACCATTGGCATAATAAGTCGTCGCATAAGGATTACTCGTGTTATAGTAAACAATCGGTGGCACATATTTGTAGTACACATCAAGTATTTCATCATGTTTTGGATAAGTCCCTGACTGCGTGGTGCTTCCTTCGATGTAGTAATTGCCAAATTTATAAGGCACATTCACCGAATAAGGTTTGTTATAAAGCCCCGTGATTGATTGTTGTCCTAGATAAATACCGTCCGTACCATAGTAATCATAAGTGACGGTACTTTGGATATGATAATAATCACCAACTATTATTGTGTTCCCATTTCTGTGCTGACTTTCTTGTCCATAAGCATAATGTGGGAATTTACTGGCTGGAACATTCCAAGAAACATTTGGAAACCAGATAAATTGATGTTGGGGAACGATAAGCTGATTGTTTTCGTCCGCATCATAATAGTTAAGATAAACAATATCCCGGACTTGTGTCGTCAAATGTGCTTGAAGCGCTGAACCAAAGAGGTCATAGCGAACCCCTTGCGAATATTGATAAGAATCTCCACTACGTACTGGTGCTGGGCTGTAAAAATCATAGTCAAAGTTTGACAGAAAACCGACACCCAGATAACCGCCATAAGGGAGACTAGCTTGACCATTCAAATCCGTATCAGGGCCCGTCGTATCATAAATAACACCACTTGAATCGGTCGCAAGATTAGTGGTCTTTGGAATGACCGTTAAAAGGTTGGCAAGATTGGTCTTGACTCCTTGGGCCATATCAATATCGGTCGTGATAAACGAAGCAAGGACTGGCACTTGAAAATTCGTATTATGTACGACGATTTGATAATTGAGGTTGACATTATTTGCCCCGTAGTAGAGGGCGACAATCGAGTTTCCGTCGGAGTTGGCAATATTTTGTTCGCCTGTAAAAGCGAGGCCAATCGGACAATCGGACGTACTTTTTTTGGGGGCTTGCCAGCTTGATTCATCTGTTGAGATGACTTTGTAAATCAAATCTAGATTGGTTCCGGCTAGGGTCCTTCCAACATTAGTAATTCGTCCAGAATCTCCTGCGTTCATAGTATAAGTGGTCGCAGGTATGGTCGGGCCATCCGTTTGTCCAAAGTTTTCAGTACTGATTTGACCTGTTACCTGACCTGTGATTGGAATAACCTGCGTATTTGCCGACCAATGAAGACCATCAGGCGTTAAAAAGTTATTGGACACAAGATTATTAGCCTTGATTGTAATATTGATACCATCTAGCGTGGCTGGTCCTGTAATGTCATTGGCGACTGAACCGGTTGCTTCAATAGTGCTGATTACAGGGTCTTGACCATTGGCTTGGCTGGCAATTGAACCATTTGTGAGAGCAGGACTTATGATTGTTCCGCTCGCCGACAGGCTTGAAGCAATTGTGACATTTGCTTTTGATGAATCAAGAGGAACACTTGGGGCTTTTGAAGTTGAGGCCTTTGAACTCAATGAAGCTGAAACCTCTGAAGAATTAGAGCTTGCTTCTCCACTTGAAGTCTGAGCCGAACTGGTTGAAGATGATAAATCTGAACTGGCATTTGGAGCGGTGCTTGCCTGTGAAGTGATTGAGCTTGCCGCTTTAGTTTGCATTTCTGCCTGTGAACTTCCTGTATTTCCTTCGGTTGTCGAATCAGACGCGGCAAGAGAAGAATTTACAGTTGGTTTGGTGACAGCTTCAGTTTGGTTTGGTGATGTAACAGTCAAATTTTCATCAGCCTTTACTGCTAAAGGGTGACTAGTCACTAACAAACTTAAAAGAATTCCAGTGCTAAGTAACCAAAATTTACTTGATGACCTCATCTGAGAGTGCTTTTTCTGATTTTCCAATGCAAAACCTCCTTTTAGTGAATATTTTTTGTTTTCTGATTATTTAACATTATACGCTTAATTAGAAATTTTAGTAAAAATAAATTAATTGTTTTAACTTAATTTAAAAACAAGACTTTTAGAATACAAAAAAGCCCACCAAAAGTGGTAGGCTGCTATTTTACTAAAGCACCAAAACATCATATTCTTGCACTTTTACATGCGCTTTTAGATTTTCTTATCATCTAAAGCAAAAAAAGCCATTATAAAATGACTTTTTCTTTTAAATCAATCCTTTAGCTTTCAAATATCTTTCTGCTACTTTCGCAGCATCTTCTTGTTTGACATTAACATCATAATTCATCTCAATCATCTCTTGGTCAGTAATTTTTCCTGACAGTTTATTGAGAATCTTTTTGAGTTCAGGATATTTTTTTAATAAACTTTCTTTCATCAATGGTGCTGCTTGGTAAGGTGGGAAAAGATTTTTATCATCTTTCAGGACAGTCAGATTATATTGCTTGATTTGACTATCAGTAGAATAAACCTCAGCGACATTCACAGCACCAGAATTTAGTGCTTTATAAATTAAACTATTTTGCATGGTTTTGACATTTAAATCAAGACCATAAAGCTTTCTCAAACCAATATTTCCATCTGAACGATTAGCAAACTCAACGTCAAAGCCTGCAGTTAAACCTGAAACATTCGCTAAATCAGAAATTTTGGTGAGCTGATGCTCTTTAGCAAAATCAGATTTGACGGCAATTGCATATGTATCTTGAAATTTCATTGGGGACAGATATGTAAATTGATTAAGTTTTTTTATTCCTTCTTCTGCCTTTTGCCAAACGACATTAGGATCAGTTGAACTCACTGGATCTTTCAAAAATGTTGAAGTAATGGTTCCTGTGAATTCAGGATATAAATCAATTTTTCCAGCTTTCAAAGCATTATATAAGAAAGTGGTATCACCAAAATTAGATTTTAAGTTCACGTGAATATTACTATCTTTTTCAATCATTAGTTTATACATGTTAATCAAAACATCAGGTTCTGCTCCCAATTTACCAGCAATTGTAATTTGTGGATGATTAGAAGTTTGAGGTCGATAATAAGAGCCTCCAAGAACGAGTAAGCCAATGAAAAAACTGATGAGAATTGTTTTTATCTTGGCTTTTTCTAAAAATTTTAAAAGACTACTGAAAATAATCGCTAAAAGTGCTGATGAAATTGCTCCAATTAAAATCAATGAAACATCATTCATATTGATTCCGAGCAGAATAAAGTTCCCTAAGCCTCCAGCACCAATCAAAGCAGCTAGTGTTGCGGTACCAATGACCATAACTGTACTCGTCCGAATTCCTGCCATGATAAAGGGCATCGCTAATGAGAGCTCAAATTTCATCAATCGTTCTCTTCGATTCATCCCAAATGCTGTTGCAGCTTCGATTAAAGAAGGTTCAATTTGCTCTAAACCAGTATAAGTATTTTGAACAATAGGGAAAATCGCATAAACAACAAGAGCGACAATTGCTGGTAAACTTCCGATTCCGATGAATGGAATCAAGAGTCCTAGCAGTGCCAAACTAGGTATAGTTTGAAAAATTCCGGTGACTTGCAAAACTGGTTCAGCAATTTTGGGAAGACGTCGTAACAATAAAGCTAAAGGAATCGAAATCAGAATTGCAATAAAAATTGAAATTAATGAAATCTGGATATGTTCTAAAAGCGCCTGCCAAAATTGGCCTTGCTGGCTTTGAAAAGTTGAAATTAGCTGATTCATTTGTCACCTCCTGCGATATAGCATATAATATCATCTGAGGAAATTGACTTGCCCTTGTATTTTAAAACTTCCTTATCAGAAAGACGATTAATTATTTCCGAAATAGCTGTATTATCAGCGACTTCTTGCGCTTCTGGATTTACTGACAGCTCTGTCAGTAATAAATTTTCAACAGAAACCGTTGATAAATTCTGACGGTATTCTTTAAAAAATGTTTTAACGAAATCATTTGCCGGATGTTGATAGATATCTGCTGGTTCAGAAATTTGTTGGATTAATCCATCATTCATTACAGCGACTCTGTCAGCTAAATAGAGTGCTTCATCTAAGTCATGTGTCACAAAGACCACTGTTAAATTCATTTTTTTCTGTAAGTCTTTGATAAATATTTGTAACTGACGTCGTGAAATTGGGTCAAGTGCTGAAAAAGGTTCATCCATTAAGACAATTTTGGGATTTGCGGCAATGGCCCGTAAAATTCCTACCCTCTGTTGCTCACCCCCTGATAATTCACTAGGTTGGCGTTGAGCGTAATCTTTAGGATTCAAACCAACTAAATCAAGTAGCTCATTGGTTCTATCAGCAATTTTTGCTTTATCCCACCCCTTCATTTCAGGAATTAAAGCAATATTTTCTGAGACAGTCAAATTAGGAAAGAGAGCGATTTGCTGCAGCACATAGCCTACAGATAAGCGCAATTTTCGTAAATTTACCGTTGATATTTCTTCATTATTGATTAATATTTTTCCCTCACTGTGAGTGACTAATTGATTAATCATTTTTAAAGTAGTCGTTTTCCCACTTCCACTCGGCCCCACTAACACAAAAAACTCTTGGTCTTTAATTGTAAAATTAGCATGATCAAGAATTTTTTTGTTAGCAAAAGCCTTGGACACATTCTGGAATTCAATCATGAATGTCCTCATTTCTATCAGTAAAATTTACTGACAGCTTAAAAATAAAGTCTGTCAGTAAAAAATTTATTCTGCCGTAACTTATTGTTTCTACTATTATAATGTCGGTAGTAATTTATTTTCTGTCAGTAAAAATATTCTAAGTCACTAGCCACTGTTGGATAAGTGAAAATCATTTTTTCAACATCCGCCAAAGTCATTTTTTGTTGAATTAAAATATTAATTAAATTAATCACTTCATCAGCCACTGAACTTACCGTTGATGCCCCCACGATTTCTCGCTTTTCATTGAGTGCAACTTTTAATTTTGCCAAGGGGTCATTAATTCTTTTATAAGTATACCAAGAACTTAAATCTAAAGTCTTGGTATGAATCCCCTCACCTGCCAAATGGCCAACCTCAGCCAGTTTTGCCGTTCCAAAAATGATTGTAGGAATTGCTGGATAAGCAATTTTTTGCGGTTCATCCTTAACTAAATTTTCACCTAAATAAGCTCCTTCAAAAGAAGAAACAGGCGTCAAATGAGGTTGATTTTTAGAAAGTACATCTCCCATCGCATAAATTTTAGAATTGCTTGTTTGTAAATATTCGTTTACCTTGATACCTTTAGCATCCGTTTCGACACCTACTTTTTCTAAATTTAGCTTATCACTATTTGGCTGACGGCCTACTCCCGCAATCACTAAATCTGTTTTATGTTCAAAATCAGTCCCGTCAGTCAGTAAAAATCCGTCAGCAACTTTTTCGACTTTATCTACAGAAATATCATCGATAAATTTAATACCTTGAGCTTTAAGGTAATTAATAAATTCTTGCCCCATTTCTTCATCAAAATGAGCAACTCTCGCTTTTTTACGTGAAATAATAGTAACATCGCTTCCAGCCGCTTTAGCAATTTGAGCCAGTTCTAATGAAATTGGCCCACTCCCTAAAAAGCTGATTTGAGCGGGAAATTCTTCAAGCGCTAAAAAATCATTACTTGTTTTTAAAAATTCTTTTCCATCAATATCTAAAAGACGTGGACGGCTTCCAGTTGCGATAATGTAAGTTTTAGCTTGATAAGTTTTCCCTTCAACTTCAAGCTCTGCTTGGTCATTAAAAGCGGCACTGCCATATATTGTTTCTATCCCAGCATTTTTCAAACCAGCAAAAGTTGATTTTTCATAAGGATCAGTAATATTTAGTTTACGACTTTTCAGCCCTTTCCAATCAATGTTTAATTCACCAGAAATACCCTGCCCTTTTAACTGTTCGACACGACTTTTGGCTTCGACAACTGCCATCATCATTTTTGTTGGGTCACAACCATAGTTTGGACAAGTTCCTCCCCATTTATCATTCTCAATAATTCCGATTTTGTTATCTTTAGTTTTTAAACGATAAGCTAATCCTAGTCCACCAGGTCCGGCACCAATAATAATATAATCAAACATTCTCTAGCCTCCTAATTATTAATAGATCTTTAAAATGTACTCATGATACAACACTTTAGCTTAATTCTACTTTTTTTCTCTAAAATAATAAACTATTTTGCTTTATATAGAAAAAATTCAGTAGCCTAACTACTGAATTATCCTTCATGAAATTGTTCTTCAATATCCAAATTATAAGAAGCTTCTGTTGCGACTTTAATTTGAATCTCTCTCTTTTTTCTTGGTAAAAATTTTCTAATCTCATCATCATTGTAACCAACTTGTAGTCGCTTATGATCGACAATTAAAGGTCGACGTAAGAGCGTTGGATTTTCTTCAATTATTTGAATCAAATCATTTAATTTAATCGTTTCAAAATCAATATTTAATCGTTGATAAGCTTGACTTCTTCTAGAAATGATATCTCCAGTTCCTTCCTCAGTCAATGCTAAAATCTCTAATATATCTTCCTTACAAATTCGACTCGTAACCAAATTTATTTCTTGGTAAGCAAGATTTTGTTTCTCCAACCATTCTTTTGCTTTTTTACAAGAGCTACAAGATGCTACTGTGTATATTTTTATCATAGTGTTCACCTCATTTTTTTCTTATGGCTTTCTCATTTATATCTTAATTATATTTTACCATAAAAAGACAATTTGTAAAGGGTATCATGAGGAAAAGATTAGGAATTAATTCATTTTTAACCTAAATGAAAAAAACTGCAAAAATACAGTTTTTTTCATTTTATTTATAAATTCGTTTGATTCTATCAGAAAGTAAACAAAGCACTTCATAATTTATCGTTCCACGCCAATCAGCAACATCTGTCGTCGTGATTTCATTAGTCTTATCACGACCAATCAGGGTAACTTTTGTTCCTAGAGGATAAGATTTATCAAGTTTTATCATCATTTGATCCATACAAACTCGACCAACAATCTCACAAAATTCTCCATTTACCAACACTTTGAAGCCTTGCATTTGACGAGTCCAACCATCAGCATAACCAATTGGAACAGTTCCAATCCATGTTTCTTCACTTGTTTCATAAGTTGCACCGTAACCAACTGTTTCGCCTGCGGCTATTTTTTTAATATGAGTCAATTCAGAAACTAAAGAGAGAGCAGGTTCGATTTCAAAAGGAAGTTCCAAAGTTTTACCACTTGGATTCAAGCCGTACATTGAAATACCTAAGCGTTCAATAGCTTGAACCTGTTCCTTATGCCATAAAGCGGCGGCCGTATTAGTTGAGTGAACAAATTTTGGTTTACGTGATAAGCCGGCCATAATTTTGTTAAATCTTGCCTGTTGATCTTTAAATTTTGTATCATCAGCCATATCGGCGGTCGCAAAGTGAGTGAAAATCCCTTCAAAATTAATCGCATATTTATCAGCAAGTTCAATCATCTGATTTGCTTCTTCAACATCCCGAATCCCAATCCGACCCATACCAGAATCTACACCAATATGAATTTTTAAATCTGAAAGTTCTGCTTCTTCTTGAACAACCAATTTTAACCATTCTAAACTTGGGGCAGTAAGACTGATATTAAGAGCAGCTGCAATATCAACATCTTCTGGAACAATTCCTGATAAAACTAAAATCGGTTTAGTTACCAAATGATTCCGTAATTCAATTGCCTCATCAAGGTTTGATACACAAAAACCGCCTACCAAATCGCTCACCGCTTTAGAAACCTCAACCGAGCCATGACCATAAGCATCTGCTTTCACTGCTGGCCAAATCTCCGCGTTAGGGTGAATATGCTTTTTAAATTTTTCAATATTATTTCTAATCGCCTTTAAATCAACAATGGCTGACGTATTGCGATGTGGAGAAGTTTTCATCTTTTAAACCTTCCTCTAGTTTAAGCAAAAATTTTTATTACTTTTTAATTCTTTTCCAAAACAACAAAAGCAACAGCTTCTAAATTACTATGCGAGATAGATAAATGAACCTGTCCATCAAAAGGATGTTTAGTAAAATAGGGTTTTCCTAATTCATCATTTTTGATTTCAAGGTCATGCATGCCCAAAGCCTTACCAAATCCCGTACCGTAAGCTTTAGAAAAAGCTTCCTTTGCTGCCCAACGTCCCGCAAGAAATTCAGTTTTACGAGCTGTAGATTGAAAACTATTATATTTTTCTAACTCCACTGCCGTAAGAACCTGTTCCACAAAACGTTCAGAACGTGTCAGTGCTTTTTGAATTCGAGAAAGCTCTACATTATCAACACCTGTTCCAAAAACCATTTTTCCACCTCTATTTATGGAATAAAAGGTTAAAATCTGGCAAATTATGCCAGATTTTTAAACCCTTAAAAGCTTAGTCACTAAACTCTTTATTTTTATAAATTACTTTGTAAGTTCATAAATTGCTTCAGCATAAATTACTGCAGCTTTATAAATATTTTCAACAGGTTTCATTTCATTAGCTTGGTGCATTGAATCAGGTTCCCCTTCAAACATCGCACCATAAGCAACACCACGTTCTAAAAGACGTCCAAATGTTCCACCACCAATGATTGTTTCATAACCTTTGAGGCCTGTGTGTTTTTCATAAACATCAATTAATGTTGATACAAGTGGGTCTGACATTGGAACATAATGTGGAACATGAAGATGTTTTGAAAGTTCAACTTCAACAACACCATCAAGTTTAGCAAGAATTTTTTGCATACGTTCTGGACTATTTCCTTGTGGGAAACGGAAGTTAAGCGCGATTTTACCTTCAGAATTCTCATCAAATGACCAAACACCAGCGTTCATTGAAGTATTACCCATTAATTCATCAACATAAGCTGTTCCCAATTTTTCACCTTCATGGTCTTCAAGAAGTTTTTCAGATCCAACTTTAATGAAAGCAGCAGCACCATCAGCAAAATTAAATTGGTTCAAGAATAAAGTAAGGTAAGTTGCTCCATTTACACCTTTTTCTGGCATCGCACCATGTGCTGATTTACCATAAAGTGTAATTATCGCTTTTCCAGCACTTTCTTCAAGGTCAAAACGAAGATTTTTGCTTGCATGTTCAGCTACGAATTTTTCAAGTGCAGCTTGTAAATCTTTAGCACCTGAAATTACTGCAGTTGCAGATTCTGGAACCATATTTTCGGCAAGACCAGCTTTAAAGCTGTGAAGAACAACTTCTCCATCATTTTTGCCTGCAAAATGGAGATATTCTGTAATATTTCCTTTTTCACCATTGATGATTGGGAATTCAGCATCAGGTGAGAAACCAAAGTCAGGCAATGGCAATTCACAATGTTCAAAATAGTAATCCATATCTGCCCAACCAGTTTCTTCGTTTGTTCCAACGATAAAACGGATTTTTTTGCTTAATGGAAGATTGAGTTCTTTCAAGATTTTAAGAGCATAGTAACATGCAACAGTTGGACCTTTATCATCAGATGCTCCACGAGCATAAAGATTTCCATTACGAATTTCTGGTTCAAATGGATTTGAATCCCAACCAGAACCTGCAGGAACAACGTCTAAGTGACCGATAATTCCAAGAACTTCTGCATCATCACTTGCACCATTTTCGTATTCAAAATGTCCAACATAATTATCATAATTTTTAGTTGTATAACCATCACGTTCAGCAATCTTCAAGAATGCATCCAATGCTTTTCTTGGACCAGGACCAAATGGATTTTCAGCATCTGCATGTTCCATATCCATTGCAGAATCAATGCGCAAAAGGCTAAATAAATCTTCCATCAAAGCGTCTTTACGCTTTTCAACTTCGGCTTTAAAATCAATAGTTGTCATAATCTTCTCCTTGAAGTAGTATATTTATCTATTATACCAAAAATTTGGTTTCGATGGTTACTCCACTATTTTAGCAGATCAATTTTCTTATTCTTATTATCTAAAATCTCAAACATCTTCACTTGTGGCCCAGCAAGTGGAATTTGTGAACGACTTACTTTTGGTTGACCATTTTCTGTCAGTACTTTTGAATCAAAATGAACCCACATTTTGTCTTCTGATAATAATTCGTCAGCAACTTCAAAGGTCTCTTCTGATTTTAATTTAATGATTGCCAAATGCCATTTTTGATGAGAAAAAATGTGAGTAAAATTAGCTATATATTCCATTTTTGAAATACTTTCCGGAAGTTCTGGAATGACAATATTTTTACTGACAGAGCCGTCAGTAACCATTTTTTCAAAATCTGCTGCTGGTAATTCTGTCAGTGGAAATGTCCACATGTCTGCTAACAGGCCTTTCGATGGACGCTTTTCTAAATAATATTCTCCTAATGAATTTTCTAAGGCAAAGGCTGTAAAATACAAATCTTTTTGTTTTATCTTTTTTGTTTTTACTGGATAATTTAATTGTTTTCCTGACGCTGCTGCTGCACAATAGTTTAGTAAGGGACAAACTTCACATTTAGGACTCTTTGGGCTACAAACTAAAGAACCTAAATCCATCAACGCCTGATTGAAATCACCTGGTCTTTTTTTACTGATGAGCTTTCTTAGGTAGCCATCAAAAATTTTCCTTGAACTGCTTTTAGAAATATCACAATCTAATTCAAACAGCCTGCTGGTCACGCGCATTAGATTTCCATCAATTGCAGGCTCAGCGAGTCCAAAAGAAATTGAAGCAATTGCAGCGGCTGTATAAGGTCCAATTCCTTTTAATGATAATATATCGGCTAGATTGTCAGGAAATTTTCCATTATATTTATCAACAACTTCTTGCGCTGCGATTTTTAGATTACGAGCGCGAGAATAATAGCCCAAGCCTTCCCAAAGTTTTAGAAGTTCAGCATCATCAGCTTGAGCTAAAGTTTCAATCGTCGGATATTTTTTCATGAAACGTTCATAATATGGCATGACAGTTTCAACCTGTGTTTGTTGGGACATGATTTCTGAAATCCATATTTTGTAAGGTTCAGTTGTTTTTCGCCAAGGGAGTGGCTTTTTATTATCATCATACCAAGAAAGTAAATCTTGCTGAAATTCCTTTATTTGATTCTTAGACCAGTCCATCGATTCTCCAATTACTTTCTTAATTCCTAGTTTGTCAGTAAATATTTACTGACAGATTTGCAATAACTACTTTATTTTACTGACAGAATTTCTGTCAGTAATTTTTATGTTTTTTCAAGAATCAAAAGAACTGACAGATTTACTGACAATTCTTTTGATTACTTTATTTTTTACCTTCTAAAAGAGGAACATTATCCTTGAGTGATTCCCAATTTTCATTTTCTTGAATTGGTCCAGACAAAGTTGTTTTCACACGTTCTGCTACTTCATAAGGAATGCCAGCTTCTGCCACTTCTTGTACACTTGCCTCTTCAATTGCTTTCAAATTTTTGAAAGTTGTCAGTAACTTTTGTTTTCGTTTTGGACCAAGTCCAACAATACCGTCCAATTTACTTGAAAATGTATTTTTACCACGTAGTTGTCTATGGAATGTAATCGCAAAACGGTGAACCTCATCTTGAATTCTGGTCAGCAAAAAGAATTCTTGAGATTGTCTTGACAAGGGAACTACATCTAAAGGGTCACCAAAAAGTAATTCTGACGTTTGGTGCTTATCATTTTTTTGCATCCCAGCAACCGGAATCGATAGCCCAAGCTCTTTTAAAACTTGCTTGGCAATGTTAACTTGACCAGCCCCACCATCCATTGCAATCAAATCAGGAAGAGCCGTTTCTTCTTTTAAAGCTCGTGAATAACGTCTCGTCATCACCTCGCGCATTGAAGCATAGTCATCAGCACCAACCACTGTTTTAATTTTATATTTCCGATAATCTTTTTTTGAAGGTTTTCCATCAATAAAAACAACCATTGCAGATACTGGTGAAGTCCCCATAATATTTGAATTATCAAATGACTCAATTCTTACAGGTTTTGGTATTCCCAAAATTTTACCCAAGTTTTCAACTGCTTTAGTCGTTTTCAAAATATCACGCTCAGCCACATCAAATTTCAATTGTAATTGACTTTGAGCATTCTTAGTTGCCATATTAACCAATTGTTTTTTCTCACCACGGCTTGGTTGAACAATCTGTGTTTTAGCTAAAAGTGATGATAAACGTTTTTCGGCTGATAATTCTTTATCAAGTTTAACAATTGATTGCTCAACATCTTTTTGATCAGAAAATTTAAGCGTCTTGGCCGTAAAAACTTTTGCATCCACTTCTTTAGCTTGAGCTTTAGTTAATAAATTTCCCTCTTGGCTAGCTGCAACTACTGCTTCCACAGATTCCTTATCGATGTCTTGCGGAATAAAAATTTCCCTTGGCATCATATGATTATTATCTTGATAGAATTGTCCAATGTAAGTTAAAAAATCCTCTTCAGCATCATTATAGTACGGAAACATATTCACATCACGCTGAATCAATTTTCCTTGGCGTACAAAAAATACTTGGACACACATCCAGCCTTTATCAACATAATATCCAAAAACATCGCGGTCTTTCAAATCTTGATTCATGACCCGTTGTTTTGTTCTTAAAGTTCCAATTGCCTTAATCACATCCCGATATTCAGCAGCTTGCTCAAATTCCATATTATCAGAAGAAATCATCATTTTTGCTTCAAGTTCTTTAACAATTTTTTTATCAGAACCTGTCAGAAATTCCTTCACTTCTTGGGTCATCTCCTTATAAACTTGAGGATCAACATGATTAACTACTGGACATAAGCACTGATGAATATGAAAATAGAAACATACTTTTTTCTCGTGTAAGCCACATTTTCTAAATGGAAAAATTCGGTCTAAAAGGCGTTTAACTTCATTGGCAGCTTTGACATCTGGATAAGGTCCAAAATAAGTCGCACCATCTTTTTGAACTTTACGGACGACCAACAAACGAGGATATTTTTCATTTGTTATTTTTAGGAAAGGATAATATTTATCATCCTTAAGCATAATATTATATTTAGGCTTATAACGTTGAATGAGATTGATTTCCAAAACTAAAGATTCAATATTTGAACCTACAACAATCCATTCCAAATCTTCAATTTCAGAAACTAGTAATTCTGTCTTGGTATTATGAGAACCATGAAAATAAGAGCGCACTCGATTTTTAAGATTCTTTGCCTTTCCGACATAAATAACTGTCCCATTTTTATCTTTATGTAAATAACAGCCAGGACTATCTGGTAATAGTTCTAACTTTGCTTTTATCGTTTGATTCATATTGTTTATTATAGCAAAAAAATGTAGGAGCTGCTCTTCTTTTGGACGTTTATAAAACAAAAAAATGACCCATTTACTTGAGTCATTTTCACTTGTTATTTAGTTCCGCCTTCATTATCAGCTTCACCACTTGCCCAAACTCGATTAGCGTAGATTGCATTGAAGAGCAGGGCTCCTTGTAAGGCAACCTGCGATAAATACATTCCTAACTGCCCTTGGGTGTTTACTCCCATAATAAATTGTACCGTTAAAATTGTCCAATAAATTACTGCTGCCGTGTTAACCACAATCCACAGCGACCAATTTTCTTTATATTTCAAAATATACAATACTTGTGCAATGAGTGGAATAATTAAATTTAGAGCATCAAAATAAGGAAGTTGCCCATTTAATAGGGCATCTATGCCCCAAACGACCAACCAAGCAATAAAAGCACCTAGAAAAATTAGACGACGAGTTTTTGGTCTAAATTCATGGATAGCATCATCCTGTCCCCAAAAAAACCACCCCACAGGTTGAGATAAGACATAAAAAATTCCCATAACAAAACTCATCCATGAGTGAGTCTGATAAGCAATTAAAGTCATCGCTAAGGTCTGAACTAAACCAAATGCAAAATTAATTTTACGGCCTTTCATCCCATAAATGAGACAAAGTACACCAAATACACCAGATATCATTCCAATGAAAGAATCAGGGGCAATGATATAGACAATCACTTGTAAGAACAATAAAATTAAGATATATGTGATTTCAAATTTCTTCCAATTTGCAAAAAGTTGCTTAAAAAGCCAAGAATCTTTTGTCATTTTTTCTCCTTTTTATCCTAACGCTTAAAAGCAGTCAAGAATAACGCTTACCGCTTTATTAATTTAAAATATGATGGTAATTTCAGTTCTATTTTTCAACTTTAATCAATTTACAAGTAATATTTATATTAGCGATTTAAAATTTCTAGAGCAATCTCAATTGTCCGAAGCTCACCTTTATTAACTTTATCATTTCCTGAAACTAAATCATTGACTCCCGCTTGTAAATCTCCTCCGTAAGCAACAACATTATTCAAAATGGATAAAGTTTCTATTCCTCGTAAACGTCCGACTGTAAACAATGCACCAGATTCCATATCTTCGCCCACAATTCCACATTTAGACCAATATGCTTGAGTTTCTTCATGATTATCCATATAAAAACCATCATGAGAACGAATAATTCCATAAAAAGCATCAGGAGCAATTTCTTTTGCTTTATTTAACAAATCAGTAGATGGAACTGCTGGATATTGTTCGGGTACATACATTTTTGTCAAACCGTCATCTCGTACTGCTCCTTCTCCAATAATTGGACTTCCTAAATCGATCCCTAATTGCAAAGCACCCGCAGAACCTACTCTGATAATTCTCTTAACTCCAATATTATGAAGCTCTTCAATCGCAATAGCAGCTGACGGTGCACCTACACCTGTTGACAAAACTAATAGTTCCTTACCTTTATAAGTTCCACAGATTGAGCGAAATTCTCGATTGTATTTTAAATTTTTTACATCGGTCAAAAATTTTGCGACCTGATCTATTCGAGCTGGATCACCTACAATAATTGCATCAAGTCTAGCATCAGTCTTCTTTAATTGAATATGCGCTTGTCCTTCTTCCATTTTTCCCTCTCTTTTTAATAAACAAATAATCCTTAACTATTAAACAATTAAATTATAGCAAATATTTCAGACAATTCAAAGTCGATTTGACTGCCTTTATGTACAAAAAAAGACCCAGCGGGTCTTTTAGAGGATATTTTTGAATTTTTCTTACAAATCGTTAATATCGAAGTCTTCACCGAGGAAATCAGCAAGTGAGAAGCCTTCTTGTGTTTCAGGCAAATCGTATGAAGGTTTAGCTGCTTTACGTGGTGCGCGTGGTTTGCGATCCCGTTTTTCACCGTCGTTGTCGTTGTTACGAGCTGGACGAGCTGGAGCTTCTTCAAGCGCTTTGATTGAAAGTGAGATACGTTCTTCAGCAGGTTTCACGTCAAGAACTTTTACGTTCACAACTTGACCAACTTTAAGAACATCTTTTGGATTTTCAACACGTTCCCATGAAATTTGTGAAACGTGAACAAGTCCTTCAACACCTGGGTAAAGTTCAACAAAGGCACCGAAGTCTGTCAAACGTTTAACAGTTCCTTCAACAGTTGATCCAACTGGTGCTTTTTCTTCAACTTGTTCCCATGGTCCAGGTTGTGTAGCTTTAAGTGAAAGTGAAAGACGTCCAGCTTCTGGGTCGAGTTTCAAGATCTTAACGTTAACAACATCGCCAGGTTTTACTGCGTCTGATGGACGTTTGATACGGCTATGTGAAAGTTCAGAAACGTGAACCAATCCGTCGATACCACCAAGGTCAACGAATGCACCGAAGTTAGTTACGCGTGAAACTGTACCTTCAACGATATCGCCTTCTTGAAGTTGTGCAAAAGCTTCTTTACGCATTTCGATTGCTTCAGCTTCAACAACTGCACGACGGCTAAGGATGAAGCGGTTTTCTGAAGCGTTAACTTCGATAATTTTAGCTTCGATTTCTTCGCCAACAAATTTCTTAGTATCTTTAACAAAGTAAGTGTCAATCATAGATGCAGGGATAAATCCACGAACACCGTTATAGTCTACTGAAAGTCCGCCTTTAACGTCTTTAGTAACTTTAACTGTTACGATTTCGCCTTCTTTGCCTTCCAATTGAGTCCAAGCTTTACGAGCTTCAAGACGTTTCAATGAAAGGAGATATACGTTTGCACCTTCGGCTTCTTTACCAACGATTTGTTTGATAACAAGCAAATCAAGAACATCTCCAGGTTTAACGAATGTATTGATATCAGCATCTTTATCGTTAGTGATTTCGCGAAGTGTAAGGACACCCTCAACACCAGTTCCTACGATGGCAACAGTTGCTTGCCCGTTTTCAACTGAAAGGATTTCACCCTTAACGACGTCACGTACTTTAACGTCTTCAACGCTGTTTAATAATGTTTCAAATTCGTTCATTTGTAAAAAAAATTCCTCCAACAATTTGGCTGGTACACAGCCTTACAAAACATTATACCATAAAAAATCGCTTAGGGAAAGCTTTTTTCTCGATTTATATTAAAAAAGTTATAAGTATTTTATTATGTACAGAAATATTATCGACAAGTTATGAAAACCGTTTCTTTTTTTGTTCAAAAAAAACCTGTCAAAACTTTGACAGGTCAATATTTTATTGATATTGCATTACTTTTTGTGCTTTGTAGGCTACGTCAATCATCGCACCACCAAGACATTCTTCTCCATCATAGAAAACAACTGCTTGTCCGGGAGTAATTGCTCGAACAGGTTCGTCGAAATCAACGGTTACTTTATCACCATTAACGTGAATAGTTACTCCTGTATCTTCTTGGCGATAACGGAATTTTGCTGTACAGTGAAGGTCAAAAGTTTCTGGCATTTCTCTGGTAAAGCTCAAATCGCTTGCGTCAAGACTTGTTGAATAAAGGTGTTCATGATGGAAACCTTGTCCAACATAAAGGGTATTAGTAGTTAAGTCTTTACCAACAACAAACCATGGGTCACTTGTTAATTGACCGTGTTGTCCACCGATACCAAGACCACCACGTTGACCGATTGTATAATACATCAAACCAGCGTGATTTCCCATTTCGATACCGTCAAGTGTCATCATTTTACCTGGTTGAGCTGGTAGATATTCTCCAAGGAACTTTTTGAAATTTTTTTCACCAATAAAGCAAATTCCTGTTGAATCTTTCTTCTTAGCAGTTGCAAGTCCCGCTTTTTCAGCAATCTTCCGTACTTCAGGCTTTTCCAAATGTCCCAATGGGAACATTGTTTTCTTGAGTTGTTCTTGGGTCAATTGACTTAAGAAATAAGTTTGGTCTTTGTTGTTGTCCACACCACGTAACATATGAACGATACCATTTTCATCTGTACGAACTTGGGCATAATGACCTGTTGCGACGTAGTCTGCTCCTAATTCCATAGCATAATCTAGGAAAGCTTTAAATTTAATTTCCTTATTACACATGACATCAGGATTTGGGGTACGTCCAGCGCGATATTCAGCGAGGAAGTATTCAAAAACACGGTCCCAGTATTCTTTTTCAAAATTGACTGAGTAATAAGGAACGCCAATTTGATCAGCTACTGCAGCTACATCTTTGTAGTCTTCAGTGGCTGTACAGACACCATTTTCGTCGGTATCATCCCAGTTTTTCATGAAGACACCAATAACATCATAACCTTGTTCTTTAAGAAGCAAAGCTGTGACTGAGCTATCGACACCACCGGACATTCCGACAACGACACGTGTTTGTGCTGGACTCTTACCAGACATAAGTTGAGTATTTGTGTTATCCATTAATTTTTCACCATCTCTTTCTATTTTGATTTTGAAAAGAAATAAAATTGCTGACGAAAAAAACTAGACGATTTCGTCAGTAAATTTTTTCTTTTCAAGTTAGACAAAATATCAGTTGAAGGCTGACTTTTGTAAATGTTGCAGTTGAAGGCTGAACATTAATAGGTAACTGGAATATTATAACACATTGCCTAAGTAAAAACTAGCCTTTGAATAAAAAAAGTAGTCAAAAAAAGTGGTATAATGTCATAATGATTAAACATAGTGAAAATCCTTTAGTTTTCAATACAGCTATTGGAACAAAAAAACGTAATGAAACAGTTGTACCTAAGGAAGTTCTTTGTCCTTTTTGTGATGTGGAAAATCTGACAGGTATTTTAAAAACTTCTGACCATAAAATTTGGTTAAAAAATAAATTTCCAACACTTAAAAATTCAATGATGACTGTGATTATTGAGTCTGATGAACATCTAGGTGATATTTCTACTTATGGTGTGGAAGAAAATCGTGAGGTTTTTTCTTTTGCTTTTGAATGTTGGGATGAAATGATTCAATCTGGCAAATATCAATCCGTTTTGATGTTCAAAAATTTTGGACCTCGCTCTGGTGGAACATTGCGCCACCCTCATTTGCAAGTCGTTGGCTTAGAAGAAACTGACGGCTATGCTCAAATTGCAAAAGAAAATTTTGAAGGAGTCGAAATCAGAAAGAATGGTCTGACTGTCACTTTGTCTACCCGACCTATTATGGGCTTTGTGGAATTTAATGTTATTATTTCTGAACTTGAAAATGTTGAAAAATTGGCTGACAATGTTCACGGGATTACCTCTTATTTAATGACAGACTATATGAATGGGCGTTGTGATTCTTATAATCTCTTTTTCCATCATTTCGATGATAAATATATTTGTAAAATTGTTCCTCGCTTTATTACTTCTCCTTATTTTATTGGTTATAAAATCCCGCAAGTCAATGGAATTGAAGCATTAGAAGGAATTGCTGACGAGATTAGAAATCGTTTAGATAAAAAGTACTGACAGGTTTGTCAGTATTTTTTTAATACACTTAATATAAGTTTGATTTTTGTATCTTTGGTATAATAGAAATATGAAATTTATCAAGAAAAATAAATGGGCACTTCTTGCAAGTTTTTTTATTCCATTATTATTAATGGTTATCGTTCTTGCAATGACTGGGATTTATTGGGGGAGTTCACGGTCAATTTTGGCTGGGGATGCATATCATCAGTATGTCGCCATTCATTCTCTCTATCGTAATATTTTACATTCGGGCGGTTCTTCTGGTTTCTTATATACTTTTACCAGTGGTCTCGGCCTCAATCTTTATGCTTTTTCGGCTTACTACATGGGAAGTTTTCTCATGCCACTTACATTTTTCTTTGATGTAAAATCAATGCCTGATGCTTTATATTTACTGACCATACTAAAATTTGGCTTGATTGGTCTATCAGCATTTGTCAGTTTCAAAAACATGTATCAAAAGCTTTCTAAATTGATTGTTTTGTCAATAAGTACAGCTTTCGCACTGATGAGTTTTTTAACCTCACAGCTTGAAATTACGATGTGGTTAGATGTTTTCATTCTCTTGCCTCTAATTATTTGGGGACTTCATCGCTTAATGAATGAACGAAAACGCTGGCTTTATTTCGTTAGTTTATTGATTCTATTTATCCAAAATTATTATTTTGGCTTTATGGTGGCTATTTTCTTAGTGCTCTATTTCTTGGCACGGATGACTTACGAAAAATGGTCTTGGACAAAAGTGCTTGATTTTGTGGTTTCTTCTGCTTTAGCTGGTCTGTCCAGCCTAATCATGCTCTTACCCATGTATCTTGATTTGAAGTATAATAATTCCGATGCTCTTTCAACTTTGTCAGGTGTCTTTACAGAAAATTCTCATCTTTTTGACCTTTTCGCTAAGAATTTTGTTGGCACTTATGATACTACTCAATTCAATGCCATTCCAATGATTTATGTTGGAATGATGCCTTTAGCTTTGGCTATTCTCTTCTTTTTCACTAAAAGTATTCGTCTCAGAAGTAAATTTGCCTTTCTAGGAATCATTGCTTTCTTTGTTGCTTCATTTTATCTTCAAGCTTTAGATTTACTATGGCAAGGGATGCATTCACCAAATATGTTCTTGCACCGCTATGCTTTCTTATTTAGTTTGCTTCTTGTTTTAATGGCTTTGGAAACTCTATCTCGCTGGGAGGAAATAAAGACTTGGCATATTTTGACTATTAGTCTTTTTCTAATTACAGGTTTTCTTGCTACTTTAATTTTTGGACACTATAAATATATAATGACTTCTCAAGTTATGTTGACTTTCTTGTTTGGTCTTGCTTATTTAATCTTGTCTATTAATTCTGTTAGGAAATGGATTTCAGCTCATCTATTTGTCATTATTCTCTTTGTTTTCATGACTGTTGAAGCTGGTGTTAATGCCCTTTATCAGGTTCAAGGAATACAAAAAGAGTGGAATTTTGCTAGTCGTGATTACTATAATACCCAAGTGAATTCTATAGAACCGATTGCCAATAAGGTGAATGAGCTTACTGGTTCTGGTTTTGCCAGAATGGATAACACTGTTCCTGATACAGCAAATGATGGCATGAAGTACAATTTTAATGCACTTTCCCAATTTTCATCTGTTCGTAACAGCAACGCCAGTTCAATCATGCGTCAGTTAGGATTTCACACTGACAGTACATATTTGAATTTACGTTATCCTGGGAATACATTACTGATGGATTCGATTTTTGGAATTAAATATAATATAAGCCAAGCTCAACCTCCAAAATTTGGATTTTCACCAGTTTACAATGCTCTCAGTAATTTGAGCAAAAACTCAAATGCGATGGGTCTTGGTGTCTTCGTTCCCAATGGATTTGAAGATGCTAAATTCACTGATAAAGCTCAAGCTAGCAGCTTTATTAATAATCAAACAGCTTTAGTTAACGCTTTGACAAAATCGAAAACTACATTCTTTACTCCATTTTACACGACCAGTGAAGAAACTGCTGATAAAATCACGGGTGCTGGCAATTCTGTTACTCTGACTCGGCCAAAAACTTCTACAGCTACTGATGTTTCAGTCACCTACGGAATTACCGTGGCGGCAAATAGTCAAATTTATTTATCTGTTCCCAATATTACTTATCTAAATAGTAATGCTGAGAATACATTGATTACTATTTCTGATGTTTCCAATCCAAAAATGACACGTTCTCTCAATAGTTATTACGTTGGTACAAATGATACTGGCTCCTTCTTGAATTTAGGAAGTTTCAGTAAGGAAACTAAGCTAAAAGTGACCTTAGCATTTCCGGAAAATTCACAAGTTACTTTTGATACCACTTCATTCTGGCGTCTGGACACTGAAGCTTATCAAAAAGAAATGGCACTTCTACAATCTCGTAGTCCTAAAACAGAAATGATTAAAAACGGGGTTCGCATGACTTATAGAGAAAAAGAAAAGGGCGATATTTTCTTGACAATTCCTTATGATAAAGGCTGGTCAGCAAAAGTTGATGGAAAAAAAGTGGCTGTCAGTAAAGCTCAATCTGGTTTTATGAAAGTTAGCGTTCCTGCTGGCAGTCATCGTCTTGAACTAAAATTCTTCCCTAATGGACTAAAAGAAGGAATCATTTGCTTTATTTTAGGAATTCTGTTATTTATTGGTTACAACTATTTTACTAATAAACCTAAAAAATCTGGAGGAACAAAAAATGAAAGCTAAATCAATTATCCCCTTTACGCTCGGAATCCTAGTTGCTGTCAGCATCCCTGTTTCCTATTCTTTAAAGACCAAACATTTTGAAGTCAATTTCAAAAAAGGTGGCTTGCTTGACCCAGAATTGTATAAAAAATAAGGCAGATTGTCTTTAAAAAATTCTGTCAGTAAATTCTAAACAAAAAACGTTGATTATTCAACGTTTTTTATTTTTGTTTTTGTCAAAAGTAAGGAATTCAAAATAACAGAAACTGATGATAAACTCATTGCCGCTGCAGCGAGCATTGGATTGAGTAATCCAAAAGCTGCAAGCGGAATGCCAATGACATTATAAACGAAAGCCCAAAAATAATTTTGCTTAATTTTGGAAATTGTTTTTTTAGCTACTTCAAAGAAAGTGGAAATTTTATGAAGCTGACCGCTAGTAACAGTCACATCACCAGCTTCCATAGCTATATCTGACCCAGTTGCCATTGCCAGCCCGACGGTTGCTGACGCTAAAGCAATAGCATCATTGATTCCATCACCAACCATCATTGAATTTGAGCTATTTTGCACAATTTCTGCTTTTTCTTCAGGTCTTAAACCACTTTTAACTTCATCTAAATGAACAAGTTTTTGAATTTTTGCTGCCGAATTTTGATTATCTCCTGTCAACATAACAGTCTTTAGACCACGTTTTTGCAAGGTCTGAATTGTCTTAAGCGCATCATCTTTGAGACTTGAACTAAAAACAGCCATCGCTAATAATTTTTCTTTATTTGCCAAATAAATGACCGTATCATCTGTTTCTGGGACTGACAGGTTTAAGTCTGTCATTAATTTATCATTGCCCGCAAAATATTCCTGACCATTAATTTTAGCAGAAAGTCCACGACCCGCAAGTTCTGATAAATCTGTCAGTTCATATAAATCACCTTGAAATTTAAGAGATTTAGCCAAGGGGTGATTAGAGTGAGCTTCTAGACTAGCCAATAATTTAAACTCATCACTTGCCATTTTTTCTTCAATAGAATTAAAGCTGTCAGTAACTTTTTCACTTTCTGTCAGTAATTTAAAATCTGTCAGTTCAAATTCACCTGTTGTAATTGTCCCAGTTTTATCAAAAAATACTGTTTTAACTAATCCGGCAAGTTCCAAAGCATTGGCATTTTTAATCAACAAACCATTTTTAGCAGCCAAACCAGTCCCAGAAATAATGGCAGTTGGTGTAGCTAAACCAAGCGCACAAGGACAAGCAATGACCAAAACAGCTACTGAATGCATGATTGCTGTCAGTAAAATTCCGCTGACAGCCCAAGTCGCAATGAAAGTTATCAGAGCAATAACTAACACAACTGGCACAAAAATCCCTGAAATCTTGTCAGCTAATTTTTGAATGTTTGGTTTTGAGCCTTGTGCTTCACTCATCATTTCAACCATTCTTGAAATTGTTGAATCATTTAAATCATGAACAACAACCGCTTTAACTTCACCATCTAAATTAATTGTTCCTTCAAAAATGACTTCATCATCCATTTTTACAACAGGTAAGGCTTCACCTGTCAAAATAGATTCATCAAAAGATGCTTTGCCAGAAAGAATCATCGCATCCAAAGGCACTTTCTCTCCTGGCAAAATGCGAATCACTTGTCCCATTTGAACTTCTTCAATCGCTAAATCAGTCGATTCCGTATGAACAAAAGTTGCTCGACTAGACATTAATCCAGTAATTGCTTGCGTTGTTTTCTCTTTTGCATTATGTTCTAAAAGTTTACCCATGACCACCAAAGTGATAATTACCATCGATGATTCAAAATTCAAAGCATTCGCTTGGCTCATAAAAACAGCCAAAATCAAACTCGAAAAGTAAGCAACCGAAGTTCCTAAAGCCACTAAAACATCCATATTTGCCGATTTATTTCGCAAAGCATGATAAGCGCCAACATAAAAGCGCCAACCAATAACGAATTGTACTGGAGTTGCCAAAATCAATTGTACGATTGGTTCATGTAAAAACATGACCCAATTTGCATGTACTCCGAAGATATCAGCAAACATTGCAACTACTAAAGGTAAAGTCAAAATTAAAGCAATCCAAAAAGACAAAGCCAAATTTCTTGCTTTTTTTGCAGCTTGACGTGCAATTTTTTCATGATGAGCTTTGTCATTAACAATGGCTCCATAACCCGCTTTTTCCACTAAGTTAATAATTTCTTGGTCAGAAATATTATCGTCAGCAACAATTTTGGCTTTCTCAGTCGCCAAATTTACCGTTGCTTCCATAATTTTATCTGACTGATTCAATGTTTTTGAAACTGTATTTACACAATTTGCACAGGTCATTCCTGTAATTACAAATGATTGACTCCGCATTTTTACCTCTTCTATATTTTATCTCTAAATATAGTTTACAACTGTAAACGAAAAAAGTCAAGAAAAAATCATCTCCATTTGGGGAATGAAGATGACCTGTTATTATTTAGTAAAACAATATTTGGGGTTTGCTTTACCAATTTCATTCTAGCAAATTTAAATTCAATTCACAAACGAAGTGTTTTTTAAATTACTTTATAACCAGCCTCTGCAACGGCAACAGCCATTTTATCCATATCTGCTGGGGCAGAAAATTTAACTAGTGCTTCATTTTTTTTCAAAGAGACTTTCGCTTTTTCAACACCCTCAATAGCTTCCAAAGCATTTGTCACATGCATTACACAGTGGTCACAAGTCATTCCCTCAATTTTTAAAGTTTCTTTCATTTTATATTCTCCTTTTTAAGCAGAAATCTGCTCATGTTCATGTTTGCAAGCACAAAGTCCACTTGTTTCTAAGCAATTACAATGTTTTTGTCCTACCACTTCTTTGGCATTAAGTGATTCTTGCAAAAGTTCAATATCCTTTGCCGTCAAAGTCGATTTTTCAATCATCTCTTGCAAAACATTGACATGTTTCGTTTCACAAACTTTTTGGATCAGACCATCGGCCATTAAATTTATAGCCGTACATTCTTCCATCAATGGACGATAAACAAATTTTCTTCCTTCTTTTTCGGTAGAAAGCATTTCTTTTTTTACCAGTCGACCAAGTAAAGTCTTAACAGTGGCCAATGACCATTCTAATTCTTGGGGGATTTGCGCATAAATTTCATCAACTCGCGCTTCTCCTAGAGACCAAATTACACGCATAACGATTAATTCGGCATTTGATACATTAAATTCTACTTCGTTCATTTTTTCTCCTTTCCCTATTCATTTTCATAAGATAAGTTTACACGTGTAAACACTAAAAGTCAAGTATTCAACCTAAAAAATAAAATTCGAATTTTATCATTCGAATTCTTAAGTTTAATCTTAACCAAATAATTCTTCCATAATTTTACGTCCAGTGGGTGTTTGGGCCAAACCACCCTCAGCTGTTTCTCTAAAAGCAGCTGGTAGAGAACGTCCCACATTATACATGGTATTGACCACCTCGTCAACTGGAATCACTGTTTTAACCCCAGCCAAAGCCATATCAGCTGAAATCATTGCTTGTGACGCCCCCATTGCATTACGGTGAACACAAGGGATTTCAACCAAACCAGCAACAGGGTCACAAATTAAGCCTAACATGTTTTGCAAGACAATAGCAATCGCATAGCCTGCTTGTTCTGCAGAACCACCAGCAGCTAAAACGAGTGCAGCTGATGCCATTGCCGAAGCAGAACCGACCTCTGCTTGGCAACCACCCTCTGCTCCAGAAATCGTTGCATTATTTGCAATAGCAAGTCCAAAGGCTCCTGCTACAAATAAAAATTCCACTTGCTGTTCATGACTCAAGTCTAAAGTTTTAATAGCCGAAGTTAAAACACCTGGCAAACAGCCGGCTGATCCGGCAGTTGGTGTCGCACAAATGAGCCCCATTTGTGCATTCACTTCATTGACGGCAACCGCATCACGAGCTGCTCCTAAGATGAGCTCACCCGAAAGTGCTTTGCCTGATTTAATATAATCATCCATCAATTTTGCATCGCCACCAGTAAGACCTGTAAGTGATTTTTTACCAGCAAGCCCCTTTTTAACAGAATCAAGCATCGTTTCTAGGTTATGTTCCATCATTTCCCAAATTTGTTCACGATTTCGTCCAGTTTGTTCCATTTCAATGGCAATCATTAATTCTGTGACCGAGGAATAATTTTTTGAATCCTCGATTAATTCTTCTATATTTTTAAACATATTTATTCCTATACTGCTTTTAATTAAAGAAATTAACGGCGTGCAAACGAGGAATAAGTTTCATTTCCTCAATTACTTCCTTAACATTTGGTGTATCAACTTCTAAAATCATAATCGCTTTTTCACCCTTAGCTTCTCTGGTTACATTCATTTGTGCGATATTAATTTGATGTTCTGAAAGGACACTAGAAACTCTAGCAATCATCCCTGGAACGTCTTCATGAATGACCACAAATGTCGGAACACCAGCCGAAATTGCGATATCAAATCCATTCAATTCTGTCACTTGAATCATTCCACCACCGATTGAAATTCCAGTCACGGTCATTGTTCGATCCCCTTTTTTGGCGATTAAACGTGCGGTATTGGGATGTTCTGCTTTTTCTTCTGGATGTGGAACATAAGAAATTTCCATTCCTTGTTCAAAAGCAAGCTGAGGCGCCATTGGCAGACGTTCATCATCTGTATCCATTCCTAAAACACCTGCAACAAGAGCAACATCTGTTCCATGACCCCGATAGGTTTTAGCAAAAGATTCATAAAGATGAATCTCCAATTTTTCTGGAAGTTCACCGAAAATAGAACGTACAATTTTACCAATTCGAGCAGCACCAGCTGTGTGCGAGCTTGAAGGTCCAATCATCACTGGACCAATGATGTCAAAGACACTTTTATATCTTAAATTATCCATTTAAACCTCAGTTCTTACAAAGATAGTTTTTAAACTATCTTTTATCTTCAAATATCATAACATAATTTTCAAGCTTTTTCAGGCAAAAAAAAATAGCTCCGCAGAGCTATTTTCTATTGACGTCCTTTGTAAATTGAACGCGATTGACCATACCATATTTTGGTTAGCCATCTTTGAATCCAAGGTTGAACCCATTTATCTAAACCAAATGAACGACCTGAACCATTCATAAGTGCAATTGCCACTGGAATAAACCAAATGTTAACCCAGTAGAACATTCCTGAAAGTGAGAACATAACAGTCAATGCGGCTGTGGCTGCCGCTGCAATCCAAGTGAACAATCCAAAAATAAGGGCAAGTGCAAGGAAGATTTCAACAATTGACATGAATTTTTGCATAAACAATGCGACTTCACGGTTTGGAATCATAAACTTAAAGATAGGTTCCATCCAATGTGGCACTTTGTCAAAAACAGTCATTGGGTCAGAACCGTAAGCGTACGAGAGACCCCATTCAGTTGCTTTATGAGCAGCTTCGCCACCACCACTTGAAGCGGCTGTTGTTGCTGCGCCTGTAGCACCTGCGGCTGCATCGGCTACACTAGAACTTGATGAAGCAGCTGTTGAAGCGCCTGCGGCTGCGTCAGCTGCTTTTGGTGCTTCTTGCAACCATGAGAATGGGAATTTAAGGTCATTTGTAAACCAAGAACCTTTACCAAACCAAGTCGTTGGGTTGAAGTATTGACCATCACCGACAATTTTCTTAATTGCTTCGGTAAACCAAACCACACCATAGAAAATACGAAGTGGAACAGCCCAAAGTACATTTCCTTGACGTGAAGTATGACCACGCATAAAGTTACGATTATCTTTTACGCGGAAGACTTCATCCAAGGCATAACGCCAGAAATAATGTGCTGAACGAATTTGTAAAGTATAGATAAAGTAAACAATATTCTTCATCAACATTGCCCAGAAACCAGTTAGACGCATGCTACCGATTTTGGCAACTCCCCAAGTTGAACCAATTGAAACCATTGTTCCTTGGTATTTACTTTCATGTTTATGTTTGCTTCCACCATTGATGTCTGCAAGAATATTTGCCGCTGCTGTGTGTGCTGTTTGTTCCGCAGCTTCAACGATTTGTGGTGTTGGACGACCAGTATCTGGTTCAATATATCCTGAAACGTCACCAGCAACATAAATCCCTTTTCCTTCAAAACCAACAGCTTCCATGTATTCATTTGCTTGAAGACGATGTCCACGTTCTGTTTCATTAAGGTCTGTTTTTGCAGCTGTATTTCCTTGAACACCAGTTGTCCAGATTAATGTGTGAGTTGGAAGTTCTTTGGCAACTTTTTCTTCGTCACGCCCACCAACATTTACTTTGATATGATCTTTTGCTACTTCAACAATACCGTGGTTTGTTAAAACGTGAACATTTTTCTTTTCAAGATATGCATGAGCTTTATCTGCTTGTTTACGGTCTAAAGTATTAAGGATTGTTGGCATCATTTCAACAACGTTGATTGTGATTTCTTCTTCAGGAATCTTCCAATCTGTTGAAACTTTTTTACGCCAATCAATCAATTCGCCTGCCATTTCAATCCCAGTAAATCCTGATCCGGCAACTGAAATTGTTAAAAGAGCACGGCGTTTTTCATCATCAACTTCTGTTGATGCATATTGGACGATTTTTTCCAAATGACGTTTGATTCGCATTGCATCTTCAAGTGACCAAAGTGTAAACCCGTGTTCTTTAACACCAGGAACTCCAAAGTCATTTGGTTCGCCACCAAGGGCAACAATGACATAATCATAGCTATAACGACCATGTTTTGTGATTACTTGTTTGTTTTCTTTGTCAAGACTGACGACAGAGTCAGTGACAAGACTAACGTTTTTACGTTTTCCTAAAAGCTTTTGGAAATCATATTGTACAGTTGTGAATGGAACACGTCCTGCTGCAACTTCGTGAAGTTGAGTCATGGTTGTGTGGTAACTATGTTTGTCAATCAGTGTGATGTCAGCATCTGCTTTGAGCTTTTTAGAAAGCTCACGCGTCGCATGTACTCCTGCAACACCACCACCGATGACTACGATTTGTTTCTTAGTCATTTAGAATGGTTCTCCTACTAGTAATATAATAATAACGTCAGGCACTATTATATCCTTTTTAGAGCAATTTGTAAACTGTTACACAAGAAAAACTTTTCCAAATTTTTTTATGGAAAAGTTTTATATTTATATTTTATTTTAACTTAAATTGCCCCTTTGTGGAAAAGTTGGTCATTGATATATTTGAAGAAATAATGACCAGAACGAATTTCAAAGGTATAAACAAGATAAACCATGTGTTTCATGAATGTTGCTGAAAAACCACTTAATTTTGTTTTTCCAACTGTCCCAACCGCATAGCCTGAACCAATAGAAACCAGTGTTCCTCGATAATTTCCAACAAATTTGGTTTTTTCGCCACCTTTAATATCTGCAATGATATTTTTAGCGGCCGTGCTTCCTGTTTGTTCTGCTGCTTCTACAATTTGAGGAGTTGGGCGACCATTTTCGGGAACAATATAACCTGATACATCTCCTGCAACATAGATGCCATGATTTTCTTCGCCAATCGCTTCCATGTATTCATTTGCTTGAAGACGATGACCACGTTCTGTTTCGGAAAGTTGACAAGCTTCTGCTTCTGTATTTCCTTGTACCCCTGTTGTCCAAATTAAGGTATTTCCTGGAATTTCTTTAACAACTTTTTCCTCGTCACGCCCACCAACATTAACAGTGATATGATCTTGTGCTACAGCTGTAATTCCATGATTTACAAGGACATTGATGTTTTTATTTTGAAGGTAAACGAGTGCTTTATCTGCTAAACTACGGTCTAAAATATTCATAATTGTTGGCATCATTTCAACAATATTGATTGTAAATTCAGATTCTGGAATACCGTATTTTTTAGATGCTTTTTTACGCCAATCAATCAATTCTCCGGCCATTTCAATTCCAGTGAATCCTGAACCAGCCACGCTAAAGGTTAACAATTTTTTGCGTTTTTCTGAATCAGCTTCTTTAGCTGCTGCTTGAACCATTTCTTTCAAATGTGCTTTTATTTTCAAAGCATCTTCAAGTGACCAAAGTGTGAAGCCATATTCGTTAACACCTGGTACACCAAAATCATTGGGTTCTCCACCCATTGAAACGACTAAATAATCATAGTCATAGCTATTTTTATCTGTAATCACTTTTTTGTTAGCTTTATCAAGTTCAACAAGTGACTCTTTTACCACTTTAACGTTATTAAATTTTCCAATTGTTCGATTCAAATGATATTGAACAGCATCTGCCTCAACACGACTCGCTGCAACTTCATGAAGTTGGGTCATTGAAGTTTGAAAATCATGTTTATCTATAACTGTAATTTCTGCATCATTTTTCAAATTTTTTGCAAGTAAGCGTGTGGCTGAAACTCCAGCAAATCCAGCACCTACAATAACGATTTTTTTCTTAGCCATTTCTCTTGGCCTCCTACTAATAATAATTCCAAAAAATATTATACCTCTTATCGAAATAAATATACATTTTTCTGTTTATAAATTTACTTTCTGTAATTTTTAAAATAAAAAACCGCAGTATACGGCTTTTTTAAATAATTGAATAATTTTTTAAGACTTGACCCTCAGATACACCTAAACATTTCATGAAAGGAAGTATATAATCAATATCTTCAATATTTTTCTTTTGCATCAGTGAAATTCGGCTAATGCCTTGACTAACTTCTACTGTAACTTTATGGTCGTCGTTAATAAAAAGGTGAATACTATCACATGCTCCTTGATGAATACTGACGCCTAAAATTTTTCCTTTTTGAACTTCACAGGTTTGAGCGCCATGGAGATAGCTATCTACTACTAATTTCATTACGGTTGTTTCAATTTTAAAATGCTTTGGTTTTTGCTGATCATCAGCTTTTGAATCTTGGGCAAGTTCCATGTTATTATTTTTCATGGTTTAGCTCCTTTCCATTTCTTAATTCTATTTTATCAAGTTTTATTATGAGAAAAAAATGATATGAAAATAAAATTTATTTAATACTTTTAAGACTATAATACTGCCTTTCTTACTAGTTTAAATTTTACTGACGGTCAGCAAAAAAGACTGACCACATCAGTCTTTTTTTATTTTGTTGAGAAAAACAATGACTGCTTGGTTGAATTTCTCAATTTCTTCCAAATGTAAGATATGCCCACATCCTTCAAAAATTTGAACTTCTGAATTTGGATTGTTTTGTAATTCACGCGCTGCTTGAGCATGAATTGCTGGAAAAATCGGAGATTTCTCGCCGGCAAAAAATAAATGTGGTTTTTTTTCTTGCCCAAGCTCAGGACGCCAATCTTGCAAAATAACATTTTGCAGTAAAGGACGATAGCGTTTGAAATCAAAAGGTTTCATTCCATGTCCCAGTGTTCGTTTTACACTATCTGACAACTTTTTTTGTGTCAAACGAGTTTTTGGAAAATCATCAATAAATACTGACAGCTCTGTCAGTGTTTTCCCATATTGACCATTGAGCCAATCTGCCGATTTGAAGAAAGTTGGGGCCTGATCTTCTGTAATTATTGCTGATACATTTTCGTCAGTAAATAATTCTTCATAAGCCATAATTGTTGCCGCACCCATCGAATGGCCAATTAAGACAACATTTTTTAATTGTAAATAGTCAATTAATTCTTTTAGGTCCATTGCCAAACGGTGTAAAGTCAAGCCATAATCAACTTGTTGTGAATCTCCATGTGAGCGATGATCATAAGTAATCACCCGATAACCAGCATTTACAAATGTTTCTATTTGGGCAAACCATGTAACTTCACTGGACGAATAGCCACCAATTAGAATCAGAGGTTGATTTAACTGATTGCCATAATCATGAAAATTTATTTTTACTAAATCATTTGTTGTAAAAAAAGACATTTTTGTTTCCTCTCAAGCTTTTTCCAATGTTTTCATTGTAACAAAAATTCTGTCAGCACTGATCAATTATGATTTCTAGTAACTGATTATTCTTCAGCCAGATAAAAATACTGACAATAAGTAAAAAAATTCTGTCAGTAAAATTTTTTAATGATGAATTTAAAAACTGACAGCCTAGCTATCAGTTTAATTAAGAGATATGAGTAAATCATAATTTTTCTATCATTATTTCATTTTTATCACTGATTATTCTAATCCAAATGATCACCATTTGAAGCAAAAACATTTTTAAACCAATGAAATGATTTTTTTGGAATACGTTTATGACTTTTTGGATCCACATAAACAGCACCGTAACGTTTATCAATAGCACCAGATGAAGCAGGAATATCAATCAATCCCCAACCAAGATAACCCATAACTTCTATCCCGTCAGTAAATATTGCCTTTTTCATAGCTTCAAGATGTTTCTGATGATAAGAAATTCTCAAATCATCAGCAATTTTTGTTTTCCCATCCCAGATTTCTGACTGACCAATGCCATTTTCAATAGGAAAAACAGGCAATCCAAATTCATTATATAATCTACTTAGAATTCTTCTAAAGCCTTCTGGGTCAATGGACCAATCCCATTGATTATGTTCAAGCAACGGATTTAATTTCATTCCTTTAGTCAAATAAGAATTTGGTGCATCATTTTCTGTCAGCTGACTTGCATCAAGTAAAATTGAGCGATAATAAGAAAAAGAAATAAAGTCAGAAATTCCATTTTTTAAAATTTCTTCATCTCCTTTTTGAAAATCCATTTGGATGTTCTGATTTTTAACATAGGTTATAACCTCATGCGAATAATGACCAAAAGCATAAACATCACAGAGATTTCGATTATAAAATTCATCAAATTTTCTAAGATATAAATTATCTTTTGGTGAAAAAGTTGCGGGATATATTTCCGTAGTCGCCAACATTCCTCCTATTTTTGCTTCAAAATTTTCATGCAAAAATTGGGTTAATTCACAATGAGCAAGCATGGTGTGATGAAAAACAGTATACATATCAGAGAGTGTCAGCTCTTTTTTCAAAACTCCCGAATAATGCTCAAAACCGTCAGCAAAATAAAGATTATGCTCATTAAAAACAATCCAATATTTGACTTTGTCAGCAAATCTTTTCATCATTTCTTGCCCAAATCTTACAAATGCTTCTTTCACTTTTCGACTCAAAAAACCATTGTACTTTTCAGCCAGATTTAATGGCATATCGAAATGATAGAGACATATCATAGGCTCAATTCCACGAGCAAGCAAATCATCAATCAGACGATTATAAAAGGCAATTCCTTCCTCATTAAATTCACCATCGCCGTCAGGAACAATTCGTGACCAAGAAATTTGGAAACGATACATATTCATATTCATTTCTTTCATAAGATCTAGATCTTGGGAATAATGATGATAATTATCATTTGTTACTTGCCAATCTTTGGCAGAACGTCCAGCGGTATTCACATCATAGACAGAGGGCCCTTTTCCTCCTTCATTCCAGCCGCCTTCGGTTTGCATTGACGAAGTTGAATTCCCCCAGAAAAAATCTTTTGGCATTTTATTTTCCATTTTGTCCCCTTTTATCTTTAATTTTATAAAAAGAAATCCCGAAGAAAAAGTTTCTCCGGAGTTTCTAATCTCCTTATTCAATTACTAAGCAATAACTTCTTCAGCTTCAGCATTTGCTTCTTGTTCTAACAACATTTTGTCATATTTTTTAGCAAATGGAAGATAAATCAAAATTGATTCTAAAAGCGCAATAACTTGCAGCACTGCATATTGCCAGCCTCCGATTAAAAAGCCAGAAATAATTGGTGGAGTGGTCCAAGGCGCGGCAACACCATTCATTGGCGGAACAATGTGAAAATAAATCGCTCCGTAAACCGTAGCCGAAACGACTACTGGAACAAGAAAGAATGGCAGAGCAAGAACTGGATTTAAAACAAGTGGCAATCCAAATAAGAAAGGTTCATTGATATTAAATAAACCTGGGACTAACTCTACTTTACCAATTGACTTCATCTGTTCTGAACGAGCAAAGAAAATCGTAAAGATAATTAATCCAAAAGTAATTCCTGACCCCGAAAGATTAATAAAGTTATTATAGAATTCATTGGTCACAATATGAGCACCATTAGCTAAACTCAATTTGTGAGATTGATAAAGGGATGCATTGGCAAAGGTATTTGGAATCAGAAAGGCAGAGGTAATTGCTCCCATGATAATTCCACCATGAACCCCAAAGAACCAGAAGAATGGAACTAAGAGTGAGATAATAATAATTCCACCAAATGAGCCGCCTAAACCTTGTAGAGGGACAGATAACCAATGATAAATAAAAGTTACTGCATCGGTATGACCAATCTTATCAAATAAAGCATAGACAACCGTAGCAGCGACGACAATTACTCCTGTTGGAATCATTGAAGTGAATTGATTAGCAACATTTGATGGGACTTGTTCAGGAAGTGTAATCTTCCAGCCTGCTTTCATCATTGCTGAATAAGCCCAGCCTGATAGAATACCAATAATAATGGCCGCAATCATTCCTTGACCACCGTTCCAAGTTAAATTGAGCACTCCTGTCACTGGATTATTTAGAAATACTTGCATGGCATGAGGAAGCTTTTCAAAAGCAGCCGTTGCTTGTGTTCCTGTGAGATTCCCAATGCCTGAGGCTTCTTTCCCAGTAGCTAGTGCCGCTGTGATTGGATTTGCAATACTTAGAGATTGAACAATGAAAAATGCAGAGAGAGAAGTTAATCCTCCTTGTAAAGCAACATCACCAAATCCAGCTTCTTTGACATAAGAATAGCCAATACCGACTGCTGCCCAAATCGCTAAAATACCGAATGATACGTTAAATGCTTGGGTAAAAATTGCTGACCAGCCATTGTCTGATAACCATTTTGCCACAGGTGGAATTGGAATATTCGCCAGAATTAAGAAAATTGACCCAACAATGATAAATGGCATGGCAAAAAGCATTCCATTTTTCAAAGCAGTCATCGCTCGTGTATTCACGAATTTCATAATTGGCGGTAAGACTTTATTATTTATGAAGCCGTTCATAAATAAACCTCCTTTAAGATGTGAGCCCGACGGTTCTGAAATGAGGAAAATTGTCTTTTGTGCTGGCCTTTTGCCCCACCAACAAGTGCTTTAACACTTAGCTGGAATGCTCAACGTATTTTATCTATCTACGCAGCAAGCTGCTACGCTGTCCATTCGCTCTAAGCGACTATCTTTGCTGATTTCATCAGCTACGCTGTCCGTTTTCTCTACTTGCTAAAGCAAGTGATAAAAAGGCAAAGTTGCAAGGCGAATCGCATTTTCACTTATTTCAAGAAGGTCGAACTCAATTTGTTAAGACAGTTCAGATACTTTGAAGACTGTACTCTTTTAATTAAACCGCTTACAATACAATAATACCCCTTACAATTTTTTTTGCAAGGGGCTTTTCTATCTTTGTTACCTGTTACAGGATTAGTTACATTTATCAGCTTTTTCCATTGCCTGATGAGCTAGTATTTCAATAAAAGCAATGACTGGGAGCTGAGAAGTCAAATTTTCAAGTGGGTCATAGGCGGAATATTCCGTTTGGAATCCATAAGTTAAATTTATATTTGAAAGTTTGGATAAGGTCGTTTCTGGATGATTTGTAATTGAAATAATCTTTGCTGGTGCTTCCTCTCTTAGTTTGACAACTCGTTCAATAATCTTATCTGTTTCACCCGAAGCGGATAAGACAATGCTTAAAACGTCTGGTGCACCTTTGCCCTTAACGGCTTGATAAGGATCAGAAATGGCATAAGATTCTAAGCCAATATTTGTAAAATAGCGGGCACCATATTCAGCTAAAGCTCCTGAAGAACCTACTCCAATAAAAATAATATAACGAGCTTCTCGAATTAATTTGACAGCTTCTTCTAATTTTCTTCCCGCTTCCTTAGAGGTTATTTTTCGTAAAAATAGATCGAGTTGCAATAAATTTTCATAGTAATTAACTGGAATTTCTGTCAGTTGATTTTGGTTTTTAAGATAATATTTTAGTTCTACCCAGCCCTCAAAACCAAGTTTTCTGGTCATGCGCATAACTGTTGCTGTGGAAACATGGACAGCTTGTGCAAGCTGTCTGACTGACATTTTATCAATACTTGATAAATTAGATAAGATAAAATTAAATGTCGCAGTTTCTAGTTCATTGAGCGTTCGAACTTGTTCGGGCAAGAAATCAATCATTTTTACTGACCCAACCTTTCTTATGTTGTTGATTATTTATTTGTTATCCTGAGCGAACTCATCAGTATCGATTTTTATTTAATAAATAAATTACTGACAGAATTTTGAGGGTCAACTCTAAACTCTTCTGTGACTTCCAAAATAAAATAAGCCAGTCGACAAATTGTCAACCAGCTTATTTTACTTTTTATTCTTTAGCTCTCATTTTTTTTACTGACAGCTAATTATTATAAGATTTAACTGATAAATGTTCAGATTGTCATCTTTATTTTACAACAATATTAACTAATTTATTTGGAACAGCAATTACTTTGACCACGTTTTTACCTTCAAGAGCCTCAGCAACTGATTCACGGCCAATTTTTTCAAGTTCTTCACGCGCTAAATCTTTAGCAATTTTAATTTTTGCTTTTAATTTGCCATTAATTTGAACAACAATTTCAACTTCTGATTCAATTAATTTGCTTTCGTCAAATGTTGGCCAAGCAACATAAGAAATTCCAGCTTCATTACCTAATTTTACCCAAAGTTCTTCAGCAATATGTGGTGCAAATGGCGCCAAAAGTTGGACAAAGCCATTAGCGTATTCTAACGGTAAAGCTTTTGCTTTATTAACTGCATTAACAAAAATCATTAATTGGGAAATTGCAGTGTTAAAGTACATCAAGTCCAAACGCTCAGTAACATTTTTCACTGTTTCATTGTAAACTTTGTCCAACTCTCCATTATTTTCAGCTTTAATCTCTGAATTTTCAATCATTCGAACAGATCGGTCTAGGAATTTACGAGCCCCTTCAAGGCCTTCTTCTGACCATGGAATACTTGCATCAAGTGGACCCATGAACATTTCATAAACACGTAAAGTATCAGCTCCATAATGTTCAACAACATCATCAGGATTAACAACATTTTTAAGAGATTTAGACATTTTAGCTGGAGCTTGTTCAAGGGCTTCACCTGTTTCCATATGGTAAAAGCCACCATCACGTTTTTCAACCTTATCAGTTGCAACCAAGGCCCCACGATGATCACGATAAGAGGTTCCGAGAATCATTCCTTGGTTAAAGAGTTTTTGGAAAGGTTCTTTAGTTGGAACAACTCCTAAATCATAAAGCACTTTATGCCAGAAACGAGCGTAAAGTAAGTGAAGAACAGCATGTTCAGCCCCTCCCACATAGATATCAACTGGCAACCATTCTTTGAGAAGTTCTGGGTCTGCCAAAGCTTCGCTATTATTTGGGTCAATATAGCGAAGGTAATACCAACTTGAACCTGCCCATTGTGGCATTGTATTAGTTTCACGGCGACCTTTTAGGCCATCTGCGCGTGTGACTTCCAACCAATCTGTCAAGTTAGCCAAAGGAGACTCACCAGTTCCTGACGGTTTGATATCAGAGGTTACTGGTAAAACAAGAGGAAGTTCATCTTCTGAGAGCGCTGTTGATGTGCCATCTTCCCAATGAATAATTGGAATTGGTTCACCCCAATAACGTTGACGACTAAAGAGCCAGTCACGCAAGCGGTAAGTGATTTTCTTTTTCCCAATTTTCTTTTCTTCTAAAAATTCAATGGCTTTTTCAATCGCTTGTGCCTTGTCAAGTCCATTCAAAAATTCTGAATTAATATGAGGGCCATCTTCTGTATAAACAGCTTCTTCTACATTCCCACCTTCAACAACAGGCAAAATTTCAAGTCCATAGACCTTAGCAAATTCCCAGTCACGTTCGTCGTGAGCAGGAACTGCCATAACAGCACCATGTCCATAAGAAGCAAGAACATAATCTGCAACCCAAATTGGCATTTTACGGCCATTAATTGGGTTAATCGCGTAAGCTCCGGTAAATGCTCCAGTTTTTTCTTTAGAAAGGTCTGTACGGGCTAAATCAGATTTCAAGCTCGCTTTGCGACGGTATTCAGCAACAGCTTCTTTTTGCTCAGGTGTCGTAATAGCATCAACTAAATCATGTTCAGGTGCAAGCACAGCATAAGTTGCCCCAAAAAGGGTATCAGGACGAGTCGTAAAGACTTCAAATGATTTGTCGGTTCCTGCAACTTCAAAAGTCACATCTGCTCCTACTGATTTCCCTATCCAATTCCGTTGCATTTCTTTGATTGATTCAGGCCAATCGACTTCTTCAAGGTCTTCAAGTAAACGTTCCGCATAAGCTGTAATTTTAAGCATCCATTGGCGCATTGGTTTACGAACAACAGGATAACCCCCGCGTTCAGAAGTTCCGTCTGGAAGCACTTCTTCATTAGCAATAGCCGTTCCGAGTTCTTCAACCCAGTTAACAGCTACTTCTGCTTCATAAGCTAACCCTTTTTCATAAAGTTTAGTAAAAATCCACTGTGTCCATTTATAAAAATTAGGGTCAGTTGTATTAACTTCACGTTCCCAGTCATAACTAAAACCTAAGCTATTGATTTGACGTTTAAAGTTAGCAATATTTTCAGCTGTAAATTCTGCCGGGTCATTTCCTGTATCCATTGCATATTGTTCAGCAGGTAAACCAAAGGCATCCCAGCCCATTGGATGAAGAACATTGAACCCTTGAGCGCGTTTGTAACGGCTCAAAATATCAGTTGCAGTATAACCTTCTGGGTGTCCAACGTGAAGTCCTGCACCAGATGGATAAGGGAACATATCTAGAGCATAAAATTTTGGTTTATTTTTATCTGTTCCTGTACGGAAAGTTTTGTTATCCGCCCAGTATTTTTGCCATTTGGCTTCTATTTCTTGATGATTGTATTCCATATTAAAGATTTGAGTTCAATTTTATTAAACTCAGTTCCTTTCTCATAATATTGCTAATGTAAATTGTCTTTTATAATAAATTATAAGCGAGAGTTAGGTCACTTCCCGAAAGCTGTAAGCCATATTTTTGCTCATATTTTTTGATTTTATTAATCAGCGTATTTCGATGAACATAAAGTATTTTTGCTGCTTTCGTTTGATTGCTACTTGCTTTATACATTGCTTCAACTAGTTTTTGGTCTTCAGGATTTTCTAATAATTCTTTACGGATTTCTTGTAAAATTCTATTTTCTGATAGATTTAGACTTTCTGATAAAATGTATTCACTAAAAGTATGCTGACTTTCAAAAATTTTGTATTCTTCAGAATATACTTCAGAGAGTTTATTTTTCTCGACAAAACGGCCGACATAAGCCGTCACCTCTTCACCCATATCTTGCGAAAGGGTTTGAAAAATATCAAAAAGTTCTGAGTTTGTGGGACTATCAGTTGAAAATGCTTCTATCACAATTTTTTCTTCCCCAATGCTTTTTACAAAATCAGGTAAAAGTAGCTTTAAAGTATTTTCCAATTCTTCAAAATTATTTCCTGAAAATTGTAAAATACGATAGCGGCCATTAGGAAGTTTATCAGTCTTCAATTTTCTGTCAGTAAAAATCAATTCTGTCAGTAACTTTTCTCGCTCTGTCAGTTGACTGGGGTCAACTTTCTCGTAAAGTTTTCTAATTTTTTCTAGTTCCATTTTTTAAAAAAGCGACCTCTGGTCGCTTGAAGTCTTATCCTAAATCCACTTTGAATTCCAACAATTACTAGTTTAGATTTGTTCTGAAGGAAGATGTAATTCAAAGAGTGGTGACAATGGACGGCGTTCGTGAATACGAATAATCGCATCAGCAAGTAAGTGAGCAATTGAAAGTTGAACAATTTTTTCACTTTGACGTTCTTCTGGCATTTCAATAGTATCCAAAACAACGAGTTTAGTAATTGCTGAATTATTAATTCTCTCGATAGCTGGTCCAGAAAGTACGGCATGAGTACATGAAGCGTAGACTTCTGTTGCACCAAGTTCTTTAAGGGCATTGGCCGCTAAAGTAATTGTTCCGGCCGTATCAATCATGTCATCAATCAAGATACATTTTTTCCCTTGAACATCACCGATGATATTCATAATTTCTGCCACATTGGCACGAGGACGACGTTTATCAATGATAGCAAGTGATGCTTTCAAGAAGTTTGCTAACTTGCGCGCACGTCCTACTCCACCATGGTCAGGCGAAACGACAACGATATCATCACCAGCAGAAACCAATTGACGACGGAAATATTCAGCAATCAATGGTGAACCCATAAGGTGGTCAACTGGAATGTTGAAGAATCCTTGAATTTGTGGTGCGTGAAGGTCGAAAGTAATTAAACGGTCGGCACCAGCAATTTGAAGCATGTTTGCTACGAGTTTTGATGTGATTGGTTCACGAGCACGAGCTTTACGGTCTTGACGAGCATAACCATAGTAAGGTAAGACAATGTTAATTGATGCAGCAGAGGCACGACGCAATGCATCCATCATAATCAAGAGTTCCATCAAGTTATCATTGACAGGGTCACTTGTTGATTGAAGGATAAACACATGATCACCACGAACTGATTCGTCAATATGAACGACAGTTTCGCCATCCGAATGTGCACCAACACTTACTTTTCCAAGCTCAATTCCAATTTCTTTAGCCACTTTTTGGGCTAATTCGTGGTTAGAAGAGAGCGAAAACAACTTCAAATTTGAATACGACATGAAGAGCCTTTCTTTAATTCCTACAGAACATAGCAGTTCTATTTTATGTAATTCTATTTTACATTAAATTCTCAATTTTTTCAAACGCTCATCGGCTTTATTTTAATGGAACCGTTGACAAGTAAAAAAGCATTGCCCAAACTGAACAAAACTTTTTTACTTCTCATTTTATATTTTATAAAAGCTCTTTGAAAAGCCCTCTGACGAAAAATTCTTCATCAAAATCTTGTAAATCATTAAGCTTTTCACCTAAACCAATCAATTTAACTGGAATTTTAAGACTTTGAACGATTGACAAGACAATCCCACCTTTTGCCGAACCGTCAAGTTTAGTCAGAGCAATTCCTGTAATTGGAGTAACTGCTGAAAACTCTTTGGCTTGTTGAATGGCATTTTGGCCTGTTGTTGCATCAAGTGCCAAAATCGTTTCATGCGGAGCATCTGGAATTTCTCGTTTAATCACTTTACCAATTTTTTCCAGCTCTTTCATCAAATTATCTTTATTTTGCAAACGTCCTGCAGTATCCACAAGTAAAATATCATAATTTTCAGCTTTAGCTTTTGCGAGAGCGTCAAAAACGACTGCCGCTGGATCTGAACCAGCTGGTTTTGTGACTACTTCAACGCCTGAACGATTTCCCCATTCAACTAATTGGTCAATAGCACCTGCCCGGAAAGTATCCGCAGCTGCTAAGAGTACTTTTTTGCCTTCATTTTTATAACGAGCAGCTAATTTACCAATGGTCGTTGTTTTACCAACACCATTTACCCCAACAAAAAGGAAAACACTTAATCCATCCGATTGGATATCCAATTTTGTCGGTAATTTTTCACCGTCAAACTTATCAACAATTTTTTCAATAATCAATTGACGCAAGTCATCTGTTGATTTAGCATTAACTAATTTTGCTTCCTTGCGCAATTCTTCAGTCACTTCCATTGCCAAATCCACACCGACATCTGACATAATTAAAGTTTCTTCAAGTTCTTCAAAGAATTCTTCATCAACTGTCCGGAAGTTAGCAAAAAGTTCATTAAATCCGTCAGAAAAAGTCTTACGAGTTAAAGTTAATGACTGTTCATATTTTTTCTCAGTTTCCTCACGTGATTGAGTGAAAATATTAGCCAGAGCATCAATATCAATGACAATCTCTTCTTCCTCATCTTCGTCAGTAACTTTTTTCTCAGTCACTTCTGTAGTTTCAGAGATTACTTTTTCGTCAGTAATTTTTTCTAATTTTTCATCATTTTCTGGTTTAACAATTTGTTCGTCAGTAACTTCTACTTCAACCTTTTCAGAAATAATAGGTTCATTTTCACTGACAGGTTCATCCGTAATTTCTGGCTCAACATCAATCATTTTACTGACAGACTCGTCAGTAACTTTTTCTACTTTTGCTGGCTCTTCATTTACCTCAGGCCGTTTAGTAGTTTCATTTTCTTTTTCATTCTTGACTGTTTCAGTGATTTCACTAGATTGATTTTCACTGACAGGCACATCATGATTAGTTTCCTCTTGTTTCTTCTTTCCGAAGAGTCGGTCAAAAAGTCCCATTTTTTCTCCTTAATAAAATATCACATTTTGATGATAAAGTTCATTCATATAATGAAAGATTTTAATTTAATTTTTTTCTTAAAAATGCAAGCCCTAAAACAAGGACTCCAACGGCTGAAAAATCGATTACCTTTGAAAGCAAAACGAAAGCCGTGGTCTCTACAAAAAAGGCTAATAAAATGACTGACAAAGCATGAAAAATAAAAACCAAGCCCATAAAAAGAGTCATTATTAACATTTTTCTGTGATTTTCACCCTCGCTAGCAAGCTCTAAAAGCGGTCGATTTAGAAGGACTGACAGTAAAAAAATCGTTCCAATAGCAGCCGTTAAAATCGGGTGCCAGAGCTTGAAAGCAAGATTATTTCCATGCGTCAGATAAACAGCTAAGAGTGAAATTAAAAAACCAATAATTGCCACTAAAGAAACAGGATTTAACTCTTTTTTTCTAATTAAAGACCAGAGCATATGAACAACTGGAAAGGCTGTTGCAATTCCTAAAGCTAAAGTGTCTGAATTCCCAAGCATTTTTAAAAACAAATAGGCAATAACTGGTAAAATAATCGCAAAAATTAAACTCGGCAAATACTTTTTTAGTTGAACTTCATCTTTCATTATTAGTCCTTAGAGTACATATTTTTCAATAATATGAGCAACAGCGTGTTGGTCATTAGTTAAATCAGAAATAATTCTTGCTTCTTCTTTAACTGCTGGGACAGCATTTGCCATAGCAACACCATATCCTGCCCAAGAAATCATTGATAAATCGTTTGCTTCATCTCCCATGGCCATTACATTTTCTGGTTTTAAGTTTAACTGATTAATCAATTGTGTCAAACCATAAGCTTTATTAATTCCTTTTGGCATAAATTCTAAAAGCTTTGCTTGAGTTTTAAAAATCTCAAATTGGTCAAAATAAGATTCAGGAATTTTATCAAGACTAGCGTCCAACAATTCTTTTTCTGTACAAGAAACAATCTTATTATAAACCACATCAAGTGGAACTTGATCAAAATCAACTTTGATAAAAGTTAAAAGCTTATTTAAAGTGTCATATTGCGAGTCAATTTTACTTTTCGTCATATAAACTTTTTCTTCACTCAAAACATCGCAAGGAATGCCAAGATTTGAAGTCAATTCTTTAATTTCTAAAATTTCATCATGTGAAAAACTTTTTTTAGATAAGATTTGACCCGTATTTCTTTGGACCAGACCACCATTAAAGGTAATTGAAAAATCTTCAAAATCAAGCATTTCTAACGTTTTGAGAAAGGGTTGAATTGCAATCAAAGGACGCCCCGTTGTTAAAACAACATGGACCCCTTTTTGTCTTGCTGCATTAATAGCCAGACGATTTTCTTTTGAAATTTCTTTTGAAGAGTTGAGTAAGGTTCCATCCAAATCTAGGGCAATGAGTTTAATTTCTTTATTCATTGTTTAATTATAGCACACTGTATCAGTCAGGTTCAATAATGCTCACTAAAGTCAGATTGAGAATTAAACATTTACTAATATTTTTAGATTATTCATAAAAATGTTTGACAAATCTAAATCTTTTGATTACACTTAGAATAATTAAAAAAACGAGGTCCAATAAATGACTTATTTACAAGCTTCTCTTAACTTGTTGTTGAAGGAGGGCTCACACTAGCTAATTTAAGCTAAATGTGTGAGTCCTCTTTGACGTTTGTCATTAACGAGGACGAAGAGACGTCCTCAGGACGTCTTTTTTTAATGTTTTATTATCAATTTATTAGTCAATAAAAGAGAGACGTCTCTGCTTATTGATTTAGAAAGCTAGGAATTATCGTTGGAAACTAATCAATCCTTAAAGAAAAAAATGGCCGCACGCCATATTACTATGATTGCTCTTGGTGGAGCAATTGGTGCTGGTCTTTTCAAAGGAAGCTCATCAGCCATTGCTGCCGCTGGTCCCTCTGTCTTAATCGCTTATTTTATCGGAGGAATCGTTCTTTATTTTGTAATTAAGAGTTTAGAAAAGCTTGTTCTAAGTTCAAAAGATCCACACGGCTTGTCCGGACTTGTTCAGCCTTATCTGGGTAATCATACGGCTGATTTTACGGACTGGGTTTATTGGTCAATGTGGATGATTAATATCATTGCTGAGGCTGTTGCTGCTGCAAGTTTTTTGCAGCTCTGGTTTGCTAATGTTCCCACTTGGGTTTTTGTCTTGATTATTGCCCTTTTAACTTCCCTTATTAACTTATTCTCAGTTGCTCTTTTTGCTGAGACAGAATACTGGTTGGCATTTATTAAAATTAGTGTTGTTATTTTGTTGATTATTTTTGGTGTTTTTCTTGTGGCAAAACAAATTTTTGATACTAATCTAGTGACTACTTTCTCTGGAATGACCGCTCATGGTGGCTTTGCTCCTCATGGCTTTAAAGGGGTCATTAATTCTTTATTAATTGTTATCTATTCGTATGGTGGTTCTGAATTAATTGCTATTACAGTTAGTGAAACAGAAGATCCTAAAAGAGCCATTCCTAAAGCCATCCGTGGTGTAATCGGTCGAATTATTTCATTTTATATTATTCCGATGTTCTTACTTCTTGTGATTTATAATTGGCAAACGTTGGCTACTTCTTCAATGAGCCCTTTTGTGATGGTCTTTAATAAAATGCATATTCCTTTTGCTGGCGATATTGTCAACTTGATTATCATTCTTGCCCTCTTCTCATCAATTAATTCTGGAATCTATGCTTCATCTCGCCTTTTGTATTTCCGTTTAAAAAATCGTCAAGGTAAAATGGCTCAAAGAATGGCTCATTTAAATAAACATCACGTTCCTCAAAGAGCAGTTATTTTCTGTTCAGGTACACTTTATATCGGTGTTGTTCTTTCTTATTTTGTCGGTGATCGTTTGTTTAATTACTTGGCTGGTTCCCTTTCTTACACTGTTTTAGCCGTTTGGGTCTTAATTAGTCTCGCTGGTTTTGGTCTCTCTCTTAAAACAAAATCATTATCCGGTAGAACAATGAGTCTCTTAGCACTGATTGCTCTCTTTCTCATTCTGATTGGTATTTTATTTACTAATCCAATTGGTGTGACTGTCTTCACAGCAATTCTTTATTTCATCATCTTTATCAGTTATCGAAAAAAGAATGATTCTGTCAGTAATTTAAACTAATAAAAAAGACTTGATAATTAATCAAGTCTTTTTGTTTTTACTGACAGAATCATCTGTCAGTATTTTTTTGCTCAAAAGATTTTTGAACAAAATAACCAGAAAGCCAAATTGCAAATAGAATCCCTAACATTCCTAAAAGCATGGCGGCAACTTCAGCCATCAGCAATTTTGAATTAAAAATATCCGCCAAGCGATAGTTTAATCGTACAAACCAGAGAATTAGACCGACAGTTGCCCCCAAAACTCCAAAAAAGAGGGTATTGACAGCCGTTCCCAAAATTTGTTGAGATATAATTTCTCTTTGATTTTTAAATTGGTCAAGACTCATGTTTTCGTCCTGCTCAACAACTTCCGAAAGGCTAGCTGCTAAAGCCATCGCTGATTCTGCTACCGCTCCAAGCATGGAAATAACCATGACTACAATGGCTACATTTGAAAAATTAAGCCCCACATTTAATGACAGATTTTCCAATTCATCAACATCTTCTGTAGCAAATCCCTGAAATTGACCAAAATGTTGAATGATTAAAGCAAGAATGAGCAAAGATAAAACAACAATGATACTCGTTTTAAAAGCAATCAACGTGACTTCACTTTCATCAGCAGACATAAAGATAGCTATTGCCAAAATAATTACTGACAGAACTATCAGAACTGCTATTGCATTAAATCCCCAAGAAATTAAAGTAATTAACACAAAAATAGCAATAAAATTAAAGGTCAAACCAATTAAATTTCGTAAGCCATCTTTTTTGGCAACGATAAGCATCAACACAATCAGTAAAATTAATAGGATCAAGAGTGCATTCATAAAGAACTCTCCTTTCCTTGATGACTTCTAGTCAAAGCAAAACTTGTGAAAACAGCGGTAATTGGCACAGCTAACACGATTCCAATGGCCGAAATAATTGTTTGTAATAACCCAAGATTAAGACCAACCGTTGCAATATAAGACCAAGAATTTCCATTTCTCAATAATAAAAGCGTCATCGGCAAAGTTTCCGCCATGAAAATCATGAACAAAACATTTGTCAAAGTTCCAATGAGCTCTTGCCCAATTGAAATTCCTGATTTAATGTAATCTTTTCTGACCATATTTATTTTGTTCAATTTATTTTGTCTAGCCATACCAAAAAGCCCTGCAACAATATCACCTGTACCATCCATGATTGCCCCTAAAACTGAAATCATTGTCCCAACAAAGAAAAACTCTGATGGATTTTGGGTGACATAGTCCAAATATTCAAAATGAATACCCGAATTCCCTGTCATTTTTAGAACGAATAAAACAACTGAAAAAGTTAAAGCAGTGGTTAATACGGTAGTTATAAAAGTATAGAGCATCTGTTTTGTGGGTCCCAAGACAAATAAAAGGGAGGAAGCTGCAAAAATTACTGACAGAATCCCAAATAGCAAAATGACAGGTGGATTAAATTCAACGTTAAGGGCGATGACAATCACAAAGTAAAGAAGGTTTAAGACTAGAGATAAGAAAAGAAAAATTGAAGCCCTAAATCGTTCAAAACTAATGACAAAACCAATAAATAAAACGAGTAGTCCAACAATTAGTGCATCCCTTTTTAAGGTCACAATTTGATAATTTCCCGATATTTTCTTTAAGATTACTTGCTGACCAACACGATAAATTTGTCCTGTTGTTTGAGAGAGAGTTGTTGTGTTTTTTAAATTTAAATTGCCAGGCTCTGCTCCTTTTGCATTGAGGACTTTTATTGACAATTCTTGCGTGACTTGACGGTCTTTATTTTGAAAATCATCACTCACTTCGTGACTACTTACCGTTTTGGCAACCGTAATTTTGCCAACTGGCGCCTCGTACAAAAATTGGTCATGACTCACAAGAAAAAATGCAACAATAGCAAAGATTATGGGAAGTAGCATTTTCTTGAATATCCATTTTATATTCATAACTTTCCTTTTTTCATCGACTAAAACAATGAATTTTAGTCCTATTTTTTTATGACAAATCAAAAGACGACAAAACTGCCGTCTTTTTTATTAGGCTTTTAAATCACTGACTTTATTAGAATGTTCTATCGTATCATGCAAAGTTGCTAAAGCTTCTTTAGACTTTCCAAAAGTGAAGAATTGATAACGTTTGCCAGCATAAGAAAATCCAAAACCAAATTTAGTTGTTTTTACGGCTGTGATATATTTCAATTCAATTGTTTTCATTCGCACTCGGGGGAAAGTTGTAAAGTGAAGCTCGTCATCAGCAATGAAGAAACGGTGTGGCCAAATCAAAGTGATAAAGATAATATATGAAACAATCGCCAAAATAGTCAAAAACCAGTTGCCTTCTTTATTAAATTCATAAAAAAGTGTTCGCTCAAAGCTTAAAATGATGATGCCCCAGAGCAAAACTAATCGATGATTAAGTGACACTGGCAGAAAATATCCTGTTTTCATTGGTTCCTCTCTTAATATAAAGTGCTGACCAGCCTCAAAATTAGATTAACTCATTTTGAAACATTTTGTCAGTAACTTATCTTATTTTTATTAATCTTTCACCTTTGGTGAATCTTGTCCTTTTTCAACTTCTGGAATTTCAACCGAATAATCTGGTAAAGTTGATTTTCCTTGATTTTGACTAAGTAAACTATTTGATCTAGCTGCTAAATCTTCATTTTCTTTCTTCAATCTCTTCTCGGTTGCCTTGACCGTATAGTTGTAATCTTTAGGGTCAACAGCTTTAAAGCCTTCTGGCGTATAGAACCTGAGGAGATTTTGATTATTTAATTTATCAGATGCTTTTAAGAGATCAGAAACTTTTTGCTTGGTTTCTTTAACATATTGTTCTTGCTGAGCATTAAGTTTTTCAATCTGCAAGCCCGTTTGAGTATCATAATAGTTTCCATTCAAACTTGGTTGAGTAATGGTTGGAGTAACAAATCCACCATTTCTTAGAGCAACAAAATCTTGACGACCAGAAGCAAACATATCTTGACCAAACTGTACATATTTTTTCGTATCAATCCCAAGTAAATGCTCAAGCGTTGGCATAACATCAAGTTGACCAACATAAGTATTGATAATATGACCATTTGTTTGTCCAGGAATATCTACCATGAATGGTGTTCTTTGTAACATTGTACTATCGTAACTATTGAAAGTATCAGCATTATAGCCAACATAAGGCGCAAATGCCTTATTATCACTACCAGAAATTCCGTAGTGGTCACCATATAACACAATAATTGATTTATCGTATAAGCCAGATTTCTTCAAATAATCATAAAATTGTTGAACTGCTTGGTCTAAGTAATGAGCCGTTTCAAAGTAACCGTCAACTAATTTATTCCCTGAATCAACAGTTGCAAAGTTCGGATCTTTGTCTTCATCATCCATTGTATATGTTAAGTGATTTGTAACTGTCAAATACTTAACATAGAAAGGTTGTTGCATTTGTTCAAGCAATGGTACAGAATCACGGAAGAGTAATTTATCTTTAATTCCCCAAGGACTCATATTTGATGCGGAATTATCAAAGAAACTTTGGTCAAAGAAGTTTTGATAACCCATTTGTTTGTATGTATTCAATCGATTATAGAAAGCACCAACGTTCCCATGAACCACAGCTGAACTATAACCATCGGTTTGATTCAAGATAGCCGGCATTGCTTGGAAAGTTTGGGTTGAACCATATTTGGCAAAAAGTGAGCCAGCTGGTAAACCAAATGTTGATGTTTCCAATAGATTTTCGGCATCAGAAGTTTTTCCTTGTCCAACCTGATTGAAGAAATTACTGAATGAGTAAGTCGAATTTGAATGATAGATTGAATTTAGGAAAGGCGTAACAACATGTTCTTTTCCGTCTGTTCCTTTAATTTTCAAATCAATCAATGCTTGTTGGAAAGATTCCAAGTGAATCTCAATAACATTGCGGTTTTTAGCAATTCCATACATTTTCAAGTTCGGTGCTAAATAACGATTTGAAGCAATGTATTTTTGAATTTCTTGCAAGCTTTCTTTGCTGGCATCTTTCCGTTGCGTATTTGCTAAATTCGTATAATAACCGTCTGTTAACATCCATGGGCCTAAGCCAAGATATCGAACAATATAAGTTTTATCTGATTGGGCCTTACGCAAAATCAATTGGTGTTTATTAAAATCTCCAAACCAGAAATTCAAACCAAACAAAGCCAAGCCCATTGAAAGATAAGTAAATGCTCTTTTCGCACCAACCGGTCGTTGGTCGAATTTCATTTTTTTAGCAATCAATAAAACAATAATGACTACAAGGTCAATCCAATAAACCCAGTCCATCAAATGAACAGGCACCGAGCCAAAATCAAAACCATGTTGGAACATTCCGGCCCCACCAGTCATCGTATCAATCGTGATGAAATCGGTGAATTCTCGATAATAGAGAATATTAAGATAGAGCAAAAAGTTTGCAGCTATCGTTAAGACCAGTGTCGCTAAATAGAAAAGCGAAGTTCTTCTAATAAAGAGTAAAACAGCAAAACAAATAGCTGTAAAACCAATTGGGTTAATAATCATCAGCAATAATTCTGCTGGACCAACTCCGCGAAGATTAAAAACTCCAAAGTAGGCAATCATCGATTTTACCCATACAAAAAATACAATAAAACTAAGCAAACCAACACGTGTGTTGAAAGCAGATAGTAATTTTTTCAATTTATTATCCCCAGAAAATATACTCATTCTTCCTTAATTTAAAGAAAAACTGCAGTCAATTCATTAATATAAAACTTATTAATGAATACGAAAAACGCCAATTTCATTATTTTTTTAATAATGAAATTTTTTAAATTCATGTTTTTGTTGCTTAAATTATACGACTTTCCTTATTTTTAGGCAAATCATATACCAAGCCATAAATTAGGCAGTCCTTCAAAAATCAATTTATAGTGTAGCATTTATAGATTAAAACTATCTTAAATTTCAATTAATAGCCGAATCAAGTTTCACCGAAATCATCTTAGAAACCCCAGCATCAGCCATTGTAACGCCATACATTGAACCTGCTGCCGCCATAGTTCCACGACGGTGTGTTACAACAATAAATTGATTACTATTATCAAAGTGATTCATGTAATCACCAAAACGTTTAACATTGGCTTCATCAAGTGCCGCTTCAACCTCATCAAGAACCACGAAAGGTACTGTTCGTACTCTTAAGATTGCAAAAATTAAAGCTAAAGCTGTCAGCGCTTTTTCTCCACCACTCATCAAATTTAAACTTGATAATTTTTTACCTGGCGGTTGTACTTTAATTTCAACCCCAGCTTCTAAAAGGTTGTCGCTTGTTAATTCTAAATCAGCAAGCCCACCAACAAACATTTGAGCAAAGGTCGTTTTGAAACTTTCACGAATCGCATCAAAACTTGTTTTAAACCGAATTTTAACTTCATCATTCATGTCATCGATTGTACTCAATAAAAGATTTTTAGCTTCTAATAAATCATCTTTTTGACTTGAAAGGAAAGTAAAACGTTCATTGACTTCATCAAATTGAGCAATGGCATCCAAGTTAATTGGTCCTAATGCCTTGATTTGACGTTCTAGATTTTTGAGTTTTTGCTCAGCCTCCGCTAAATCATCCACTATTTTTGCAGTGGCTTGCGCCTCTTCAAAACTGATTTGATGTTCACTATTCAACGTTTCTTGAAGTGTCATCAATTGTCCTTCAATTTGTTCCAATTGCATTTCATAACGCGTTTTTTTCGTGTTAAGTTCTTGTGTTTGCTGGATAAAATCTTGATTGTGATGTTCTAAATCTTCCATTTGAGCTGCTAAATCTTCACGTTCAAATTTTAAACTAACCATTCGGACATTAATTTGACTCAAGCGTTCTTCTACTTCTGTCAGTTGTTTTGAGAAATTATTTCTTTCTGTTTCATCAAATTGGACAGGGTTTAAAAGTGCTGTCAGTTGATTTTTTTCTTCTGTCAAGGCTGACAAGTCTGTCAGTAAACGTTTTTCATCTGCTTTGGTGAATTTCAATTCACTGGCCACTTCTGATTGACGAAGTTGAGCCTGATTTAAAGCACTTGTTTTCTCTGATTGCAAGGCTTTATGCGCTTGACTATTCGTTTTAACTTCTTCAAGTTGCTTTTCAATTTCAGCTTTTCGCTCTGTAATTTTTGCAAGAACTTCTACTTTATGTTCATTTTCTTTAGTTAATTCAAGCAAATTACCTGTTGCTTCTTGATTTGTTGACAGATTAGTTAATTGTTCTAGCGCAACTTTTTGTTCTGTTAATTGTTCAATTTTCAAATTCAAAGATTGTTCAACAAAACGTTTTTCTTCCCCTTGAGTTTTCAAAAGTTCAAGTTCTTTTAGCAATTCTTGACGAGCACTTTGGGCTTTTTGAACTTCTTTTTCTGAAATTTTTAACTGCTCTTCTGATAACTTAATTTGTTTTTCTAAATTACTTATTTCAACAGAAGTAAAAGTTGTTGAATTACGTTTCCCAGCTCCCCCTGCATAAGAACCCCCAGGGTTAATCTGTGTTCCGTCAAGCGTAACAATCCGAACATTATAATTCATTGCTCGAGCGATAGCAGTTGCATTTTCTCCAGAATCAACAATCACCGTTGTTCCTAAAAGTGAGCTCATCGCCTTATGCAAACGACTTTCAAAGCTTACAAGATTGATTGCTAAATCAACAAATCCTGTCATATTTTGAATACGATTTAAACCATTAAAGTCTCGTCCTTTAATCGTTGTCAACGGTAGAAAAGTCGCCCGTCCTAATCTTTTTTCACGTAGAAAAGCAATTGCTCTTTTAGCAGCATTTTCGTCTTCTGTGACTACATTTTGGCTCCCGCCACCTAGAGCAATATCAATGGCTGTTGTATATTTAGGGTCGAAGGTCAATAAATCAGAAACAACCCCAATCACGCCACCAATTTGCGAAGCATTTTGCATCACGGCACGGACACCAGCAAATAAATTACTATGACTCTCACGGATATTTTGCAAGGAAGTCAAACAGGCCTTATGTTGGTTAAGTTCTTGCAGATAATCATACATTTTATTTTGGGCTAAACGTTCTAATTCTGCCTGTTTTTTCTCTGCTTGACTTCCTTCTTCAAATTTCGCTAAAAGGGTCTCGATTTCTTTTTTAACAGTATTTAAATTTTCCTGTGCTTCAGATAAATCTTGACTGATTTTTTCAAATTTAGTCAAATTTTCTCTGACAGACTCATCCTGTTCAGATTGCCTACGGCTCAAATCTGTAATTTCAGCTTTATTTCTAACGATTTCATTTGAGATTTGGGCTTCTTCTTCAACTAATTGAACAAATTCATCACGTAACCGTTCCATGACCACTTCTGGTGATTCAGATAAGGTCGCTAAATCTGCTGACAGCTCTGTCAGTAATTTATCTAAGTCATTTTTTTCTGTCAGTAAAAGTTCTGATTTTTTTTGAACTTCTGCCAAATTTTGTTGAGTGATTTCTAAACGACTTTTTAAGTTTTCTAAACGTTCTTCGCGTTCCGCAGCTGATTTTTCTGATGAATCTTTTTGAACATCAAATAATTCAATTTTTCTTGTTAAATCTGATTTTAGATTAGAAAAATTAAGTTGGTCAGCTTGCAATTTTTCTTGCTCGGCTTCTACTTTTTGGCGTTCTGTACGTAATTGACTGACTTGCTCATCGTAAACTTTTTTACGAGTTGATAAACTCGCTAATTCCTGTGCCACTTGCGCCAAATCAAGTTCTGTTTGATCATATTTGGCTTTTTTAGATTCCAACTGACCAACCAGTACAGAAAGTGACAAGTCTGAACGTTCTGCTTCTAGTTCTTGAAAACGGAGTGCAGTATCTCTTTGCGATTGTAAGGGCACGAGCTGACTATTTAATTCAAAAATGATATCTTCTAAACGGTCAAGATTATCTTGGGTTGAATTTAATTTTGATTCAGTTTCATTTCGTCGATTTTTGTATTTTAAAACACCTGCCGCTTCTTCAAAAATGGCACGTCTTTCTTCCGGTTTAGAATTAAAAACAGATTCAATTCGTCCTTGGGAAATAATCGATAAAGAGTCACGACCAAGCCCAGTATCTGTAAATAAATCATGAATATCACGCAAACGACATTTACGACCATTCATCAAAAATTCGGAATCGCCATTTCGATATAAACGTCGGGTAATAACAACTTCTTCATTCTCATCTTGTCCTTGCAAGTAATGATCAGAGTTGTCAAAATGAGCAATAACCTCAGCATAATTAAGAGCACGTCTTTTTTCAGTTCCAGCAAAAATAACATCGGGCATTTTCCCACCACGAAGTGCTTTAGCCGATTGCTCGCCCAAAACCCAGCGCAATGCTTCAACAATATTTGATTTCCCAGAACCATTTGGACCGACAACTGCGGTTATCCCTTTATCAAATTCAACTTTAGTCTTATCGGCAAAAGATTTGAAGCCGACAATTTCCATTTTTTTAAGATACATGGTTTTGCCCTTTTATTGCATTTTCTGCTGCTTTTTGTTCTGCAACTTTTTTAGATTTTCCAAGCCCTCGTCCGAGTTCTTTACCATTGTTAAAAACCGCGGCCACAAAGGAACGGTCATGAGCTGGCCCTTCTTCTTTCAGAATCTTGTAGCTAATCGTTGTTTCTCCACCAATTTGTAACACTTCTTGAAGTTCTGTTTTATAGTCAATCACTTTAACATAGTCATCATTTTTAACGTGAGGAATGACTACATGTTGGATAAATTTACGAACTTCATCCATTCCTTGGTCAATAAAAAGCGCACCTAAAAAAGCCTCAAAAAGGTTCTCTAGTGTTGTTTCGCGGTCACGACCGCCCATTTTTTCTTCACCATGACCTAATCGCAAGAACTCACCAAAACCGCATGAGCGTGAAAAATTAGCAAGTGATTCTGTCCGAACAATGCTTGAGCGCATTTTGGAAAGTTCTCCCTCTAATTTCTCAGGATAAGTCCGATAAAGATAATCAGAAATAACCAAAGATAGGGCAACGTCTCCCAAAAATTCCAAACGTTCATTGTTTGCAATCTTTGGGAGCCGTTCTTCATTTGTAAATGAAGAGTGTGTAAAAGCTGTTTTTAATAAATCTTCATCATTGAAGACTAATCCGTAATCATTTTTTAATTTTTTTTGAAGCTTGAGCATAAAAATCTCCTTCACTTAAAACTTCTCTTAATTTTTAGTTTTATCCCTTATTATACCAAAAAAAACCTTTTTTGTATGCCTTTCCCTGTGGAACGGGACTTTTGCGCCATAAAAAAGAGAAAAAACATTAAATCTGGGCTATTCCCCCTTAATTAACGCTTTTTCTCTTTTTTTATATTTTAGGAATAAATAAATCCCCTAAAGTAGCCGCCATGACTGCTTTTATGGTATGCATTCGATTTTCAGCTTGTTCAAAAACGACCGAATTCTTTGAATTAAAAATTTCGTCAGTAACCTCTAATTCATTAAGGTTATAATTTTCCTTAATTTCTTTCATCACTTCCGTGTTTAAATCATGAAAGCTGGGTAAACAATGCATAAAAATAAAGTTTTTATTAATAATTTTTTCAACAACTTTTTGATTAATTTGATAGGATTTCAATAATTTAATTCGCTTGGCTGTTTGAGCTTCCTCACCCATACTGACCCAAACATCAGTATAAACAATATCAGCATTTTCAAGGCCATTTAAATCTGTTCGGATACTTATTTTACTGCGACTTTTCATGGCATATTTACGTGCCAGTTTTTGTATTTCTAAAGCGGGTTGCAAGGACTCGGGCGAAATAATTGTGATATTTACGCCTAAAATTGCTCCAGTCACTAATAGAGAATTTGCCACATTATTTCGTCCATCACCAACATAAGCGAGGGTTAAATCTTGCAAATGGCCAAAATGCTCCTTGATTGTCATAAAATCTGCCAGCATCTGTGTCGGATGCCAATCATCAGTCAATCCATTCCAAACGGGTCTACCTGAATCTTTGGCGAGAATTTCCACATCACTTTGCTTAAACCCACGAAACTCAATGCCATCAAACATTGAACCCAAAACTTTCGCCGTATCTGAAATAGATTCTTTTTTGCCCAACTGAATATCATTTGGCCCTAAAAATTCAGGATGCGCTCCCAAATCTACAGCAGCTGTTGTAAAAGCTGCTCTTGTTCTTGTGGAGGTTTTTTCAAAAATAAGGGCAATATTTTTATCTAATAAATATTTATGTTGAATATGTTCTTTTTTTAACTTTTTAAGATGAATTGCAAAATCAATCAGATATAACAATTCATCTTTACTAAAATCTATTTCTTTTAAAAAACTTCTTCCTTGAAACATTCTCTCTCCTCTTATTTGCTTAAATTATCAATGATTTATCATTGTCCCTTGCCCTTTGTCAGTAAATAATTCCAATAACAAGGCGTGAGGAACACGACCGTCTAATAAAACAGCCTGACCCAATCCTTCAAACATGGCATATTTAATGGCTTCAATCTTTGGAATCATTCCGTCAGTAATTTTTTTCTCTTTGACTAACTTTTCTAGATTGGTCAGATTGATTTCATCAATAAATGACTCCTCGTCAGGAAAATTGCCATATAAGCCACGAACATCGCTTAATAAAATAAATTGTTCAGCACTCAATGCACCGGCAATTCGACTGGCTGCGGTATCAGCATTAACATTATAAATTTCACCATCAAGACCAATGCCGGCCGAAGCAATGACGGGAACAGCATCCGTTTGATTGATACGCTCAATAATTTCCGGATGAATCGCTGTAATTTCTCCAACATAGCCTAAATCTTCAGAAATAGGTTTGGCTTCTATCAATTTACCATCAATTCCTGAAACGCCAATCGCATTGCCACCTAAACGAATGATATCTTGAACCAAACTTTTATTTACTTTTCCAGCTAAAGCTGTCAGTGCTAATTGAGCTGTTTTCTTATCTGTCACGCGCAAACCTTGAACAAATTGGCTTTTTTGCTCATATTTTTCAAGTAATTCTCCAATCGCAGGTCCACCGCCATGAACCAAAACTACTTTAATTCCCACCGTTTTAAGTAATAAAATATCTTTTAGAATACTTTCTTTCACTTTTTCATCAATCATCGCATTCCCACCATATTTAATGACAACCGTTTGGTCACGATATTTCAGAAAATATTTGAGACTTTCGGTCAAAGTCTGAGCTGTGTTTTGTGAATCTCTCATAAAATTTTCTCCAATAGCTCTGCTCCTTTTTGCAGTTCTTCTTTCGTCATGACAAGCGGTGGGAGTAAGCGAATGACATCATGACCAGCTGACAAGGCTAAGAGACCATTTTCACGCAGTAAAGCAAGAACTTCTGGAACTTTTTTCTCGTCAGTTAATTGAATTCCAATCATCAATCCCAAACCTCTGATGGACTTAACCGTCGCTTTTACTGACAGATTTTCTGTCAGTAATTTTAAGAAAAAAATGCCTTTGACAGTCACTTTTTCTAAAAACTCACTGTCAATTTCTTTTAAAACTTCATTAGCCGAAGCCATGGCTAAAGGATTCCCACCAAATGTTGAGCCATGCTTTCCTGCTGAAAAATAACTGGCATATTTATTCTTAGCGAGCATCGCACCTGTAGGAATCCCATTCGCCAATGCTTTTGCCAAAGTAAAAATATCCGGCTCAAAATCAAAATGTTCAAAAGCAAATAATTTTCCAGTTCGACCAATTCCAGTTTGAACTTCATCAATAATCAGTAAAATTCCTTTTTGCTGACAAGTTTTTAGAGCTTCAACAAAATCTGGAGAAATTGGTAAAACGCCACCCTCACCCTGAATAATTTCAAAAATAATCGCGCCAATTTTTTCTTTTTCAAGGATTTGCTCAAGTGCTACCACATCATTAAAAGGACTAGCCACAAAATTTGGTAATAAAGGCGAAAATCCTGCTTGGATTTTTTCTTGCATGGTTGCACTCATAGCGCCAAAAGTACGACCATGAAAGCCATCTGTAAACGCCAAAATTTTCTGATCTTTTTTGATGAGATGAGTTAATTTTAAAGCTGCTTCATTAGCTTCAGTCCCAGAATTACAAAAAAAAGCTTTATAAGAATGATTTTGACTTAACTTTTCAGCCACATCTTCTTGCAAAGGATTTTGATAAAGATTTGAAAGATGAGACAGGCTGTCTAATTGAGCTTTCACCGCCACTTTTCCCTTTTCAAAACTATATCCTAAATTCATGACCCCAATCCCACTTGTGAAATCTAAATACTTATTTCCCCTGTCATCAAATAAATATTGATTTTCTCCTTTGATTAAGCTAAACGGTAGGCGACCATAATTTTCAAATAAATTTGTCATTTTTTCTCCTTCTTAACTTGTATATAAAGCATTAATTTCGACATATTTATAAGTCAAATCACAGCCCCAAGCCTGACCCAAGCCACTTCCAGCATTCAAGGCAGCAATAATTTCAATTTTATCTTCTTTTAATTTCTCAGAAAGAAAAGCTGCATCAAAGTCAACTGGTGTTGAATGATAAAGCACAAGTTCATCTTGGAGTTTTAATTCAATATCAGAAACTTCAAAATCAGCCACCTGACCAATTGACGAAATAATCCGCCCCCAGTTAGGGTCTGCGCCAAAAATTGCCGTTTTAACTAAACTTGAACCCACAATTTTTTTGGCAATAAATCGCGCTGCTAAATCATTTGGAGCTCCTTTGACGGTCACTTCAATCAGTTTAGTTGCACCTTCACCATCAGCGGCGATTTGTTTGGCTAAGGACTGACAAACCTTTGCCAGCATTTCTTTAAACAAAAGATAGTCTGAACTTCCTTCTAAAATTTCATTATTTTTAGCTTGGCCATTTGCCATCAACAAAACAGTATCGTTCGTTGAAGTATCTCCATCCACTGTAATCTGATTAAATGTCGTTTCAATAATTTCTGATAATGTTTTTTGTAGTAAAGCTTGAGCAATTTTTGCATCCGTCGTAATAAAAGCAAGCATGGTTGCCATATTTGGATGAATCATCCCCGATCCCTTACAAACCCCGGCCATATTCACGATTTGACCCCCAATTTCAGCTTCAAAGTTAATTGTTTTAGTTTGGGTATCTGTTGTTAAAATGGCTTTGGCAAAATATGCTGCTGTCCCTTCATTTTTGGATAACTTTGAAATCCCTGTGGCAATTTTTTCCATCGGAAGCTGTACTCCAATGACCCCTGTTGAGCAAACCGCCACTTCCTCAGCTTTGAGTTCAAATTTTTCAGCAAGCAATTTTTGTGTTTTCAAAGCATTTGCATAACCCTGCTCGCCTGTTACTGCATTGGCAACCGCCGAATTACAAATAATGGCCCGTGCTTGTCCTTTTTTGACAATTTGACGGTCAATCAATACTGGCGCTGCACAAACCTTATTGGTTGTAAAAACGCCAGCAATCGCAGCTGGAACTTGACTTAGTATTAACCCTAAATCTAAGTTTTTATATTTTAATTGTGCATGAACAGCATCTGCCAAAAATCCCTTTGGACTTGCAATTGTCCCTTTTATTTCTTTCATTTCTTCCTCTTCTAAAGACTTGGCATAAATTTCAAGCCTAAACTTTCATCGTAGCCAAATAACTGATTAAAATTTTGTACTGCTTGTCCGGCAGCCCCTTTCATAAGATTGTCAATCACCGAAACAACTGACAAAACATTTGTCACTGGATTATAAGCTAATCCAATATCGCAAAAATTGGTCCCAATCACATCTGAGAGTTGGGGCATTTGTCGTCGAATTCTGACAAAGTTTTTTGTCGCATAGACCTGTTCATAAGCATTTTTTATCGTTTCAAAATCAAAATCAGCTGCAACTTTTGCATAGCTACTAACAAAAATCCCTCGACTCACAGGAATTAAAGAAGTTGAAAATTGCAAGGCTTGAAAATTTGAATTCCAAATCTTCAATTGTTGAGCAATTTCTGGAATATGTTGATGACTATTGATTTTATACATGGACATATTATCGACAACATTCACAAAATGACTCGCGTCAGACAGACCTTTTCCGGCTCCCGAAAGTCCTGACTTGGCATCCACAATGATTGAGTCTAAATCAATCATCTCATTTTTAACTAACGGATAAAGTGCAAGTAGTGTGGCTGTTGCATAGCAACCTGGATTCGCTATATAGTTAGCTTTTGCTTGACCAATGTCTGCCAGATTATATTGAGCGCTTAATAAATATTCATTTTTTAAATTTGTATTTTTATACCATTTATTGTATATTTCTAAATCAGCTAATCGAAAATCTCCTGATAAATCAATGACAGGAAAATTATTATCAATAAAAGTTAAAGCTAATTTTTGACTAACACCCGCTGAGGTTGCAAAGAAAACCGCATCACATTCTGCCATAATTTCTTCTTCATTAAATTCACTGATAGTCAAGTCAGTCAAGCCTTCAAGTTGCGGAAAGCACTCTGATAATTTTTCTCCATAATGACTTGTTGCATATATTTTTGTTACTTCTACTTCTGGATGATAATAGAAAATTCGGAACAGTTCTAAGCCGCTATAACCTCTAATTCCGACAATTGCTACTTTTTTCATATTTACACACTTTCTATGTATTTTTATACACTATACTACTCTATTTTTTATTTGTCAAGAATTTTACGTATTATTATACTTTTTTAAACAAAAAAAGAGAAAGAATTAATTTCTTTCTCTTTGATAATTCATTAATTTTTAGTTTTCATAAATTCCGATATGCTCATGTTGATGGCTTCCATCCTCAATCATATTAAGCACAGCCTCGGCGTAATCAGCATATGAAATTCGACTTTTACCCGCTTTATTATGTTCTAAAACATCGTCGGTAATTGTATAATTATTTGTTTGTGCTCCTTCTGGGTCAAAGAATTCTGCAGGAGAGAAGAAGGTCACATTAAGTTTTGAAGCTTCATAAATCAAGCTTGCTTTTGCCATCTCTAAAAGAGTTGGATAGTAAGGTAAATCTGTTGGTGTCACATCAAGCAAGCGTTTTTCGTGACTTTCATCAAGATAGAGAGAGCTTGCTCCCCCAACAACAATTAAACGACTATCTATATTTTCAAGAAGTTTTATCATCACATGGGCTACTTTTGAATAATCTTCCTCATGACCTGCCGGTGCCCGATGCGCTAAAACGATTGCATCGAATCCTGCTAAGTCTTCAGAAGTTAATTCAAAAATATCTTTTTCAAGAATAGTAGTCACTTCAACTTTTAATCGTGCTTTATTTCTAACAATGGCAGTCACTTCATGACCGCGCCCAAATGCTTTTTGAGCGATTAAACTTCCTGCCTTACCAGAAGCAGCAATTACAGCGATTTTTTTCATAAAAAGCTCTCCAATCTCTTATTTATTTTAATTATAACAAATTAAGTAATTCTGACTTCTAAAAATGGTTCAAAAAAAAACAGCCTGAGCTGCTTTTCATTTATTTAACGACTCAAATCAACTCTTTTACCTAATTTATCCATGACAAATGCCCCGATAAATAAGCTGGCAAATTCACCTAGAGCTAATGTCCCCCAGGTCAGCAAAAATGGTGTTCCTGCGACAAATTTTAATTCAAGAGCAATGGTGAACATACTTATCGAAAAGAAAATTGCAAAAAAGAAAAATGCTTTATTTAACTGACCATTCCAAAAATAATCTTTTTTAAAGCGGTCAAACAAAAGGACACCAAGACTTAAGAATACTAAAGTTGACAAACCACCGACAATCACATCTACCCAAGTGAAAGATAAAAAGTTTGAAGTCATACAACCAATTGTCACCGCAATAATATATTTTTTATTGAAGAAGGCTGTAAAATTCAACATTTCTGACACTCGAAATTGAATAGGTCCGTAAGAAATTGCGCTCAAACCTGGTGTCATCGTTAGAATAACATACAGGGCCGCAACAATTGCGATTGTAACAATATCATAAGTTTTTGATTTTTTCAAAAGGTTCTCCTTTGGCGACAAAATTCGCCTATAATATGCTTGAGCAAAGGGATGAAGGCTCAAGGGTTAACTCACTATTGAGCAACGTTTTTATTTTAGCAGATTTTTTGCGAAATGAAAAGGATTGACAAATATTTGCTTTCATCTAATTATTATTTGGGCATTATTTTTACTAACGAAGGAATCATTCTTTGTACTCGATAGAAATTCTAACAGGAGCATCGGAATATCCTGCCAACAAAAAAGCAAAAAAATTACTGACAGAAATTTTTTCACAGAAAACAAGCAATTGAACAACTTATCAGTAAAAATCAACAAGTCTGTCAGTACTTTTGTAGTTAATACAGACTTTCCCACAATAAATAAAAGACTTACCAACATGCTGATAAGTCTTTCAATATCTTTTATTTGATTGTCCAGCCACCATCAATCGGGACAATTGCTCCTGACATATAAGAGGCTTGTGGACTTGCTAAAAAGAGGGTCAAATCAGCCACTTCGCGAGGACTAGCCCATCGTTTAGCTGGTGTCTCATCAGCTACCCATTGAGCCATCTGACCATTATTTTCAGTGAAATCAGCCGCATTCATCGGTGTATTGATGGCACCTGGAGCGATGGCTGCTACTTGAATCCCGTGTTGCGCTTCATCCAAAGCTAACTGTTTTGTCAACCCAACAATGGCATGTTTACTGGCCGTATAAGCGACGCCACCACCACCGGCAACCAAGCCAGCAACCGAAGCCATATTGATAATTACGCCTGATTTTTGAGCTTTCATTTTTGGCAAGAATGCTGAAATCATCAAATACATCGAATTGAGATTCGTTGATAAAATTCGTTGCCATTCTGCAAAGTCAGTTTCTTCCAAAGTTTTATAAGCATCCAAAACGCCCGCTGTATTGAGTAAAACATCAATACTTCCCACTTCGTCAGCCAATTTTTCAACTGATTGAGCATCGGAAACATCAAGAATTTTTACTGACAGATTTTTTGAATTAATGACAGATTCGTCAGTAAATTCTTGTAAGTCCACAGCAACAACCTCTGCGCCTTCGGCTAAAAATACTTTTGTTTGAGCCAAGCCAATACCACTGGCAGCACCTGTAATTAGCACTTTTTTCCCAGAAAATTTCATTTTGTAGCCTATCTATCTATTCAACCAAGGCCCAATCATCAGCCAAAACGTCGCAAGGCGTTGGGGCCCACATTGAAAAACCTTCACCCTCTCCCGAGACATTAATCAAGAAATAAGGGGTAACTTCCAACTTCTCACCAGATTCTAAAACAATCGAATCATAGAGTTTAACATAATTTTCGGCACCAGACCAGCCTTGTGTTCTGACTATTTTTTTCCCAGCTTTAAGTAAAGCTAATGCTTCTTCAAAAATCATTTTTTCCTCCATATTGTTTAAAACATACTGAATTTATTATAACAAAGTTCGAGAGGTTTTTGATAAATGAAAACCAGTTTTAATTATCCGATAGATTCAACTGATAATAGTCCTCAAAAAATTATACTCTATTTGTTCCCCTTAAAATTTTGTGCTATAATAAGTTCAACAAATTGCAACACGCAAAAAAACGGTCTGCGCTAACAGACCGCGTGTTCAAACTTGGTTATGGTGGGACTAATCGCTAATTGCGATTAGTTTTTTTAATTTCAAGCCAGAGCCTGACTAGATTAATTACGAAGTTCAAAACTTCAATAATCATCCCAAGTACCGCTAGCATGAAATCCTCTCCATAACCAAGGAAATACCTTGTCTTCATAGGCACCTCCTCCATCTAGAATTTGTCAGGGCGCATGAAATCAAGTGAACACTAAGAGATTTCTCTCCTGATATACTATACGTAAAAAAACGTGAAAGATAACAAATCTTTCACATTTTTTATTGTCTAATTAATTTTACCCAATCAATGAACCAGCAGGAACATCATCATCAACGGTCAAGACACGCAATTTTCCATCAAATTCGGCTGACAAAATCATTCCTTGTGAAACGTATTTTTTCATCATTTTACGTGGTTTCAAATTGGCTACGATTTGTAATTTTTTACCTACTAATTCTTGTTCATTTGGATAAAATTGTGCAATTCCTGACAAGATTTGACGTGGTTCAGAATCACCAGCATCCAATTTAAATCTCAACAATTTATCAGAACCTTCAACAGATTCCACTTCAAGAACTTCGGCAACTTTTAGTTCAATTTTTTCAAAATCATCAAATTTAATTTGTGGTAAAGTTAAATTCAATTCAACTTCTTCAGGGACCCACTCTTTTTCTGGCAATACGCCGCCAGCCATTTGTAATTGGATATAAGCAACCTCTTCTTCCACATCAAGACGTGGGAAAATAGGTTGACCTTTTGCTACTACAGGATGAGTAAATGAATAGCCAAAAGAAAGATTTTCAAGTGAAAATGATCTTTCATCCATTCCCAATTGCTCAAAGATTTTACCTGATGTTGCACGCATAAATGGTTGTAATAGTGCACCTGCAATCCGTAAATTTTCTGCCAAATGATACAAAACATTATTCAATTTTGCTTTGTCATCTTCTGATTTTGCAAGGACCCAAGGTGCTGTTTCATCAATATATTTATTTGTTCTTGAAATCAATGTCCAAACATCAGCCAAAGCTACGTTGAATTCAAATTTATCCATTGCTTTATGGAAATGACTGATTGTTTCTTCAACCACTTCTTCCAAACTTGCATCAAATTCAGTCGAAACTCCAGTTGCTTCGATTTTTCCGTCATTATATTTGTTAATCATTGACACGGTACGATTCAACAAATTCCCCAAATCATTGGCCAAATCAAAATTAATACGTCCAACAAAGTCTTCTGGAGTGAAAATTCCATCTTGTCCAAAAGAAATCGCACGCATCAAATAATAACGAACCGCATCAAGGCCATAACGTTCAATCAACATCTCAGGATAAACAACATTCCCTTTTGATTTAGACATTTTTCCGTCTTTCATCAAGAGCCATCCATGTCCGAAAATCTTTTTAGGAGCAGGTAAACCTAGAGCATGAAGCATAATTGGCCAGTAAATCGTATGGAAACGAACAATTTCTTTACCAACCATATTAATTCCAGGCCAGTATTTTTTAAAATTACTGTCATTGTCAGAATTATAGCCGAGCGCTGTAATATAGTTCAATAAAGCATCAAACCACACGTAGACCACATGCTTAGGATTAGAAGGGACAGGAATTCCCCAAGTAAAACTTGTCCGTGTCAAAGCCAAATCTTCTAGACCTGGCTTGATGAAATTATTGACCATTTCATTTTTACGAACCTCAGGTTGAATAAAATCTGGATGTTCATCATAATATTGTAAAAGCCAGTCAGCATATTTTCCCATGCGGAAGAAATAAGTTTCTTCTTCAACCCATTCCACTTCATGACCAGAAGGTGCAATGCCACCAGTAATATTTCCAGATTCATCTCGGAAAATTTCTTCAAGTTGTGTTTCAGTGAAAAACTCTTCATCAGAAACAGAATACCAACCCGCATATTTTCCCAAATAAATATCATCTTGTTCCAATAACTGTTCAAAAGCCTTCGCTACGGCTTCTTCATGATAAGTGTCTGTAGTACGGATAAATTTATCATAAGAAATATCCAATTTTTTCCATAATTCTTGAACATCAGCCGCCATTGGGTCCAAGTATTCTTTAGGAGTCATTCCCAATTCTTCGGCTTTTCGTTGAATTTTCATTCCGTGTTCATCAAGCCCTGTTAAATAAAAAGTATCAAAGCCCATCAAACGTTTGTAACGAGCAAGCACGTCGCAAGCAATAGTTGTGTAAGAACTACCAAGATGCAACTTACCTGATGGATAATAAATTGGGGTTGTAATGTAAAAAGTTTTGTTTTCTGTCATATTTTCCTCTTTCCGAGCAAATGAGGCTCGATATTTGAGAAGATTCTCATCTAAATATTATACCAAAAAACCTCTAAAATCGCATTGTCTGATTAAGTTTGTTATAATTATCATAGAAAAGTTAAGAATTCCTTTAAGTCACAGCTCTTTGGAAATTCTTTTAAAAAATAAAGGAACGATTATGAACTATAAATTTATCTCATGGAATATTGACTCACTCAATGCTGCATTGACTGGAACCTCAGAACGTGCTGCCCTTTCTCTTGCTGTTGTTAAAAATCTTGCCCAAGCACAACCAGACGTTTTAGCCATTCAAGAAACCAAACTTCCTTCTACTGGACCTAAAAAAGCTCATTTGGAAGTTTTGGAAGAACTGTTTAAAGGTTATAAAATCGTCTGGCGTTCATCAGTAGAACCTGCTCGTAAAGGATATTCTGGAACAATGATTCTTTATAAAGAAACTCTACCAGAACCAGCTATCACTTTTCCTGAAATTGATGCTCCTGAACCTATGGATGCCGAAGGTCGAATCATCACCCTTGAATTTCCTGACTTCTTTGTCACTACGGTTTATACACCAAATGCGCAAGAAGGTCTGACACGACTTGATTTACGTGGAATTTGGGATGATAACTATCGTGACTATCTCACAAGCCTTGATGCTCAAAAACCAGTCTTTGCTTGTGGAGATTTCAATACAGCCTATACAGAAATCGACTTAGCCAATCCCCGTGGTAATCACAACTCAGCTGGATTTACTGATCAAGAACGTGAAAAATTTGGTCAACTTTTAGAGGCTGGATTTACTGATACATTTCGTCAACTCCATGGTCAAGTTGAGAAATTTTATGAAGAAGGACGTAGTATTTATACTTGGTTTGCCCAACGTGCAAAAACTTCAAAACTAAATAATTCAGGTTGGAGAATTGACTACTGGCTGGTTTCCAATCGTCTTGCCCAAGCAGTTAAAGTTTCTGAACCCCTTGATTCTGGTGAACGTTTAGACCACGTACCCATTCTCTTAGAATTTGAACTCTAAAATAAAAGAACCTTAAAGGTTCTTTTTTATTGTCAATAAAACAAATAGAGACTATAATTGAGTAAAAATAGTTGAGGAGAACATGTTTATGGTTAATAAAAATTTAGTTTTAGCAGAGCATCAGACCTTAGAAACTGAACGCTTGATACTTAGAAAATTACAACTTGAGGATGCCCAAGAAATGTTTAACTATGCTTCTAATCCTGAAGTTGCTCGTTTTACTAGCTTTGAACCACATGATTCCATAGAAACAACTAAAGCCACAATTGCCAAGTTTTTTCTGCCTAACAGCCTCTATCATTGGGGGATTGTTGAAAAAACTTCAGGTCAGCTCATTGGTGAAATTTTTCTTAATCCTATCAATGAAAAAACAGTCGAACTGGGTTGGATTTTAAATCAAGACCATTGGGGAAAAGGGATTATGCCAGAAGCTGCTGAATGTCTTTTGGCGCTTTCTTTCGATAAATTAGAAGTTAAAGTTATTCAAGCTAAACATTTTACAGAAAATGCAAAGTCTGGACGGGTCATGGAGAAGTTAGGAATGAAACACTTAGGAAAGGTTTATTCTTACTTTCCTAAGTTTGAAAATCCTCTTCTTACAGACTATTGGGCAATTACTAGAGATGAGTATGACTTACTTCATTGACTTACGAACGAAAGGTTTTCTAATAAAAAGGTTTATTTTTTTAGATTTTTGTGGTAGTCTTAAAATATAAAAAAAGATGACGAAAGGCTACTAAATGTCCCGTTCTGACGAAATCATTCGCATTGTGAGTGATTATAAAAAAATTGAAGTCAATCAACTTTCACAACTCCTTAATGTTTCAAACGTAACGATTAGAAAAGACCTTGATAAACTTGAAGAGAAAGGAATTATTAATCGCCAGCACGGTTTTGCTTTGATTAATAATACAGATGATATCAATTTTCGTTTAGCTAAAAACTATGATTTAAAGCGAAAAATTGCTGTCAAAGCTGCTGAAAATATTCTTGATGGGGATACAGTAATGATTGAATCTGGTTCTACTTGCGCTTTGCTTGCCGAAGAGTTAGCCTTTAATCGAAAAAATGTCACTATCATCACTAACTCTGTTTTTATTGCCAATTATATTCGTAAATCCGACTCGGTAAAGGTAATTTTATTAGGAGGAGAATATCAAAATAATTCACAGGTCAACGTTGGACCTCTGATAAAAAAGGTGGTTGATGAATTTTACGTTGATAAATTATTTATCGGTATTGATGGTTTTGACCCCGTCCGCGGTTTTAGAAGTAATGATCTCGCTCGTAGTGAAGCCATTCATGTCATGGCTGCTGCGGCTAAGGAAGTGATTATTTTAACTGATGCTTCTAAATTCAACCAAAATGGAACTGTCACCTGTTTTTCATTCCCTGAAATTTCCCAAGTTTTTACTGACAAGTCAATCAATGCAGAAAGTCAAAAAATTCTCGATTTGAAAAAAATAAAGGTTACTACTATCTAATTAAAAATGGACAATGTCCATTTTTTTATTGACAGATTTTCTAAAATATGATATATTTTCTTCATAAGAAAGAATTATACTTTCGTTTGAAAGTTTTGCTTTTTTTGGAATCTCCTAAGATTTAAATATTATTACATAAAAAAATGAGTCTAACCAACTCATTTTTTTATATTTTTTCATAAGATGATTCTTTAAAACCAATCTGTTGAACTTGACCATTTTTCACTAGTAATGGACGTTTGATAAGCATTCCATTTGACGAAAGAAGTTCTGCCATTTCTTTTTCAGATAATGTTGCTAACTTATCTTTAAGATTTAAGTCACGATAAACTAAACCACTTGTATTGAAAAACTTTTTGATGGGAAAATCTGCTTCTTTAAACCATTTCTCAAAGTTTTTTTGACTCGGTGGGGTTTCCTTCAAATCAATCGCTTGATAATCTATTCCAAGTTCATCTAACTTTGCTTTAGCTTTTCTACAAGTTGAACACTTTGGATACCAATAAAAATCGTACATCTTATCCTCCTTATGCTTTAATTTTATTATAGCATATTAAAAAGGGATTTTTTGGTCCAATTTTCTATGAAAAATCTATTTTTTAATGATTAATTTTATAGCTTGTTCGAGTTTTTCTTCCTTGTCAGTCACTTCTTTATCCAGTAAAAGTTCTTTGAGATTCTCAGCTACGATTAGACCAATCAGGCTATCTAAGCTAGAGCGAACAGCAGTTAATTGAGTCACAACATCAATACATTCCTCTCCAGATTCCATCATCTTAAGTATTCCTGTGAGTTGTCCTGTCGCTCGTTTCAAGCGATTTTCCATTTTTTTGTCATATTTTTTCATCAGTCATCCTTTTCTTGTTTCGCTCCCTAATCAAGTAATTCCTTGGTAACTTTGCTGTATAATCCAAAGGCACCATCCAAATTTTTCACTTTGTAGCCCTCTTGTTTTAGAATACGTTCTGCATTGTAAGAGCGAAGTCCTGACTGGCAGCTAACAATATATTCAGTCTTTTTATCGAGTTCATTTAGCCGCTCACGTAAGTCATCAAGCGGAATATTTTGAGAATTTTTAAATTTCCCTTTTGCCAACTCATTTGGATTTCTCACATCAAGTAAGACTTTCCCTTTTGCTAATTCAGCCGCAAGTTCATGCCACTGAATATTTTCTGATTGCCCCAAGAGAAGGTTTATTGCGGCATAGCCAGCCATATTTACTGGGTCTTTGGCTGAACCAAAAGGAGGGGCATAGGTCAATTCCAATTCTGGTAAATCAAAAACGGTTAGTTTTGCTTTGATAGCCGTAGATAAAATATCAATTCTTTTATCTACTCCTTCTTTACCAATTGCTTGCGCACCAAATATTTGTCCACTTTCTGGTTCAAAAATTAATTTCAAAACAATTGAAGTCGCATCTGGATAATATCCCGCGTGATTATTTGCCGTGACATGAACAATTTTATGATTAATCTTTAAACCTCTAAGCTGAAACTCAGAAAGGCCTGTACTTGCCACTTGCAAATCAAAAACACGGACAATGGCCGTTCCAAGTGAACCGCGATTTTTAATTGGTAATCCACTAATGATATCAGCTACCTGACGCCCTTGACGATTAGCTGGAGAAGCCAATGAAATTAAAGCATCCTGCCCTAATTGATTTTTGACAACAATAACATCGCCTACTGCGTAAATATCCTTAACCGATGTTTCATAATGTTCGTCAACAAGAATTGCATTTCTTAGTCCTAATTTGATGCCCGCACTTTTAGCTAGACTCGTTTCTGGCTGAATTCCCACAGAAAGAATCGTTAAATCCGATTGCAGACTTTCACCATTATCTAACAAAATTTCGTCATTTTTAAATTCGACAGCTCCTCTATTTGTCATTACTGAAAGATTATTTTTAATTAATTCTTCATTGACAAAAGCTGCCATTTCGCGATCAATGGTTGGTAAAACATGTGGTGCTTTTTCGACGATTGTGACACTTAACCCTCGTTTAGCAAGATTTTCAGCCATTTCTAAGCCGATAAAACCAGCACCAATAATTGTTGCACTTTTAGGAGCTTTGGCTTTCAAATAGGTCATTATTTTATCCACATCAGGAATATTTCGTAAGCTAAAAACATTTGTCGCTTGGTTCAAACCTTTGATTTGTGGAATTAAGGGTTTAGCCCCTGGTGAAAGAATCAATTTATCATAGCTTTCAACATAGCTTTCGCCGTTTGAAACTACAGTCACTTTCTTTCCTTCACTATCAATCGCAATAACTTCAGAATTTTCGCGCACCTCTAGGTTAAAACGGTTTTTTAGAGCTTTAGCAGATTGAACAATTAACTTTTCTCGCTCTGCAATTTCTCCCCCCACATAGTAAGGTAAGCCACAATTGGCAAACGAAACGTAAGGGCCTTTTTCAAAAACGATGATTTCTGCATTTTCGTTAAGACGTCGCAAACGGGTTGCAGCTGACATTCCACCCGCAACTCCGCCAACAATTAATATTTTTTCTGTCATTTTTTAATTTTTCCTCTCCAAGCTCGTATTCCTCCATTTACGTTTGTCACATCATAATTAGCTTTGTTTAATATTTTGTAGGCTTTTTTTGACCGCATTCCCGACTGACAAATTAATAAATACTTTTTGTTTTTGGCTAGAACATGTTCTCTCAATTTACTTAAAGGGATATTTCGAGCGCCTTTTATATGTTCATTTTGAAATTCATGAGCTTCTCTTACATCAATTAATTGTGTTCCTTTTTTTAATTCAGTACTTACTTCTGCTGGACTGATACTTTTTATTTTCTTAAAAAATTCAAACATTGTTCTCTCTCTAAAGTCTGTCAGTAAATTCTAAGGGGCCATTCCAAGCAATGGTACCGCCTGAAATATTTATAGTATCAATTCCTTTTGTCGAAAGATACTGACAGGCCCTAGCTGAACGAGCACCTGACTGACAGATAAGATAAGTTCCGTCAGTAATTTTTGCATATCTTTCTTCTAGTTGACTCAATGGAATATTTTTGGCATTAGGAACATGACCACTGTTATACTCAAAATCTTCTCTTACATCTACAATTACTGGATTTTCACTTTCTGTCAGTAATTCTAATTCACTTATGTCAATTGTTTGCATTTTTCACCTCTTGATTATTTGATTTATAATAATTATATACCCCCAAGGGTATATAAGTCAAGTTTAATATTTCCAAATGAAAAAACCTAAGTTTTAAATCACTTAGGTTTTGCTTAATTTTGAGAAATTCAATTATTTCTCGTTTTTATGTTTGACAGAGTCAACCGTATCATTAAATTTTTCTGCAACATCTTCAGCTAGGTCAGAAGCTTTGTCTTTGATATTTTCCAAGCCTTCTTTAGCTTTTCCCATAAGTCCTTCTGTTTTACCTTTAGCTTCTAGTTTTTCATCACCAGTTACTTTACCTGTGGTTTCTTTAACTTTTCCACTTACTTTATCTTTTGTTGCATCAAGTTTGTCATTTAAAGCCATTTTAAATCCTCCTAGTAATTGCGATTTTTTCTTTTATTATCATGAAAGTTTCATAATAATTTGTTAGAAAAACTAAATCAGTTAAATTTGTCAATCATTGACTGACAACCAATAATTTACGATTTCCCCTCCTTTAATCTTCTTAATCTATTCTCATTCTAACATCCGTAGCTCAAAAAGTACAGAAAACTGCTCATAAGACAAAAAAAACTTGGAAAATTCCAAGTTTTAATAATCATAGAGTTCTGTTGAAAGATAGCGCTCACCATTGTCAGCACAAAGTGCGAGAACTTTTTGACCTTTGCCAAGTTTTTTTGCCAATTCATAAGCTGCCCAAATTGCTGCGCCAGAAGATATACCTACTAAAAATCCTTCGCTTTTGCCTATTTTTCGTGCGGTCTCTAAAGCCTCATCACTTGTTACATCAATTACACCATCATAAGCTTTCGTATCTAAATTTGGTGACATAAATGGAATACCAATTCCTTGAATGCGGTGTGGACCACTCTCACCTCCTGTTAAAATTGGTGATTCTGCCGGTTCGACAACAAAAGTTTTGATTTTAGAATTTTGACTTTTAAGATAGTGAGAAACGCCAGAAATTGTACCCCCAGTGCCTGCACAAGCAACAAATGCGTCCAGGCCATTTTCACCAAATGCTTCAATTATTTCTGGACCAGTCGTTAATTCATGGGCTTTTAAATTAGCTGGATTTTCAAATTGCATTGGCATAAACCAACCATTTTCTTCAACTAATTTTTGACCTAAATCAATGGCAGCTTTGATGCCATCAGCTGCTGGAGTCAAAATCAATTCTGCTCCATAAGCTTGAATAAGCTGACGACGCTCTTTTGAGTAACTATCAGGCATGATAATAACCACATTATAGCCTAAAGCTGCACCAGCCATGGCAAGTCCAATTCCTGTGTTCCCAGAGGTAGGTTCAACAATCGTTCCTCCCTTTTTTAAGCGACCATCTGCTTCGGCTTGCCGAAGCATTTGTAAAGCAATCCGGTCTTTAACTGAACCTCCAGGATTAAAATATTCAAGTTTTAAATAAATTTCTGCTCCATTTTCTGGACCATTTTTTAGTTTGATAATTGGACTATTTCCAACTAATTCAGTAATATTTTCAACAATTTTTACCATAATTAATTCCTAAATTACTGACAGCTTTGTGTCAGTTCAAGTCAACCAAATGAGCGCTTGAGGCGGGAGATAGATGAATTGTATGCACTTCTGTCAGTAAATTACTTTCAATTTCTACTGTCTAATTTTTCTGTCAGTTCAACAGGACCAATGTGAGCTGTTAAAGCGAGGGAGAAAGGAGTCGTAAGATTTGCTTACAAGTCTGTCAGTAAAATTATTTTTTTTCAAGTGCTTCTTTGATATCTGTCAGTAAATCTTCAATTGCTTCAACCCCTACTGATAGACGAATTAGGCCATCCTTAATCCCAATTTCTTCACGAAGTTCTTTTGGAATAGAAGCATGAGTCATCACTGCTGGCACTTCAATTAAAGATTCAACGCCACCTAGTGATTCAGCCAACGTAAAATAGCTCAAGTTTTCAACAAAATCTTTGACGGCATTTTCATCCGTTAATTCAAATGAAATCATCCCTCCAAAGGCAGACATTTGTTTTTTAGCAATTTCAGGCCCCGGATGGCTATTAAGACCTGGATAATAAACTTTTGAGACGGCTTTAGAAGTTTCTAAAAACTCAGCAATTTTTTGAGCATTTGCCGAATGAGCCTCCATCCGAAGCGCAAGTGTTTTAATACCTCTTTGCACTAACCAGCTGTCTTGTGGTCCAAGAACCGCCCCAATTGAATTTTGTAAAAAGCCAATTTCGCTGGCGAGTTCTTTTGAATTGGTTGTAACTAGTCCTGCCACTACATCTGAATGTCCACCTAAATATTTCGTTGCGGAATGCAAAACAATATCAGCTCCTAAAGCAATTGGTTGTTGTAAATACGGTGTCGCAAAGGTATTATCCACCAGTGTTAAGGCATCATGAGCTTTAGCAATTGCTGAAATTTCCTTAATGTCCAAAACTTTTAATAAAGGATTTGAAGGAGTTTCAAAATAAATAGCTTTCGTTTCTTCTTTAAAAGCCGCTTTCAAGTCATCAAGATTACTCAAATCAACTAAATCATAAATAATCCCTGTCTTTGTCAGCACTTTATCCATCAAACGGAAAGTTCCACCATAAACATCATCAGCTAAAATGATATGATCTCCTGCAGAAAATAGCGAAAGAACCGCATGAATTCCAGCAAGTCCTGAACTAAATGCAAATCCTTGAACACCACCTTCTAAATCTGCAATTAATTCTTCCAAAGCATGACGCGTTGGATTTCCAGAACGTGAATATTCGTATTCTTTAGGTTGTCCAAGTCCGTTTTGTTTATAAGTTGACGTTTGATAAATCGGAACAGATACTGCTCCTGTTGTCTTGTCTGTTGAAATACCACCATGAATTACTTTCGTTTTTATACTTGTCATTGGCCCTTTTCTTTCTATTTTCAATCTAATATAAAGATATCACGAAAGTGTGCCCAGTGCTATAAGATTTTTTTATAGCAGAATTAACTTTTTTTATGTATAAAAAAACGAAGGACATCCTTCGTTTTTTAATATTTTCTAAATCTTTCGTAGCGTTGTTCTGCCAATTCTATTTCTGTCAGTAATGACAATTCACCAAGTGATTCTGTCAGTTGTCTCTTGAGGTTATCAATCAGATTTTCCTCAGAAATAATAGCATCAACAAGACCCATTTCTAAAAGATGTGGCGCTGTAATTTTCATCAATTCAGCCGCTTCATCACGACGTGAACCATCTTTCCAGAGAATCGTCGCAAAACCTTCTGGAGAAAGTACTGAATAAACAGCATTTTCTAAAATATATACTTTATTGGCAAGTGCAAGAGCTAATGCTCCTCCTGAACCACCTTCACCTGTGATGAAAGCAATAATTGGAACTTTAAGGTCAGACATTTCCAAAAGGTTTCTAGCAATTGCTTCACCTTGTCCACGTTCTTCTGCTTCAATTCCTGGATAAGCACCAGCTGTATTGATAAACGTAATGACTGGACGACCAAACTTTTCAGCTTGCTTCATCAGTCTTAACGCTTTACGATAGCCATTCGGACTTGGTTGTCCAAAGTTAGTAGCTAAATTTTCAGCAAGGTTACGTCCTTTTTGAATTCCAATAACGGTCACAGCTTGATTATTGAAGCGAGCAATTCCACCGACGATCGCTTCGTCATCTGTTAACTGACGGTCGCCGTGTAATTCAAAGAAATCAGTGAAAACTTTGTCAATAATATCTCTTGCCGAAATTCTGTCAGCCGCTCGTGCTTCATTAATAATGTCAGCAATATTTTTTTGTGAAACTTCACCTGTCAGTGAATCAATTGTTTCAGACATTTTCCACCTCCGTATGAAGTTCTAAAAGAAGTGCCAATTTTTGACGTAATTCAGTCCGCTTAACAATTGCATCAACAAAACCGTGATTCAAAAGAAATTCAGCTTTTTGGAAATCATCAGGTAAAGTTTGACGGACGGTTTGTTCGATGACACGACGTCCAGCAAAACCAATTAAAGATTGGGGTTCAGCTAAAATAATATCTCCCAGACTGGCGAATGAAGCTGTCACTCCTCCAGTTGTTGGGTCAGTTAAAACTGTAATATAAAAAAGTCCTGCTTTTGAATGACGTTTCACAGCAGCCGAAGTTTTGGCCATTTGCATCAATGACATAATTCCTTCTTGCATTCTTGCACCACCTGATGCCGTAAAAACAATAATCGGCAATTTTTCGGTAGTTGCATATTCAAATAAGCGTGTCAATTTTTCACCAACAACAGTTCCCATTGAAGCCATGATAAAAGTCGAATCCATAATTGCCAAAGCCGTTTTTTGCCCTTTAATTGTGGCCGTCCCAGTCATAACTGCCTCATCAAGACCAGTCCGTGCTTTTGTTGCCGCCAATTTTTCAGGATAACCTGGAAAATCCAAGGGATTTTTGCTTTCGATTCCAGTGAACATTTCAACAAAAGAATCTTTGTCAGCAACAATTGCTAACCGTTCTTTGGCTGTAATTCGGAAATTGTAATCACAATTAGGACAAACTTTATTTTTTCCTAAATCTTTTTGATAAATCGTATGTTTACAAGCAGGACATTTGGCAAAAAGTTCATCAGGAACTTCTGGCTGCTCGGCTTGCTTTTCAATAATGGAACGATTTGGATTAATTTTAATGTATTTTTTCTTTTGGAAAAGAGCCATCTTTGCATCCTTTTCTCATTTTTTTATAAATTTTACTGACAGATGAATTGTAAGCCATCTGACAATTCCGTCACTAATCTATTGATTAATCTTCTTTTTGATATTCTGGTAAGAAAACATTTCCTAAGAAGCTTGTATCATAATCTCCTGCCACAACATGTGGGTCAGAAATTAATTCTAGTTGGAAATCAACATTTGTAATGACCCCTTCAACGTCAAATTCAAGAAGGGCGCGTTGCATTTTCATCAGTGCTTCAAAACGATTTTCACCATGAACAATGACTTTAGCAATCATACTATCATAATATGGCGGAATGCTGTAACCACTGTACATAGCGCTATCAACCCGCAAACCAACTCCACCACTTGGCAAGAAAAGATTAGTAATTTTTCCTGGACTTGGTGCAAAATTAAATTTAGGATTTTCCGCATTAATTCGACATTCAATCGCATGTCCACTAAAAGTCACATCTTCTTGCTTGACAGACAATTCATTGCCATTGGCTACACGAATCTGTTCTTTTACAATATCAACACCTGATACAAACTCTGTGACCGGATGTTCAACTTGAACACGTGTGTTCATTTCCATGAAATAAAACTTACCAGAAGATTCATCAAGTAAGAACTCAATGGTTCCCGCATTTTCATAAGAAACATGCTGAGCAGCTTTAACAGCCGCAGCTGTTATTTCATTTCGTAAAGTGTGTCCAATTGCAACTGACGGAGATTCTTCAAGAACTTTTTGATTATTTCTTTGCAATGAACAATCACGTTCACCAAGATGAATCACATTTCCTTGACTATCTCCTAAGATTTGAACCTCAATATGACGCGCTGGGAAAATCATTCGTTCGATGAACATGGCTCCATTACCAAAAGCTGCTTGTGCTTCCGCTTGTGCTGCCTCAAATGCTGGAACAAGTTCCTCAACATTATTAACCTTACGAATTCCTTTACCACCACCACCAGCTGATGCTTTAAGCATGATTGGATAGCCAATTTCTTCAGCAATTTTTACTGCTTCATCAGTGGTATGAACTTCGCCCTCAGAACCCGGTGTTACAGGAACACCAGCTTTAATCATTTCTGCACGAGCATTGATTTTATCACCCATCATATCCATAACTTTTGCTGACGGACCGATAAATTTAATATTCATTTCTTCACAAAGACGAGCAAATTTTGAATTCTCAGAAAGGAATCCAAAACCTGGGTGAATCGCTTGTGCGCCTGTTGCCACAGCAGCTGACAGAATATTATTCATATTAAGATAAGACTCAGTACTTCTAGCTGGGCCCACACAAATTGCTTCGTCAGCTAAATGAACATGTAAAGCATCGCGGTCTGCAGTTGAATAAATGGCAACTGTACCCACTCCTAATTCACGAGCTGCACGAATAATTCTTACAGCAATTTCGCCACGATTGGCAATCAAAATTTTATTAAACATAGATGTTCTCCATATGGGAAAATACCCCGAGCTTTTGCTCAATGGGTGTTTTGAAAGGAATGATAAAAAAGAAAGTTATTCCCAACAAAACAATTTTTTGATAAATAAAAATAAGTCCGAATTAACCATAAGTAAAAAAACTTATGGTTAAAATAAATTTTTGTTTCTTAATCATAAAAAATATGATTATTTTTAAATGAAGATGAGCTATTTACCTAAGGCAGGACACAACCTGACATCTTCGATATCAGGTCACCTTGACCGTCTTTAATCCATACTCGCTACATCGCTAAAGCGATTAGTCGTAATGGTTATAAGCCTATCTCCACTTCGTTTCGCTGTCCGTTTTCTCTACTTGCTAAAGCAAGTGATAAAAAGGCAAGTACTAAAGCACTAACGCCCTAAGGCAAAAGTCAAAGTTCCTTTAGCCGCCAATTTTCCATCAACAGTTGCTTCTGCTTCAACAACCGCAATTGGACCACGACGTTTGATAAATTTAGCATGTAAGACCAATTGATCTCCGGGAGTGACTTGTTTTTTGTACTTAACATTGTCCATTCCCGCATAAAAAACAAGTTTTCCTTTGTTTTCAGGTTTAGATAATTCTAAAACACCAGCCGCTTGTGCGAGAGCTTCCATAATCAAAACCCCTGGCATTACTGGATATTGTGGAAAATGTCCTTGGAAAAATTCTTCATTAATCGTCACATTTTTAATTGCTGTAATTTCATCCTCAGCAATATCAATCACACGATCGACTAATAGAAATGGATAACGATGAGGCAAAGCCTCCATAATTTCAGTTACATTAATGTTTACTTCAGTCATTTATTCTCACTTTTCTTTTAGAGATTCACTGACAGAACTTGTCAGTAAATTCTCTGGCACCTAAACCAGAGCTGTCAGTAACTTTTACATCAAAGATAAACTGACTGAGCTTTGTCAGTAATTTTTTTATTTGATTCTCATCAAATCTTGACCAAATTCAACGACATCTTCTCCAGAAACCATAATTTCCGTGATGACTCCATCTTTTGGTGCAGGAATTTCATTCATTACTTTCATTGCTTCAATAATAAGCAAAGTTTGACCTTTTTTAACTGAATCACCAACTTTGGCAAATTCAGCCTTATCTGGTGAAGGTTTAAGATAGGCTACACCCACTAATGGAGAAGTAACTGCTTCACCCTCAGCTTCAACAGCCGCTTCACTTGCTACGGGCGCTTCTGTACTTTCTGCAACTGGCGTTGCTTTTTGAGCTGTAAATGCAGGTGCAGTAGGTGCAGCACTTTGAGCTCCAACAAGGGCTTGACCTTCATTTTTAGAAAATGATAATTCACCATCAGCATTTTTCCAAGAAAATTCACGTAAAGTAGAACCATTGAATTGGTTCATCAAATCTTTTACTTCTGAAATGTTCATTTTTATTTACTCTCCAGTCCATTTCTTGAATGCCAATACAGCATTGTGTCCACCGAAACCAAAGTCTTGCGACAATGCAAGATTAATATCAGCAGGTTTACCTTCACCAAGAACAACATTAATTGTCATTCCTTCATCAAGTTCAGTTGTTCCAGCATTTACTGGTGCATATTGATTCAAAAGTGCTTGAACAGTTGCCACTGCTTCAATTGCACCTGTTGCACCAAGTGCATGACCGTGCAATGCTTTTGTAGATGAAACATAAGCTTTATCGCCAATTACATTGTGAATTGCTTTGCTTTCAGTTTCTTCATTGGCATGTGTTGAAGTTCCGTGTGCATTAACGTAATCAACATCAGCTGGACTTGCACCAGCTTCTTCCAAAGCCAATTTAATCGCATTTTCAGCACCCACTCCTGAAGGAGTTGTCATATGGAAAGCATCATTTGTATTTCCGTATCCAACAATCTCAGCCAAGATATTAGCGCCACGAGCTTGTGCATGTTCAAGGCTTTCCAAAATCAATACACCAGAACCTTCACCCATTACAAATCCAGAACGATTTTTATCAAATGGAATACATGCTTTTTCAGGGTCAGTTTCTTTAGTCAAAGCAGTCAAGTTAGCAAAACCTGCAATTCCAAGTTCACAAATAGCCGCTTCAGCACCACCAGCAATCATTGCATCAGCATAACCATGTTTAATTTCACGGAAAGCTGAACCAATTGAATTAGCACCAGCCGCACAAGCCGTTACTTCAGCACGCGAAACCCCACGAGCACCTGTACGTAAAGCAACGTTACCAGTTGCCATATTAGCAATAGCAAGTGGAACGTAGAGTGGTGCTACCCCTTTACGAGGGCCTTTAGCGACAATGGCTTGTGAATTTTTTTGTGATTGTTCAAGTCCACCAATCCCAGAAGCCATGATACAGCCCAAACGGTCAAAATTAGTATTTTCTTCTGTAATACCAGACATTTCCATGGCATCAAGTGCTGCATAAACCGCATAAAGTGAGAAAGTATCCATGCGTCGTGCATCTTTTTTCTGGAAATATTTATCAAATGGAAATTCTTTTACTTCTGCTGCAACAGAAATCCCTGTTGCTTCAGCATCAAAGTGAGTGATTGGACCAATTCCAGTTTTACCAGCTTTAAGATTGTTCCAAAATTCTTCTGGGCTATTTCCAATTGCACTAACTACACCATAACCAGTGATAACAACTCTATTTGTCATATTTTTATCCTCTTAATTTTAAAATTTATCAATGAATAATTTACATTGAAACTCCACCATCAATGGTAAGTACTTGTCCAGTCATATATTCTTGTTCAGCCAAGAATTGAGTTGCTGTTGCAATTTCTTCAGGCATTCCAAAACGTTTCATTGGAATTTGCCCCTTCATTGCATCTTTAACTTTATCAGAAAGAACTTCAGTCATATCTGATTCAATAAATCCTGGAGCCACAGCATTGACACGAACATTTCGTGCCGCAACTTCTCTAGCAATTGATTTTGTCAAACCAATAAGTCCTGCTTTTGAAGCGGCATAATTTGCTTGCCCAGCATTTCCCATAAGTCCAACAACTGATGAGATATTAATAATTGCTCCAGAACGAGCTCTGGTCATCGGTTTCAATACAGCCTGTGTCATATTGAAAGCCCCAGTCAAGTTGATTTTAAGAACAGACTCAAAATCTTCTTCTGACATTTTCAAAGATAATCCATCACGAGTAATCCCTGCATTGTTTACCAAAATATCTACCGAACCAAGAGTTTCAATCGCTTCTGCAACCATTCGTTTTGCATCTTCTGATTTTGAAATATCACCAGAAATACCAACTGCTTTAACACCATAGGCTGTAAATTCAGCTAATAATTCTTCTGAAATTGCTGAACGACCATTAATAATTAGATTAGAACCCGCTTTAGCAAATTGAAGCGCAATTGCTTTACCAATTCCACGTGTTGAACCAGTCACAAAGACATTTTTATTTTTAATTTCCATTATTTAAGATATGAGCCTGCCTAAGAAGTTTTAGCACTTTAGTACTAAGATTTCAAAAGGACAAACTCAATTCCTTTCTTCAATTTTACTGATTAATCAAAGCTTCAAATGAAGCTAAATTTTCAACATTAGCAATTTCTGCATTTTTATCAATTTTTTTAATGAAACCTGAAAGTACTCTCCCAGGACCAACTTCAATAAAGCGAGTCGCCCCTAGTTTTTGCATTGTTTCAACAGATTCATAAAAACGAACTGGTTCCATGACTTGACGCGTCAAAAGTCCTTTGACTTCATCATTTTCCATTACTTTAGCACTCGTATTTGAGATTAATGGTAATTCAAAAGGTCTAAGATCAATTTTATCAAGTTCCAAAGCCAATTTTTCAGATGCTGGTTTTAAAATTGCTGTATGGAAAGGTCCTGAAACTTTTAATTCAATAAGTTTACGAACTCCGGCTTCTTTTAGCAACTCAACAGCATAATCAACCGCCTCAACTTCACCACCAATAACAATTTGTGCGGGCGTGTTATAATTTGCTGGGCTCACAATACCGCCTTTAAATTCGGCCGCTTTCTGGCAAATTTCTTCAATCAAGGCTGGGTCTGTGTTCATTACAGCGACCATTTTACCAGAACCAGTCGGTGCAGCTTCTGTCATATATTGACCACGTTTAGCTACAAGCTTAACTGCTTCTTGAAAATCAATGATTCCTGATGCTACCAAGGCAGAATATTCACCAAGACTAAGACCAGCAACAAGGTCAGGTTTAATCCCATTCTCACTTAACAAACGTAAAATAGCAACAGAGGTTGTTAAAATTGCAGGTTGAGTGTACTTTGTTTCATTTAGTTTTTCTTCATCATTATCAATCAAAGCTCGCAAATCATATCCTAAAGCTTGACTTGCTTCATCAAAAGTTGCTTTAACTGTTTCATATTGGTCATATAAGTCACGTGCCATTCCAAGCTTTTGTGCCCCTTGACCTGAGAATAAAAATGCTGTTTTAGTCATAATATATAGTAATCAACCTTTTGAATCAATGATTCAAAATCAGTCAATTAGAATTCCTCGTATTTTCTTTTATAAAGTTAATTATTAGTATTGTAAAATGTTTTTTATCTTAAAAAAAATGACATTCTTCAATATGAAAATTATAGGACAAGCTCAGTATATCATTACTGAGCCCCCTATACTAGAATTCTATTTTGAAAATAGAACTAGTCCAACGAAAAGAAGGGGCGAAATTCGCAAAAGAATCAACTCCTTTGCTCGCTTCACCCCCATCCCGAATTATTTGTTGTTTTCTACGTATTTAACGAGGTCAGCAACTGTTTTCATATCTGCTTCTGTATCAACTTCAACGTCGAATTCGTCTTCGATGTCATTGATGATTTGGAAAAGGTCAAGTGAATCAGCGTCGAGCTCTTCAAATGAAGTTTCGAGTGTTACTTCTTCTTTTTCTTTACCGAGTTCGTCAACGATAATATCTTGTACTTTTTCAAATACTGCCATAATTTTTTCTCCTTTAATTGAGTGAAAATATTTATATTATATCCGCAAAGCGGTTTATAACCATTAGTTAGTGAAGATTTTTTAAAATCTTTTTGTGAGTCAAAGTTAGCTGATAATGTTTTCTTATATAGACAACTTAAGAAAAACTTGCTAAACTTTGAAGCTCTTATAAATTAATAATTGCTGTACCCCAAGTGAGGCCACCGCCAAATCCTGTCAAGACGACTTTTGTTTGACCGTCCAAACTAAATATACCATTTTTTACGGATTCTGACAACAATATAGGGATACTTGCTGCCGATGTGTTACCATATTCTTGCATATTTTGAAGGAACTTTTGGCGCGTCACACCAAGCTTTTTAGCCATTTTATCAAGGATTCTTGAATTCGCTTGATGAAGGAGATAATAATCTACTTCTTCAGCAGACAAATTAGCTTTTTCTAAAGTTGCCTGGATATTTTTAGGAACATCACGTACGGCAAAATCAAAAATTGCTCGCCCTTCCATACTCAAGTTTGAACTTTCGTATGAAACAGAGGCAAATGGAGTTTGGATGTCAGCATAACTAGAAAGTAAACTGTTCCCACGACTTCCATCTGTTTGCATTTTTTCAGCAAGAATCAGAGGTTGACTCGCGCCAGCTTCAATAAGCACACCAGCAGCTCCATCTCCGAAAAGAACAGCAGTTGATCGGTCTGACCAATCAATTACTTTTGAAAAGACTTCTGCGCCAATGACAAGCCCTCGTTGATATGCTCCTGAGGAAATTAATTTTTCCGCTGTTGATAGAGCAAAGACAAAGCCTGAACAAGCCGCAGTCAAATCGTAAGCAAAAGCATTAACTGCTCCTACTTGAGCTTGAACCCGTGCCGCGGTTGAAGGCATCAATGAGTCCGGAGTTACTGTAGCAACAATGATGAAGTCAATCGTTTCTGGGCTTAAGTTTGAATCGCTAATCAACTGCTTAGCAACTTTAGCTGCTAAGTCTGAGGTGTTCTCTCCAGTTGAAATATGGCGATTTTTAATTCCTGTCCGACTGTAAATCCATTCATCATTAGTATCCATTATTTTGGACAAGTCATCATTAGATACCACATTTTCAGGCACATAGTGTGCCACTTGCGTAATTTTCGCAAAAGTCATTATTTCATATTCTCCAAAGAATCGTGTAAGGTTGCAAGTTCACCAGCCAATTTATTTTCAGTAGTTCCATAAACGCTATCAAATAGATTATCTGTAATCGTATGGAAAAATTCACGGTGAGTTGCACAAAGCTCATCACCCTTCGATGTCAGTATAATGTGAGTCACTCGTCTGTCCGCTGTAGAACGCTTGCGTTCAATATATCCCTTATCTTCTAATCGATTGAGGGTAATTGTAATTGTTGACAAGGCCAATTTTTGATTTTTGGCAATATCTGTCGCACGACAAGTTCCTAGCGTATGAACCAGTGTCAAAATTTGTAATTCTTTTACTGTTACATCTGAATAAGCTGAGTCCTTTAAAAATTGCTCCTCTAATATCATAAAATCATGAAAGAGTTGAATCAGCCATTCATTCACCTTATCAAAATCTGTTTTCATCTGTCATCCTCTTCATTATTTAGATGTGAGTCCGACTTTAGACATTACGAAAAAAAAGAAATTGAAATCAATAAAACCCCCTTATGAAATTTTATTATTACATTTAGATAGGGGATAAACTGATGCAAAAAAACATCATCAACTTACCCCCTGATTTATTATTCTATTTTTTCTTTCTCGCAAGATGAACTCAATTTGTTTTTATATTGCAAATGGTTTTCTGTATCAAATTATATTATTTTTTAGAATGATTTGCAAGTAATAATTTTTAGAAAACGTCATCATTGCTCAATTTTTATAAAAAATATTAGTTTCTGTCAGTAAAATTTGCCTTCCCAAACTACTGACAGAAATAATTTCAACAAAAAAAGTTACTGACAGAAAATTTAAAGTTTTCATCAGTAACTTTTGAATACATTAGGCAGGATTGCTGGCAATAATTTCTAATTGACCAGACAAATTCCATTTTTCAATGTTGCTTGGTAAGATGAAATGAGCTCCTTTTTCAACTGGATATTCATTTCCATCAACTATTAATTTTCCTTGACCATCAAGTACAGAAACTAAAGTGTAATCTACAACTTTGGTAAATTCATGGTCACCATGAATTTGCCATTTATAAACATCAAAGAAATCTGATTTCACAAGAGTTGTAATTTCTGCATCAGCAAATTTTTCAGTTTTAACTTGATTTTCAGGAACTTTGTCGCCCGGAATATTCAATACATCAATTGATTGTTGAATATGTAATTCACGTAGATTTCCTTGGTCATCTTTACGGTCGAAATCATAAACACGGTAAGTTGTATCAGAAGATTGTTGTGTTTCAAGAATAACAATTCCAGCACCGATTGCGTGCATTGTTCCTGACGGAACATGGAAGAAATCTCCTGTTTTCACTTTTACCTTACGTAACAAATGATCCCAATCACCAGATTTAATCATTTCTGCTAATTCTTCACGTGATTTAGCATTATGTCCATAGATAATTTCAGCACCTGGTTCAGCTGAAATAATGTACCAACATTCAGTTTTTCCAAGTTCACCTTCATGTTTTTGTCCATATTCATCATCTGGATGAACTTGCACAGAAAGCCAGTCATTGGCATCTAAAATTTTAGTTAGTAAGGGAAAAACTTCTTTTTTACTATCACCAAACAATTCGCGGTGACTTGCGTATAATTGGTCAAGTTTTTGACCTTTAAATTCGCCATTAGCAATTGTTGACACACCATGTGGATGAGCAGAAATAGCCCAATATTCACCAACTTTGTCTGATGGCAAATCATAGCCAAACTCTTTCAAATGGTCGCCGCCCCAGATTTTTTCTTGCAAAACTGAGTTCAAAAACAATGGTTCTTTCATAATTTCCTCCAAATGAGCAGATTTTATTCGCTTTCATTTCACAATGTCTATTATATCACAAAATTTATCTAGAACAGTTCTGTCAGTATTTTTATGACAAAAAAAGTTACTGACAGAACTGTCAGAATGTATTCAACCTAAAGAATACACTCAATTTTTTCGTCAGTAACTTTTTTAATTAATATTCTGATTTATTGTTAAGCCCACGAAGAAGCTCATCAATTTTTGAACCATATTCAACAGATTCATCTTTTGCAAAAGTTAAATCTGGAATTTTGAAAATGGTCATGCGTTTTGCCAATTCACTTTTGAAAAGTCCGGTTGCTTTTTTCAAAGCAGTTGCGGCTTTTTCATTATCAGAGGCAAGATTTGACAAGAGGCTATAATAAACAGTCGCTTGACTCAAATCACCAGTCAATTGAACATCAGTGATATTTACATCTTGAACACGTGGATCACGTACTTTATTTCGTAAAATATCATTGATTTCGCGTTGAATTTCTACAGCGACACGGTCGCTACGAAAAGAATTTCCCATTTTCTCCTCCTATTTTTTCGTTTAAAAATGAGTAAAAGCTCCCAGAAACAATAAACTTAAATAAAATTCATCATTTTTAACCAGTCACCCTCACCTTTTATTTAACTGAGTTCACCTTCTTAGAAGTCAGTGAAAATAGACAAAATAGAATCTACACTACGCGTATAACCATATTTCTCTATCTACGCTGTCCATTCTCGCTAAACTGCTAAAGCAGTTAGTCGAAGTAGCAATTATCATAACTTCTGGACAGTCGAGCTCACACCTTATTATTTACGTTCGATTTCAACCATTTTGTAAACTTCAAATGTATCGTCAATTTCAACATCGTTGAAGTCTTCAACCATCAAACCACCTTCTTGAGCATTTCCGACTTCTTTAACGTCATCTTTGAAATGTTTAAGACTGGCAATAGCTCCATCATGAATCACGACACCTTCACGAATGACACGGACAGAAGCATCACGGGCAACTTTACCACGAATAACCATAAATCCGGCAATTGTACCAACTTTAGAAACGTTGAATGTTTCGCGAACAATTGCTTCACCAATGATTTCTTCTTTGAACTCAGGATCAAGCATTCCACGCATCGCTGTTTCAACTTCTTCAATTACTTTATAAATGATGCTGTGCAAACGAATATCAACTTCTTCTTGAGCCGCTTGTTCACGTGCAAGACCAGTTGGACGAACATTGAATCCAATGATAATCGCATTTGATGCTGCTGCAAGTGAAATATCAGACTCTGAAATTGCCCCAACAGCTGAATGGACGATATCTACTTTCACACCTTCAACTTCAATTTTTTGAAGTGAAGCAGCAAGCGCTTCTGCAGAACCTTGAACATCCGCTTTGATGATAATGTTAACAGATTTAGTTTGACCTTCTTTAAGAGTATCAAAGAGATTGTCCAAGTTAACACGGCGTGTATTTTGACGTTTGATCAATTGAGCACGTTTAGCACGTTCTTCCCCAGCCGCACGAGCTGCTTTTTCATCTTCAAATACTGCGAAGTGATCACCAGCTTGTGGTACGTCAGAAAGACCAGTTAATTCAATTGGAGTTGACGGACCAGCTTCTTTAATACGACGTCCGAGGTCATTTGTCATTGTACGAACACGACCATATGTGTTCCCGACAACAATTGGATCTTGAACATGAAGTGTTCCTTGTTGTACCAAGAGAGTTGCAATTGCCCCTTTACCTTGGTCAAGACGGGCTTCAACAACAGTACCAATGGCACGAACAGTTGGGTCCGCCTTAAGTTCTTGCACTTCTGCCACAAGAAGAACTGTATCTAACAATTCATCAAGATTTTGGTTAAATTTAGCCGAAATTTCAACGAATTCTGAACCATTTTCTGGATCCCAAGCGACTGGGAACACACCATGTTCAGTCAATTCTTGTGTTACACGTTGTGGATTGGCACCTGGTTTGTCAATTTTGTTGATTGCAACAATAATTGGCACACCAGCAGCTTTAGAGTGATTGATTGCTTCAATTGTTTGTGGCATTACACCATCATCAGCAGCAACTACAAGGATTGTAATATCTGTGACAGAAGCACCACGAGCACGCATAGAAGTGAAGGCTTCGTGACCTGGTGTATCAAGGAAAGTAATTTTCTTACCATTTGCTTTGATTTGGTAAGCCCCAATATGTTGAGTGATACCACCTGCTTCACCCTCAGTCACACGAGATTCACGGAAACGGTCAAGCAAAGTTGTTTTACCATGGTCAACGTGTCCCATAATTGTAACAACAGCTGGGCGTTCAACCATGTTTTCTTCTTTAAGATAACCATCTTCAACAAACAAACGTTCAATATCTGATTTATCTTCTTCAACTTTTTTGACTGGTGTTACACCATAATCCATGAGAATCAACTCAATTGTATCTTCATCAAGTGATTGGTTTTGATTGACCATTGTTCCCATCATGAAGAGTTTTTTGATAATTTCAGCTGGTTCGCGTTTGATTGATTTAGCAATATCTTGAACATTCATTCCTACTTCATATTCAAGACTTTCTGGTAATTCATGGAATTTACGTTGAGTTGCTGGAACACTTGAAGATTGGTTGTTTTGGTGACGACCACGACCACCTTTTTGATTCCAGTTTGAATTACGCGCATTACGAACTTGATTACGATTATCATTTACGCGAAGTGGACCACCTTTACGGTTACCATCTTTTGTATTATCGCGGTTATTATCAGATTTTTTACGGTCACGGTCACGACGGTTTGTTTTACCAGAAGTAGCTGGTGTAAACGAATCTGTTGCTGGTGCACTACCTGATGAAGCGAATTTGTCACGTTTTTGACCTTGATTTTGTCCTTGACCAGATGAACGGTTCTTATCATAATGGTTTCCACCTTGACCATTCCCATTTTGGTTAGGACGGCGATTATCATTACGATTATTTCGGTCATTACGATTTTTGTCGAATTTTTTCTTTTCAGGACGAGCTGCCGCTTGTTCTTTTTTGATATCTTCGGCACGTTTAATAACTTTGATTTGAATTCTTGGTTTTTGAGTCAATGATTTTTTCTTTTCTTCAGTAACAACTGGTTCTTTTTTATCAGCAACATTTTCTGGTTTTACTTCAGCTTTTGACGTTGCTGTGTTATCTTTTGTTTCTACTTTTTCAACTTTTGGCTCAGATTTAGCTTCAACTTTTGGTTCAGCTTTTTTAACTGGTTCACTAGCTTTAGGTTTTTCTGTAACAACAGGATGTTCAGTTGATGCAATTTCTACTTTTGCTGCTTTTTCAGCTTCTTCTTTAGCTTTAATTCTTGCTAAAATTGCTGGGTCCTCAACAACTGCCTTTCCAGCAAATGTGCGTGGATGGTCTTCCTTGTTTTTCTTTGCTGACTCAGCAGCTTTTGGTTGACTTTTTTTAACAGGTTTTTCAGCAACTTTAGCAGTTTGGTCAGTGCCTGTTTTTGCACTTTGAATGATTTTTTCTGCTTGTTCTGCTGTTACAGAACTTGAATGTGATTTCACTTCAAAACCGAGAGTTTGTGCTGCCGAAACAAGTTCAGCATTTGTTAATCCAGTTTCCTTAGCAATTTGGTTTATACGTTTTTTATCAGACAATCTTTGTCCTCCTTATATCATCAATTGTTCATGAGGCTCTCCATTTTCTTTGCAAATCCATCGTCCACAAGTGCAATAACCTTGCGATTTTGTCCTATGGCGTGCGATAATTCTATTTCTGTAAAGAGTGTTGAGACAGCAATCTCATAATAATTTGATTTATCAGTAATTCTTTTACTCAAATTTGCTGCGGCATCATTGGCAAGAAAAACTAATGTAGCTTTACTGCTTTGAATTGATTTAATCACCAATTCTTCACCACTAATAATTTTTCCAGCTCGTTTTGCAATTCCTAGTAAATTTGAAATTTGTTGTTTTTTATCCATCTTTAGTCGTAGTCCGGCGCTAAATCAGCGGAATAGGTTGCAGATTCAAGTTCTCGTCGAGCAACAAGGTGTTCAACATAAGTGATTAACTCATCATAGAACTCATCAGCAATTTTAGTTTGAAAAGCTCGGTCAAAAACACGTTTTTTCTTAGCTTCTCTTGCTTCTTTATTCAAAATAGCAATATAAGCTCCGCGTCCATGTGCTTTACCAGAAGGGTCAATTGAAATTTCTCCCTCTTTATTATAAGCAATCCGTAACAAATCCTTTTTGGGAAATTGTTCATTCGAGACTAAAGATTTTCTCATTGGAGTTTTTTTCTGTTTCATCGAAAATCCTCAAAATTTCTGTTGAAAAATGACTGACAGCCAATTTCTTGACCACTAGAATATCAGCCATTTTACTGACAGACCTATAAAAAGAAATTTTCAGCACCTTTATGCTTTTTCTAAAATATTATTTTCTGTCAGTAAATTTTCAAGCTTTTAAAATTTATTCTTCACTTTCGCTAACTTCAGGTGTTTCAACAACTTCTTCAACTACAAGAGTTTCGTCAACTTTAGTTGTTGGAATTTCTTCCCCATCTTCACCCACGAATTCATAATCATCCAGATTGAATTCATCAGCCGCTTTAATATCAATTTTACTGTTTGTAACATGTGCAGCAAGACGAACATTTTGACCACGTTTACCAATGGCAAGTGACAATTGGTCGCGCGCAACAACTGCTAAACTTGAACCGTCAGCAGTAATCAAAACTTGTTCAATACGAGCAGGTTTTAAAGCATTGGCAACAAGTGTCGCTTTATCTTCTGACCATTCAATGATATCCATTTTTTCACCCGCAAGTTCGCGAATGATTCCTTGGATACGTGAACCTTTAGCCCCAACCATTGTACCAATTGCATCAACATTTTCATCATGACTTTGAACGATGACTTTAGCACGGTCACCAGCATCACGAGCAATTGATTTGATTTCAACAGTTCCATCAAAAACTTCAGGAATTTCTTTTTCAAACATACGTTTGAGCATATCAGGCGCAGTACGTGAAATGAAGACACGAGTTCCTTTTGGAGTCAAGACAACATCAGTAACATAAACTTTTACACGGTCTCCCACATGGAAGTTTTCTTGTGGAATTTGGTCTTTCTTAGTCAAAAGAGCATCAACACGGCCAAGATTTACATAAACGGCACGAGCATCAACTTTTTCAACTGTTCCTTGGATGATTTCATCTTTGTAACGGCTATATTCGTTATAAATAATTGTGCGTTCTTCTTCACGCATTTTTTGCATGATAACTTGTTTAGCAGCTCCAGCAGCAGTACGAGCAAAATCTTTTGGTTTTTCTTCAAACATAATTTTGTCGCCAATTTCATAGTGAGGATTTAATTCATGCGCATCCTCAAGTGAAATTTCAAGACGACTATCGAAAACTTCATCCACGACTTCACGAGTCGAATAAACATTGAAGTTTCCTTTCTTTTCATCAAAGATAACTTTAACATTTTGTGCTTGACCATATTGACGCTTGTAAGCTGCTGTGATAGCTTGCTCAATCGCTTCAATAACAATCTCAGATTTGATTCCTTTTTGCTCTTCTAACATTGCAAAGGCGTTCAGCATTTCTTTGCTCATTTTTTTCTCTCTTTCTTTTTATAAGAAAATTTCATTTTTAATATAAGCTAAGTTCGACTACCTTGAATCAAGGAAGTTTTACATTTTCGCCTAACTCAAGGAAATCGAACTCAGCTTCTAATTATTGACTCTCTTTAGAAAAATCAATAAATCCTGTCATATCTTTAAAATTTAACCATCGTTTGTGCTTTTGCAACAGCAGATAAAGGAATTTCAATATTTTTATGACGGGTCTTATCCAAGACATCTACCACTAAAGTTTCTCCATCAAAGCTTACCAAATCACCAGTAATTTCTTTTTCATTATTGATTTTTTGATAAAGTTTAACGAAAATATACTCACCAACTGCACCCGCAAAATGCTCAGCTTTACGCAAAGGACGTTCAGCTCCTGGACTTGCAACCTCTAGTAGATAACCTTCTGTTGGAAACGGGTCTGGACTAATGGTATCAAGCAAAGGTGAAATGATTTCACTCAACTCAGCCGTCTCATCAATTTCGATTCCGCCTTCTTTATCCACCAGAATTGAAAGCATCATATCTCCACCAAATTTTTCCCATTCAACCGCAAACAGTTCAAAAGGTTGAGGAATATGAGGTCTAATGAAATCTTCTACAATTTTAACAACATCATTCATAGGCAATTCTCCTTTCATAAAATACAAAGTTAAAGTCAACTTCTATTTTAAAAACACAAGAGAAGGAGCGCCCTTACGAACGCTCCTTTCTAATAGTTTATTTATATTTATTATAACACGTTTCAAGTAAAAGTCAAGCACACATTTTATATTTTTTATTAAGCCATTTTCATTAGTCTAAAGCCAGTTTATCCTTGAAAAAGCCTATCTCGAAGAGTACAATAAAAATTGTTGTAAAAATTATCCGTAATTAACTTAGGGAGTTAACAAATATGAAAATTTACCTGCAATTATTAATCATTTTTGGCTTTTCTTTTATTGGAAATGTCATTTCAAACGTCTTTCGTTTACCAGTTCCAGGCTCTATTCTAGGAATGATACTACTTTTCCTCGCATTACAATTCAAAATTCTTGAATTTCGTCATGTTGATGAAGCCGGCAGCTTTCTTATCAATAATATGACCATTTTGTTTTTGCCAGCCGGTGTTGGAATTATGGCCAAATGGAATTTGATTAGCCACTTTTGGGCACAAATCCTCTTGATTGTTGTTGGAGCACTCATTATAAATATGCTCATCTTAGGAAAATTAGTTGAATGGATTAAAGTTAAATTTGAAGGCGATTATGTCGCTTTAAAACCAGATACTACCGTCACTTCTTCCACTGAAGACCAATAATTTGGAGCATATAAAATCATGAATATTATCACTACCGACCCTCTCTTTGGCTTTGTCCTTACCGTTCTTGTCTTTATGATTGGAGTACGAATTAATGAAAACTTTCGTAAGCCTTGGACAAACCCACTTCTTTTTGCGACTGTCGTAATAATCCTAATTCTCTCACTAGCTCATATCCCTTATAAAAACTATTATATCGGGGGTTCAATTATCAATGACCTTATTGGACCTAGTACCGTTGCTCTTGGAATTCCTCTCTATAAAACTTTCCACTTGATGAAACATCACGCGCGCTCAATTGTTAGCTCAATTGCTATTGCTGCTCTAGTCAACTGTATTTTTACCGCCCTTTGTGCTAAGTTTTTCAGCCTTAGTAAACTCGCTTCTCTTTCAATTTTCCCTAAATCAGTAACCACTGCAATGGCTATGGGAATTTCAGATAAAATGCATGGTGTTGAACAAATTACCGTTGTTGTCGTTGTTGCTACAGGAATCCTCACAAGCGTGCTGGGCGGCCCTCTCTTAAAACTCTTTAGAATTACTGACCCAGTTGCTCAAGGGATTGCCCTCGGAGGAACTGGACATGCTGTCGGAACCGGAACAGCGATTGAACTTGGAAAAACCCAAGGTGCAATGGCAGCTCTTAGTATCGGAGTGACTGGTATTATGTATGTGATATTTGCTCCAATCATTGCCAAAATCATTCTTGGCTATTAAAAACTCCTATATAAATAAATAAGGTTGAACATTTAATTGTCCAACCTTATTTATTTAGCTAAATTTAATCATTTTATTTAACTTCTTCTTTTTTTCTGCGTTTTTTTAAGCAGATAATAATCAGAAATAAGACAAAACCATAAGAAGTTAATAAAAGAGAACTAGCTACACCAGTTTTTGGTAATAATCCAAAAACTTTTTTTGATGAATCATCCTTACTTTTAGGAGCTTTAGGAACTTCAATTGGTTTAGGAGCAGGCTTAGGTTTGTTTAGAGGTCCGGTTTTTTCCTTATCAACACTAGATTTAGGATAAATATAAACTTCATTTAATCCTGAAACTGGAGCCTTGATTACCAAAGGTAAAGCTGCTTTCAGCAAACCTTTCTGAGGGTTAGTTTGTTCTTCAATCAAATAATAACCATCAGACACAGATAAACTAGCTACTCCATTAGAGTCAGTCGCCAAATCAGCAACCTCTTTTAAAACTGTATAACTTGATGGCGGTGGATTTATTGCCTTAAGTTCTGAACCATCCCCAGTAGGTGAAATTTCATAAACTAAATAATGAATTCCAGAAAGAACTGACAGTTCGTTTCCTAAATTATCCAAGGGAAGGTTATTAATCTGTAGTCCATCATTTGTCGTCTGATTCTCACTAAATCCTGTCGCTCCAGGGCTTAGCCCATATTTTACAATAATTAAGCGACTATCAGCAAAAGCTTTTTGACTGACAAGTCCCAAAAACAAAAGCAAAGTGACTATTAAGAACCCCATTAACTTGCTACTTTTTGTCAATTATCCCTCCCCCTTTCTTTAATTTATTAATATTCAAGCATTTAATATACTTTATATATCCCAATGCTTCTTCTGTTTTCAAAACATACTGCATTATTTTCTTATCACTAGTAAAAGCAGGCCCTAAGACAAGCGCATGTTTTTCATCCCCATAACCTTGTTTCTCATTAATATAATTTTGCCAGTTTTCCGTTTTATCTTTAAATATCCAGCGGGACAACTTTTTAATTCTTTTTAATCGATAAACATTTAAGAAAAGCTCTTCTGAGTTCAGCTTTTCTTTTTGAGCAAATTCATCTAACCACTGAAACACTAGTTTCTTAGAATCAGTTAAATAAAAACCTTCACCAAAATCTCCTACCAATTGTCCATCAGAAAGAACAGGTTTTTCAATTTTTCTAGCAGCAACATGATATAAGTTCCGCTTTCTCCCAAAAAGTAACCATAAAAGATAGACTAATCCAAGAAACATTAAGAAAGCAGACCCAAACATCACCCAAAAATTATAACCAAACTGATTGCGTTGAATATCTTCTTGTGGCGTAACCTTTGATAATGCTGTTCTTTCACCAGTAACTAGTAATCTTTTGTTATTAATACCTGTTGGATAACAAGTGACTAAAGTCACCAAATCTCGTCCTTTTTCAATACTCAAAGATGAAACTTGATTGGGAGCAACGATGCGAATATCATTAATCTTGTACTTTAGAGTGAGATTCAAAACATGAAGATAAAAGATATCACCATTTTTGAGTTTATCTAGATTAGTAAATAAAGTATCATTCACTCGCCCAGAATGAGCAGGTAAGACAGCATGACTATTGATTCCTCCAATTGGCAAAGAGGATTGAGGCACATGTCCAACCTTTAGTCCCAAAATTTTTTCAGAATCTCCATGATAGATTGGAATATCATTGACTTTAATCTGAGGAATCGTGATGAAACCCATCATTCCCATAGTATCAATTTTTAAGACATTGTTATAGTTAGGAATTGGCTTATTCCAAGCAATATGCTGACTTGCATCATAGATATATTCATTGTAAAGTTGCGCGTTATAAAGCTGTGCTTGACTAAGCAATTCCTTTACTTTAGCACTTCCTATATTTGAAAGATTTTCATCGTATTTCTGAACAGATTTGATATTTTGCTGTCCTGCCAAATAGTTAACAACAATCGGGTAGAACAACAATCCAATAGCAATTATCCCAAGAATAATACTCAGTAAATTTCGGAAACTGAAGCCCTTTTTACGGGAGGTTTTTGATTTTTTCTTTGCCATCATCCCCTCCTAATCTACAACATCAATTTGGCTAGTTTACCACTTCCATTAAAGATAAAGTTTTTTATTTCACAACTTCTTCTTCGTTATCTTTACGACGTTTAATAGCAAAAGCAATCACCCCTGAAACAGTTGCAATAGCAATGATTCCCGCTAAACCTTGTCCACCTGTAAATGGTAATGCAAATGGTTTATTATTGGTAATTGTAGTATCAGTAGCAGCTGGTGCTGTGCTTGCGGTGACGGCACCAGTCAGGTTAGCTGCTGTAGTAACACTAGGAAGTTGATAACCTGTTGGAGCGGCAACTTCGACAAGATAGTAATTCGTTGTGTTACTGCCATCTGTGTTATTATCAACCAAGTTCAAGCCGTTAAAGGTTGCAATCCCATCTTTACCCGTAGTGAATGTGACTGGTGCAGTTGCACTTGTATTTGCATTTCCTGAAGTATCCCCAGTGACAAAAGCCGCTTTACTTGAAGTTAGATTTGTTACTGTTCCACCTGAGGCTGAGTTATTAAAATAAGCTGCATTCGCTTCAACAAAATCTTGGGCATCCTCTTTATTATCAGCACGTACAACGGTAAAAGTTGCTCCTGCCAAAGCTGCATTAGTTGAAGCATCTGTTTTAGTCATTTCAAGACCACCCACATTAAGTGTTGATTTAACTGCAGTCGTCGTTGAAAGATCTGCTCCATAAGCGTTAGTGATTGTCGTAGTGGCTGAATCTGTCGCACTACCAATGGCGCTTTTAACCGTTGATGGAATGATAATATTCAAAGCACCATCTGCGTTGCCAAGCAAGCTTGCTGCGTGTTGTTGACCAGCCGTTGTCAAAGTAACCACGATTTTTCCATTGCCATCGTTTGTGATTGTATAGTCAGTTGTCGGAGTCAAAGTACCCACTTTTGTTCCACTTCCATTTGTAACATTTACAATCACCGTACTTACTGTTACTGTTGAGCTGTTGACCAGATTATTAGGCAATTGGTCGGTAACAATATATGTACCTGTGCCCCCTGTAGTCCCGTTTCCGTTGTTTGTTTGTGAAGAATCAAAAACTGTATTCACATTCCAATTCACAGTATTTCCAGCTGCCGCAGTTGTCGTATTTTGATTATCAGACCCATTTGTCCATGTTCCATTAGCCAGATTTTCATTTCCGGCATTGTTGTCCGTATTTGTGAGCGTTTGGTCAGAATTTCCCGTCGCATTTGGATTAGCAATTTGATTTGGTGTTTGACCATTGAAATTATCATCCGCATTTGTTGTCGCACTCGTTCCTAAACCTGCTGAACTTGACATATCTAGTTTTGGATAAACGTTAACAATACCCGCTTGGCTGTCTTCGTGGCTGACTTGGACGATAAAATCTCCAACAGTTGTAATCCCGTTGACTGTTGTCACTTGATGAAACAGATAATAACCATCGGTCAAGCCAGTGAAATCAGCAAGACCAGATGCATCTGTAGTGACTGGAGCTACAGAAGTTGTATCTGTAAATGAAGGATCAGTCACACCAGTCGGAACACCCGTCCCTACATATTTTGTTGCTGAAAAAGTCACATTTGCCATTGTGCTTGGAGTTGAACCTTCAAGAGTTGTTTGTTGGCTACCGTCGTTTTTGGTGCTTCCAGTATTTCCTGCTTGTCCTCCTGTTTGATTATTAGCAATCCCACTATCATTAACAGGATTGCCATCGGAATCTACAAGTCCGTTATTTTGCGTAGTATTTTGATTCCCAGCTGCTGATTGAGCATAGATAGCCACTTCGCCATTTGAGACTTGGTCCGCTACATTAGTTGTTTTCGCATTGACAGTTGCAAGTCCACTAAATCCTGCAAGAGTACTCAAAGCAAGTAAGCTAACGCTTGCCAAAGCAAAGTTTTTATTAAGTGAGTTAAGTTTCATTTGTTTATCTCCATTTTTATTTGATTGAGTTATGAGTAATTAAGTTAAAAATATACTCAAGCTTTTGGAACGGTCTTTTATTTTATGTGAAATAGGGATTTCTTAACTAGAATTTCCTCTTATTTTTTTTATCATTCGTTTGTCCCCTTTCGCTGTGCTTGTGCTAAATGAGTCCGATTTTTTGTATGGAATATTTTTGCGTAAGGACGAGTGTGTCGAGAAGTTAGGTAAATATTTGATCGTTTATTATCATTTTTTCCTAAAATCTCCTTGTTAATAACTTCAAGATCTATTTCTGCTTTACGTCGTTGACTAAAGTAGAATCCAAGTGCCCCAAAAGCCGCCAATCCTATCATCAAATATAGGAATTGATTACCAGCTCCACCTGCAAAAGGAAGTACAAAATTAGTAACTGTCAACTCTGTTGTTGATTTAACATAGTCGCTTGTGGTCGCTTGGCCAGAATTTATAAAATCGCCAACTGTATGTCCACCTGAAGCTGTAGTTGTTTGCCAATTTGTATAATCAACTAAACCTTGGGCAGTTAAAGCATAATAATTTTCTATATAGGCTCCTTCTTGAAGTTTATTTGTCGGTAGGGTGATATCAGAATTATTTATCCAAAGTATGTTCCCCGAGCTATCAGTGATAAGAACACCAATTGCATCTCCGTTAACTATTGGATTTGTTCCAATATTTTCTACTGAGCTTCCATCAGCATTACTGGCCCCTACTAGATCAGAAGATGGATTGTAAGAAGCGGCGCGTGGAATGATATGATGATTATTTGTTGTAATTGCTGTTGCATCTTGCACTTCTAGAGTAGTCTGACTTGTTACTGTATCATTTGCCAAACTTGTCGCATCTAATGTTTGCAAAAACTGTGATACTGTCCCACCAGAATGACTAGAAAGCCAGTTAGTATAGGCTTGAACACCAAGGTAATTGAGAGCATAGTAATTCTCGGTATAAGTTCCAATTGAAAGTTGCAGTGAATTTGTTGCATCACCCCAATAGTCTGTTTGTCCTCCAGTGATATTTACAATCGCGTTATAGCCATTGATTACATAACTTAAGCCATCATCGTCCGCACCATCTATATCGGTACTTGATGTAATTTCACTACTTGGAATATAATTTGTTGCAGGATTAACATGCTGACCTGAAGTGGAATTGCTTGTAATTGTAGTCTGGTCAACTGTCATCAACAAATGAACCAATTGTGTTCTATTACTCTTTGTCCCAGCTAAAACATAAGGATGAGCAGCTAATAAATCAGAAAAGGTTTTATAAGTTGTTGTTGGAGCTGAATTTGTGGCTGTAGTTGTTGTCCCCTCTTGATACTGATAGCCGGTAACGATATATTTAATACCTGTTGCACCATCAGTATATGTGACATTATCTGTTGTACTCAAAGTATTACCAGTAAGAGAATTCATATTATCAATGACTTGACTCTGATAATTAGTTGTTGTTGAACCTCCCAAAATTGAACCTACAGTTGGAGTAAAACCTCCTTGTGCAACATTTAGAGGATCATTATCAGGATTAGGGTCAATCGAAATAAACCAGGTTACATTTACAGTGTTAGGTGCCAATTGAATATAATACTGGTTACCAGTAGGTGCATAGACTTGTCCACTTGGCCAAGCGGCATTTGTTCCATTAGTTGTTGAGCTACTAATTAATGTACCTGATGCAGATGTTCCGGCATAAATAGCTGAGATGTAATAACCTGAAGGAATTTGTGGGCTAGTATTATATCCTGTCGGTGTAGTAACACTTCCTCCTGTTGTTCCAGTTGAAGTTAAAATTGCGGGAATTGCCGGAGTATTTAATGCTGTACTAGTGTATCCATAGGTGTAAGTTGCGGTTTGTGATACTGCAGTCAAAGTAACTGTATAAGTATTCAGGGTACTTGTAGCACCAACAGTCGGATTTTGGCTTGTAAAAGCAGCTAGGGTCGCTGCCGTTGTAGCACCGGAAACTGTTGTTGTCCCATTTGATATTTGCGTAATGTTGTAGCCTGTAGGAACAGCATTTGAAAGAGCTGTTGCATAGCTAGATAACAAAGTGGTGTTTGAAAAAGGGTTGTCGGTTACAACTGATGCGTCTGTTATACCAGTTGCTCCGTAAGCAATCTGATTTGGGAGATTTGCAAGGGTTGTTCCACTTGCCTTCGCCCAGTTGAATAAAACAGTTTGCTGACTTGGTGTATAGCTTACATTTAAGGCATTGGGGTTGGTTGTTCCTACAATAAAGTTAGAAACAGTTGTGGCTGAAGTATTCGTTGTGGATGCTGGGTTTGCTGCAAGAACTGTCGTTGTTGTTGCAGAATTAGCTTGATAACCTGTTGGAGCTGCTGGAACAACGTAGGTATAAGTATTATTATCTGGGCTTGTTGAACTTGGAGCAGTTAAAGCCGCACCAATCGTATCATTGACATTTGCCGTAATTGAACTTTGTGCCATAGATGGAATCGGCTGCCCTGTAACTTTATTGAGATAGTTTATAGGCACAGGTTCTGTTCCTTTTGAGCCAGTAATCGTTGCTCCATTTAAAGAAACAGAAAGATTACCATAATTCCCCCCTGTCCCGCCAACAAAACCAACTGTTAATGAATTTTGTAGATTAGTATGAGTTGTTAAGGTATAACCACCCGTTCCTCCATTGACAGCACTTGCTCCAATTAATGCGCCATTACTTGTTGTTTGAGCAATCAAATTAAATGTTAAAGTCCCTGAAGTATAGCCTGTGCTTGCAGTATTTGTTGCATCAGGAGTCCAAGTGACTGTAATAGGTTCTTGTACGGACGATGTAATAGGAGAGGCGACACCTAATGCATAGCTTGTGTCGGTTGCAAAGGTGTAGGCTGTCCCATTTTGAGTGTTGGTCACGGGACTATAGGGAGCAGCACTACCTAATGAAGGATAATTAGCAGCTTGTAAAGTTCCACTACTATCCGTATTGCGAATTGCCATTACAACTCCTGGACCATCTGTCCAACCATTTACAGTTGCAGATCCGTCAATTCCTGTCAACGAACCGGTTGAGACGTTGGATAAGTTAGAATAAAGATCGCGGCCGAGGAAAACTGTGTTAGGCAGACCTCTAATTCCAAGCCCATCATTTGTCGCCTGAGAAGATTGAGCATTTGCTGCTAACTGTGCCTTTGATGCCCCTGTTAAAATAACCCCGATGGCATCTCCTGATTTTGTGAAATCAGTCAGAGAACTTCCTGAATCAACTTTAATTGTTGACTTCAAGGTAAAACCTGTTGTTGCTGAAATAGCTGAAACTGATCCATTAAATATTCCTAAACCAACACTATTAGCTGTTGATGAAACAAGATTAATCCAATTACTTGCTACAACTGCTTTACCATATAAAGCATAGTTTGAAGAATTAGCAAATTCAGTTCCAGAGTAGGTATGTCCTCCTGTGTCATAACTTGTATTTCCTGGAACAAGTGTTCCGGATGAAACAGATGCTGCTTGCGCTTTCTCTGTTTTAGGTTGGAAAGCTAGGTTTCCAATAGGCAGTAGAGTTGAAGCTGTGAGAGTCAAAACGGTGGCACCATATAGCCATTTTTTCCCTGATTTCCAAGTACGAAAGCGAGTTGTTTTTACTTCATGACTGGTTGTATAACCTTTTTGATGCTTAGAACGATACATGCTTTATACCTCACTTTCTAGTTATTCATCTCTTACTGAGTAGAATTTCTTTTTTTACTGAGAAAACATCTCATTTCTTTTTGTCTTGACCTCATTTTAACATTGCATTTTTATTTCATCAAGTAAAACGAGAGCAAGCTTTTTAATGTAATTAAAAATTTTCTTGCAATGTAATATTGTTTTTTTTAGAACTAAATTTAAATTATCCTCTGACTCTTTGTAAAACAATGGCTTTTAAACCGCGTATTCTATAGACTTTAAAAATAAAATAAAAACCGTTCATTTAAAAGAACGGTTTTTATATGTCTTTTTCGCAAGTAATCTTTTCGTAATATTACTTTAACTATATTTTTTTAGATAATTATTTTTTATAAGTACATTATGATTTTAGTGCTATTATTATTTGTATTAAATTTTTGCTTTAATAAATATTTAAATAAAAAGTTCATTTTTCAGAACGATTTTCTCTCAGTATTCTTTTATCATACTGTAGCTTTAAGGTTTTTCGAAAATCTTCTGCTCCTATTTTTTTTAGAAACTTTAGTGTTTCCTGAAGCTGCATTTTCCCCTGTTTTTTATCCGTATAATAATAACAATAAAAAGATTCAGCAAAATTTATAATGACATGACTCATCACATCACCAGGCATAAAAAATTGTTTGGAAATCATCAGAATTTCTTGAGCCTTTTCCTTTTTTTCGCTATCAATAAATTTAAAAATTATTTTATAAAAAAACGATAGATCAGTACACGATAATAGAGATTATTTTCATAGTAGGCTTTATCATAGCGGAGGTCCTCTATGATATTATTAATTATGGAATTGTCGAGCTTATCTCCTATATTTGCCAGAATAGAAAGCTCGAAAAATCCCCAAAATTGAACTCCTTTTAGATAAAATTCTATTTCGTTAAGCTCCTCAATAGTCAACCGTCGGTATAGTCCTCTTGCAGAAAATGCGATTAACTTTTGCTCGTTTGAGCCCTCTTTATTGATTTCGTATATATATTGAAGTTGTTTAATATTTCTTTGATAATAAGCATGCTCAATTTCATCAAAAATCGAAATATAATTATCCTGCTCGCCATTATTAATCATTAAACTATAGTCTAATGGAGAAACATTCATTTTTTGAAGTGCAAAATCAAGTCGGTCAAAAGAGAGCATGCTTTTACCATTTTCAAAATTTGAGAGGGTTGACTTTGCAATCCCCAGTTCTTCAAAGGCTGAAAGCGAAAACCCATGTTGAATTCTAAGGTCATGGAAGGCTTTCCCGTATTTAAAATATACCATTTAATCTTCTTTCAATTAAATTAATTTTTTTAATAGTATATTTCAAATTTAAAATTTTTTCAATTATTTTGCATAAAAAAACACTGATAAAATCAGTGAATTTTTTTATTTACGTTTACGTGCAATCAAATGAACTGGTGTTCCTTCAAAAACAAAGGCTTTACGGATTTGATTTTCAAGGAAACGAAGATATGAGAAGTGCATGAGTTCTTCTTCATTGACAAAAACAACAAAAGTTGGTGGTTTAATCGCTACTTGTGTTGCATAGAAAATCTTCAAACGTTTTCCTTTGTCCGTCGGAGTTGGATTAATCGCTACAGCATCCATAATGACATCATTCAAAACAGAACTTGAAATACGTAAGTTTTGTGCATGATGAATTTCTTTAATCATATCTGGGAGTTTATTCAGACGTTGTCCTGTCTTAGCAGATACATAAACGATTGGTGCATAATCAAGGAATTTGAACTTTGTCCGAATTTCTAATTCAAAGTTTTTCATTGTATCGTTATCTTTCTCAAGAGTATCCCATTTATTGACAACAATCAAAATTCCTTTACCAGCTTCGTGAGCAAATCCAGCGATACGCATATCATATTCGCGAATTCCTTCCTCAGCGTTAATCACCATCAAAACGATATCTGAACGGTCAATGGCACGCATGGCACGCATGACTGAGTATTTTTCAGTATTTTCGTAAATTTTTCCTGATTTACGCATTCCGGCGGTATCAATCATGACAAATTCTTGGTCTTCAGAATCGACAAAGTGTGTGTCAATCGCATCACGAGTTGTTCCTGCAATTGGACTTGCAATTACGCGGTCTTCGCCAAGAATAGCATTAATAAGAGATGATTTCCCAACGTTTGGGCGGCCAATCAAGCTGAACTTGATGACATTCTCATTTTCTTCTTCAATTTCATTAGGAAGATTTTGAACGATTGCATCAAGGACATCCCCTGTCCCAATCCCGTGAACGGCTGAAACAGGATAAGGATCGCCAAGTCCAAGTGAGTAGAAATCAAAGATTTCCATTCGACGTTCTGGGTTATCGACTTTATTGACAACAAGAATAACTGGTTTGTCTGTACGATAAAGAATATTAGCAACGGCTTCATCGGCATCTGTAATACCTGTTTCTCCGTCAACAACAGCGATGATAACATCTGCTTCGGTCATGGCAATTTCAGCTTGCGCACGAATTTCAGTCATGAAAGGTTCGTCTGAAAGTTCAATCCCACCTGTATCGATGATATTGAATTTACGGGTTAACCATTCTCCTGTGGCATAGATACGGTCACGAGTTACACCTGGAATGTCTTCGACAATTGAGATGCGTTCTCCTGCAATACGGTTGAATATCGTTGATTTTCCGACATTTGGACGGCCAACGATGGCTACTGTAGGTAAGCTCATATTTTTATTTCTTTCTTTGTTTACTTATTGGATAAAAAATTATAATAGTGAAGGAGGTTGTAATCCATAGACTATATAATTTTAGGCTTGGGTTTCGAGGTTCATTTTAGATAATTTCAATGCCAAACAGGCTAGTAAAAAATGGGGCTTGACTAAGACTTATCTTCATATTTTTAGCGAGTTGAGGTGTAACTTCCATGCGTTCAAATTGATTCGTAGAAAAATCAATTCCTGCAAGTGCTGTTTCCCAAAAATTTGCTGCTTCTAATTGATTTTTTAAAAGCTCCACATTCTTAAAATTACAGGCAGTAAAGAAGGTTTCTCTAGCTTCATTTTCTAAAAAGCGGACTGACTTTAAGGTAGAACCTGAAAAATTTGCATAAGTCATTAGATTTTCTGTAAACTGAAGGTCTTGTAAGTGACTTTCAGTAAAATCAGTTCCTAGCAATTTGCAGGATTTAAAGATTGAGCGATAAATGCCAATTTTATTGAAGTTTAAATTGGAAAAATCACATTTTTCAAAAAGGCAATCTGTAAATTCACTGATCGTATTGTCAGTAAATTCAAAGGTTGTGTTTTTGAAAGAACAGCCTGAAAAAATAGTTCTTTGATTGATTGTCAAAGTTTTATCTATAAATTCTGCTTGATAAATTTCTCCATCAATAAAATCTTGACTTGTGGCTACTTGATAGGTGGCTGGAAGTTTCGGTTCTAAGATTTTCTTTAATTTCACAGTAATTTTTTCGCCTTTAAATTTTCTGTTGAAGCTGAAATTTCTGGTTGGCCCCACTGGTCAACAATCCGTTCAGACCATTTGTTTAAGCGTCTATTTCCAGCATATTCTTCTTGAACTTGGTCATATTTTTCAATGGTTTCAGACGTTTGCTCAACATATTTTTCTTTAAAAGCTGTTGCTTCCAAAGGAAGACGTGGTTTTACTTTGTTCAAACGTGCGGCTTTACCGAGTGCAATGCCAAAAATAGGATAAGTATAATCTGGCAAGTTCAAGACTTTAGAAATTTCTGAGGATTGGTCTCGAATTAAGCCAACCATCACCCCGTTGTAGCCTAAAGATTCCGCTGCAAGAAGCGCATTTTGCCCAGCTGTTGCGGCATCAACTGATGTAATCAATAAGCTTTCAATTCCTTGCGGTTGGAAATTGCCTTGATGCAATTCGACTGCCTTTTGAGCACGATTTAAATCGCCAACAAAAACTAAATATGTTGCACAATTTTTGATTGATTTTTGTGGTTGAAATTCATAAATCGCATCTTTTTGAGCTTGTGATTCTACAACAATCACAGAATATGATTGGAAATTTTTCCATGTTGATGCCATTTGAGCAGCTTTTAAGATTTTTTCCAAATCTTTAGGCTCAATTGCTTCTTCTGTAAAATTTCTGACCGAAGTGTGATTCATCATTAAATCAATCGTTTCATTTGTTTCAGTCATGACGTCTATTCGTCCCCTCTAATCGCATTTCTTCTGCCAAATATTTCACGCGTTCCATAACACGTTTTGCTGGCCAAATTTCATCAGCTCGCTTGGTTTCGGCTAAATGCTGCTCTAATTCTTCCATTCTTAAATTTGAAGTGAAGAAAGTCGGGAGATTTTCTTGCATGCGATGTTGTAAAATGACTTGTAAAATACTGTCACGAACCCAAGCGTTGTTTTGCTCTGCCCCAATATCATCCAAAACTAAAACTTGGCTGGCTTTTATTTCATTGACCCAGACTTTGGCATTGTCAAAATCTAAATCAGAAATGAAAGTGGGATAATGAAGTAAAGTTGTTGAAATTCCTTTTTTGGCTAATTCGTTTGCCATTGCCGCAAGCATGAAAGATTTCCCAACACCAAAATCTCCATAAAGATAAAGTCCTTTTTTCTTGGGAAAATTAGTAATAAAATCAACTAGGGCTTGGTATGGTTTGATTCTTTGAACATCATCAAGGGCAATATCTGCCAAAGTGACTTGTTTTAAATCTTTTGGAAGTCCAATAATATTCACACGTCGCAAAAGGTTTTGAGCTGCTTGTTGCTGCGCCAATTCATTTGTCGTTTGATATGAAACATCAGCATAGCCGTGATTCATGATTAAAACAGGTTCATAACCATCAGCTGCCCGTTTTTCACCTTTTTCAAATTTTTCATGCTCACGAACGTATTCATAAAACTTGGAGTAAGAGCGTTGAATTTCGTCAGAAGTCATTTGATGTTGGGCAATAAAAGCTTGCACATCAGCATTTTTTAATACTTCTGCGACTAATTTTTCAAAATTTTCACGGATGTCTTGACGTTTTCCTAAGATGTCTCCGATAGATTCCATTAATTTTGCTCTCCTTTCAGTTTTTTGAGAGAGTCAAGCCTTATTTTCTCAAGTTTTGCAAGTTCTTCTTGGCTTGTCTTATTTTCATAATCTGGATTTGACCATTTTGGTGCTTCTTTTTTGATTTTCATTGGTCGTTTTTCAGCTCCAGTTTTTGCTTTAGCAGCAGCTAATTCTTCTCGTTCCAAAATTCGTTTTACCGCTGTTTCAGCTGTAAATACTTCATTTCTCATCCAGTCGTTGGCTAATGCATTTACAAAATTTGGATTTAACGACGCATTTTTTTGCTGTACTAAAACATAGTGAATCAAAATATTTTGGACTTCTGCTGGCAAATTTTGGCGACTTAAATTAGTTAAAAGCTTATGTTCTTCCGAACTGACAAAGCCTCCAGCTTGCGCTTTTATCTGTCGGATGAAATTATCTGGTTCATGAGATTTACTGATGACAATCAAATCGGCAAATGCTTTAGGAAAAGCTGAAAGTGCTGGTTGCGGTTGGCTAGCTCCTGAAAGACTTCTCATCAAATTATTCATGTTCAAAGTTTTATCAGCATTGGCTGTTTTTTCTGCTTGCTTGAATAATTCGTACCAATTCAGTTCAAATTTTTCTGCTAGTGAATAGAGCGTTAAGGAGTCTTGATTTTCATTGTTTAAATGATAGCCTTGACGTTCCATAATACTTTTAAAGGCCCCCATATCAAAACGTTCATTTGTATTTGAAGGGTTTTGTTGAGCTTGTGAGTCAAAACTAACTTTATAAACTTCATGAAATTTCTTGGAAACTTCTCTTCCTTTTGGTTCCATTCTTTTAGCTAAAGCAGCTACTCGGTTTTCACCAATTCTTGAAATCAAAAGTTGTCTATAAAAATCATCTGCAAGGAAATTTTCAAAATTTAGCGGACTTTTTACTTCAAAATAAAGACTGGTATGATCATCATAAACACGAACTAATGATAAGCCAGATAATTTATCTAATGCTTCAATAAAAGGATTGAGGCCGAGATTTAGATATTCCAAAAAGTGAGAAATTCTTCCAGTAGAGAAGCTTAGCATTAACTGATAAAGCGCAAAGGCATCCGTGCCAATGATTGGTAAATAGAGCAGACGAAAAGCCTCAGCGTCAAAGCTGGTCTTTCCTCGATTAAGCATTGTAAATGAATCTCCCGCTCTCATTTTTTTCCTCACTTTTTAATGTTCCTTATTCAGTCACTTTTTACTGACGGATTTATTTTTTGGTAATATTTTTAAGGAGCTCTTCTAATTCACTGACATCTTTGAATGAACGATAGACGCTGGCAAATCTGATATAGGTGATATCATCCAATTCAGCTAATTCTTGCATCACAAATTCACCAATAACATCTGATTCAACTTCATTACTGTCTAGTTGACGAATTTTTCTTTCAACATTTGCAACTGTTGTTTCAATATCTTCACTTGATACTGGGCGTTTGTATGCTGAACGAACTAAACCACGAACAATTTTTTCACGATTAAAGGGTTCACGTTTGTCATCTTTTTTGATGACTAAAAGGGGCATTTCTTCGATACGTTCAAAGGTTGTGAAGCGAAAACCACATGATTCACAAACACGACGACGGCGAATAGCATCTTCGGCTTGTCTTGAATCAACAACTTTTGATTCTTCAGAAGAACACTTTGGACATCTCATTTTATTCTCCTTAATAGATAATAAATTCTTATTAATTTTACTGACAGAAAATTGGTTTAGACTTTCTTATTCTGTCAGTAATTTTTTTCATTAGTTTTAATGACAGAAAGCAACTTATTTACTTCTTAGGCAAAAATTTTGCTTCTAATCTATAAATTACTTGACCTTTTTGTGAGAATTTTTGCTCATACTCGGTCATTACATTTTGAGGCGCAAATTCTTCGTCTTGGTGTAAATCTAACCAAACTTTTTTAAGTTCCATGCCATAGTTAGCTAAAGAAACTAAAGAATATTCAAACAATCCACGATTGTCAGTTTTGAAATGAATTTCACCTTCAGGACGTAAAATCTTTTCATAAGTTGCAAGAAAAGATTTATAAGTCAAACGACGTTTTTCATGACGTCCTTTTGGCCAAGGGTCAGAAAAGTTCAAATAGACTTGGTCAATTTCACCATCAGCAAAATATTCACTCAAAGCAGCTCCATCAACAAGCATCATTTGTACGTTTGGCAAATCTGCTTCAATTGCTTTATCTAAAGCATAAGATAAAACTGATAATTGCATATCAATTGCAATGTAATTTATTTCTGGATGAAGAGCTGCCATTCCTGTGATGAAAGCTCCTTTTCCACAACCCACTTCAATATGAATCGGATGATCATTTCCAAAACGTTCTGACCAACGTCCTTTAAAGTCCGCTGGATTTTCAACTACGATATGTGCGTTTTCAGCAAGCATTTCGCCTGCCCCTTTACGATTTCTGACGCGCATTTTTACCTCAATTTTTTAATTTTTGATAGAAAATCAGCAAAAGTGATCTTCTATTTCTTTATTTTTATTATTCAATTATAAGCCAAAAAATAGGAAGGTCCAAACCCTAGCCTATTTTTACTAAAATAATTCACAAAATTTACGAAGTCCCAAGATTTCTTGATTCACTTCTTTCATTTTTCCTCTAGAAAGATATTCAGAGATTTGGCGAAGAAAAGAAAGTTTTCCATACCAAGCCACTTTATCCATAATATCTGAACGAGGTCTAACACCAGATGTCATCAACCACAAAGACCAGTTATTTGGTTTAATATAATGTGATAAAACATGTGCCATATCAACCATTGAATCTGATAAAAAGACGGTATCCCAATCTACTAAATAAATTTTTCCTGAATTATCATCTACTAACCAATTTTTATGATTGACATCGCCATGAACGACTACGACCTCTTCATTTTTGATTTCGGGAACTTGTTGACGCATTTCTTCAATGATTCCTGACAAAAAATGATTTGTTCGTAAAGCCTCAGTATTTTGGACACAATCCTCTAATAATTGTTCAGGAAGAATAATTTGACTTCCCAACTTCTTATAAGATTCAACCAATTTTTTTGAGTCATGCAAATGTGCTAAAATATGATTAATTTGGCGGTCTTCCATATCCTCAGGACTTAGTGTATGACCGTCAATCCAAGGTTGAGCAGATAAGGTATCGCCTTCAGCCGTACGTTTTGTCCATAAGACTTTTGGCGTGATTCCCTCAAGATAAATACTCGGCAAAAATGGACTGCCGTTTTTTTTAATAAAAACGCGTTCCTGATCACTTTTCCCAAAAAATGCATTGCCAGAGCCACCTTTAACAGGCGTCATATCCCAATCGGCTTTCATCATCCTTATCTCCTCCTTTCCTTTAAAAATCTATTAATCATTATTTGAACCATTTACTTTATTCCTCAAACTTATGCGTTTGGATAGTGAATTAAAATAGTTTGAGTCAAAATGTCAGCATATTGATATGACTCAGTTGTTTTAGGACCACGAGCCGGAATATTTTCAATAATGAAATGTGTTGCATAGGCTTCAATCAAGTTCACTTTATGACGATTTTCGCGTTTACGACCAAATTGTGAAGTAATTTCAATCGTTTCACCCAAGTGTGCTTGAACTTTTTCACGAATGTCAACGATTTTTCCTATTTCTTGATTTTGGTTATCCATTTTTTCCTCCAAATAAGACGTAAAAGTCGGATTTCTCCGAACGCTTACCTTATAAATCTAATTTTATCCTTGATTATATCTCTCTTTTTTGATTAAAAGAATCAAATTTTATAATGTATTCTTTATCGTTCATTTTTATTAATAAAGAGAATTAGACAATTACTCATATTATAACACGAATTAGTCAAAAAAATCTAGTCGCCATATCGGTTATCAATACTTGCGAATTTATTATGCTCTTTAATAAAGAGTAATTCAACTGTTCCACGGCTTCCTGAACGGTTTTTTTCAATAATAACTTCAACTTTATTATCTTCCAGAATCTCTTCACCGTCTTCATCTTCACCAGTTCCACGTTCATAATAGTCATCTCGATAAAGAAATGCGACAATATCGGCATCTTGCTCGATTGACCCAGATTCACGGATATCAGACAAAACTGGTCGTTTATCTTGACGTTGTTCCACTCCACGTGAGAGCTGTGAAAGGGCAATAACAGGAACTTTTAATTCTTTAGCTAAAATTTTTAACTGACGAGAAATTTCAGAAACTTCTTGTTGACGATTTTCTCGACCAGTTCCAGAAATCAATTGTAAGTAGTCAATAACAATCAAACCAAGATTTCCTGTTTCTTGGGCTAATTTTCTTGAACGCGCCCGAATTTCAGAAATCTTTATCCCTGGTGTGTCATCAATATAAATACTTGCTCTTGATAAAGTCCCTGTTGCCATGAAATAATCATTCCATTCTTGGTCATTTAATTGTCCAGTACGTAAGCTGTGTGAATCAATTGAACCTTCGGCAGCAATCATCCGGCTGACAAGACTTTCTGCCCCCATTTCAAGAGAGAAAATTGCAACTGTCCGGTCTTGCTTTGTCCCAATATTTTGAGCAATATTTAAGGCAAAAGCTGTTTTACCAACCGCTGGACGAGCCGCAAGAATAATCAATTCTTCTTCATGAAGACCTGTTGTCATGTTATCTAAAGCGGGATAACCTGTTGCGATACCTGTAATATTAGACTTTTGTTGAGCTTTTTGCTCAAGGTCATCCATATGAATCGCTAGGACATCAGAAATTTTCTTAAAGCCATTTGTATTACGTCCTTGTTGGACGTCAATTAAACTTTTTTCTGCTTGAGCTAAAATATCGTCCGCTGGTGAATCTTGTTCATAAGCTTTTTCGACTGATTCAGTTAGACGATTTATCAGTTGGCGGAGTAATGATTTTTCAGCAACAATCTTGGCATAATAGGCCGCATTTGCTGCGGTGGGGGTTGCGGTGGCAAGTTCTGCAATATAAGCAATCCCCCCAATTGCCTCCAGCTCCCCTTGACTTTCAAGATGTGAACGAATGGTTAAGACGTCAATTGCTTCACGAGCATCAGATAATTTTTCCATTGTCCGAAAAATTATCTTGTGAGCATTTTTATAGAAATCATCTGAACTTAAAAATTCTTTAATTTCGACTAAGCGTTCGCTATCTAAAAAAACAGCCCCAAGAACGGCCTGCTCAGCAGCTAGGTCTTGAGGCGGGGCTTTTATTAAATCAATTTCGGGCATTTAGTTTAGGCCTCGCTAATTTTGACTTTAACCACGGCTGTCACATCACGGTGAAGTTTAACTGGTACATCTTTTGTTCCCAAAGCTTGAATTTTGTTAATCAATTGAATTTTGCGTTTATCTAACTTGAGATTAAATTGACTTTTAAGGGCTTTTGCGATATCTGCTTTATCTACAGCACCAAAAGTGTGACCTGTTTGTCCAACTTTCATTTTGATTTCAACAACAGTGTCTTCTTTTTCAAGAACTTCTTTAAGGGCTTTTGCTTCTGCTAAAAGTTCTGCTTCTTCTTTTTCCTTAGCTTTGGCTTGACCTTTCACTTCAGAAAGAGCAGCTGCTGTAGCAACTTTTGCCAAATTTTTCTTAATTAAAAAGTTTTGAGCATAACCTGTTGGGACTTCTTTAATTTGACCTTTTTTTCCTTGTCCTTTAACGTCTTCTAAGAATACAACTTTCATTTTTCGTTTTCTCTTTCTTTTAGTATTTCAATTAAATCTTCTTGCACTTCATCGATATATTTTTCATATATTTGGGTTGCAGCATTATTAAAATGTCCACCCCCACCCATTTGCTCCATAATCGTTTGAACATTAAAACCATTTCGAGAACGAGCAGAAATAGAAATATAGCCATTAGTATGTTGTGTAATTGCAAATGCAGCAGTAATCCCTGCCATATCTAGGAGAGTGTCAGCAGCTTTTGCTGTTGCTATATTATCATATTTTTGATGTTTAAGTCCAACTCCTAAAGCAATTCCTGGTAAAACCATTTTTGCATTAAGAACAATTTCATTGGCCTTCTTATATTTATCAAAGTCAGTAGCCATAATCATTTTAATTAAATCGTTATCAGCTCCACGAGAGCGTAGATAAGCTGCTGCTTCAAATGTTCTTTCGGTCGTTGTTTTTGTAAAGTTTTTAGTGTCTAATTCAATACCCGCAAGAACAATACTAGCTTCAATGGTTGACATTTTTCTTTGATTGTTATCATGGAATTGAAGAATTTCGACAGTTAATTCACTAGCAGAGCTTGCTGATGATTCAATATATGACAGAAGTGCATGTTCTGGAAAATCATCATCACGTCTGTGGTGGTCAATGACTACTAATTTCTCAAATGATTTATAGAATTCAAGATTTAAGGTTTGACTTGTTTTTGAATGGTCAACCATGATAAGTAATGAATCTTTTTTCTTCAGTTTTTGGGCAGTTTCTAACTGGACAATATGCGTAAAACCATCAGAAGACTCATTCATTTTATTAATTGCACGCTCAACATCTGGCAATAACTGTTCAGGATCATAAACGACAAAGGCTTCTTTTCCAGACATATTAGCAAATGCCTTCATAGCCACCGCTGCTCCAAGCGCATCCATATCTGTAAAGCGATGTCCTACAATAAAGACATCTTCTGCTTCGGCAATAATTGTCCGAAGTGCTGTTGAAATGGCCCGTGCTCTTGTTCTGCTTTTTTGCGTTCTACTTTCGGAATTACCGCCGAAATAAACAGGACGAGCTTGAGGAGTATTTTCTCTCAGTACAACTTGATCTCCACCACGGACTTGGGCTAATTCAAGATTATTTAGAGCAACTTTACCAATAACTGGAAAATCATTCCAACCATAAGCCACACCAACTGAAAGAGTCAAAGGAATTTCTTTTTGAGATGAAAGTTCTCGAAATTCTTTTAGAACAGAAAATTTATCGTTAATCATTTTTTCAAGAATACGATAATCACAGAAAAAATAATGGCGACTGCTATTAATACGGCGAAGATAAACTCCGTATTTGTCAGCAAATTCTTCTAAAAATGAAGCGATAAAACTATTAATAGCTGTTCGACCGCTGTCAGTAATTAAATCTGTAGCATCATCATAATTGTCAACAGAAATCGCACCAATAACCGCACGACTGTCATTAAATTCTGATTTAAAAGCAACTTCTTTTGTGGCATCAATTAAATAAATAAGATTCTTATCAGAATCAAGTTCTGCGACATATTTTTGCTTACCAAGGGTGATATACTGGTCATCGCTCGCATTTTTCAATATCTTTTTAATATCGTCACGATTGATAACTTTGTCATTTCCCTTAAAAATCATATCAATGAATGGATTAAACCATTCAGGTTCAAAGGTTTCACTATTAAAACGGATGACCCCAATTGGCATATTATCCAAGGTAGCATTGAGCGAATTTTCTGCTTCATCATTAATTTTACGAATAAAATCTTGACGACGCAATTGATAGTTTTGAGTTTGTGATAGTAAAATGAGTGTAATCGCTATGTTCAAAATCAACAAATAAATCCAAATTGACCAACGTGTTGCTGAAACATGAACAACAACAGTCTCAATGATTTGAACAATAACCATTATGATAATAATAGCAAGCGGTGAAAACCGACGGACAAAATTCATAATATTACTCCTATATTCCTCTATTTTAACATAGGACAGAAAAAACTTAAAGAATCACCGATTTGTCAGTGATTTTTTCTTTTAAAATGTTTATTAAGCCTTTATCATCTTTAGTGATGATTCTGTCAGTAATTTTTGAATAGCTGTCAGTGAATCTACCTTTAAGTCAGCCTTCTCTTGATTCATGCCAAAGCGTTTGTCTTCAATTGCCCAAACGGTCGCTCCAGCTGCTTCTCCAGCTTGAATTCCTTTTTCAGAATCCTCAATAATTAATGTTTCAGAAGGTGTTACACCCAATTTCTTCATTGTTGATTGATAAATTTCTGGATTTGGTTTCGTTTGTTTAAAGTCATTTCCTGAAACCACTACTTTAAAATAAGAATTCAATTGATGTATATCTAACATTTGTTTGATATCAAACATTGACGAACTTGAAGCAAGTGCAATTTTTACTTCTTTTTGACGCAAAAATTCTAAAATATCAGGCACATCAGAAAATAAAAGTTCTGCATAAGGCATCGGATGATTTTCTTTGAATTGCTCATAGTCTTCTTGCAATTCACTCGCTTTTTCTTCATCAAAAGACCCTTGCAAAATTCGTGGCCAAATATCTTTCATATTTCCACCAATAAAATCACTAGGCGTCAAGTGGCTAATAGAAATTCCATGACCGCCAAAAAATTCTTCTCTTCTTTGTAAATAATAACGTTCGGTGTCAACAAGAACACCATCCATATCAAAAATCACTGCTTTAAATTTCATAGAACCATTATAGCACAGTATCTAAGCATGGTTCAATATACTTCTTTATAAAAGTATTTTTATTTTCCATGAAAATTAGTTGACGAGACAACTAATTTGAGATATATTATATTCGACGGAGGAATTTATGGAAGACAATCAATATGAATATCAAGGAATCCAATTTATTGGGAAGCTTTCTTCTGAAATTTATAGAAGAGGTTATATTTATTTCACAAAACGCTTAGTGCCTTTTGACATCAATTATATTCAATTGCTTTGTTTGATTTCTTTATATATCAAAGACAATCAAAGCCAAGAACAAATTACTGATGATTTAAGTATCGATAAATCTAGTGTTCATCGAGCAATTAAAGGCCTGATTGAAAAAGAATACGTTAGCAGAGGCCGCGATGAAAAAGATAAACGCGTTTATCGTGTCTCATTGACTCAAAAAGCAAGAGAAATCCAAACTCAAATTGAAGAAATGACAGAAGAGAGAGAATACTTGCTATCAGAGGGAATTGATCCCCAAGAAAAAGCAATTGCATTTAAAGTATTGAATCAAATGACTCAAAATGCAAATCAAATTTATGAAGAGGAAAAGAAGAAAAATGACAAATAATTTAAAAAGAGCGGTTGTATTAGGCGGTGGCGGACATTTTGGTATCGCTTGGGAACTTGGATATCTTAGAGGTCTAGAAGAAGCTGGGCTGCCCATTAGAGAGGCCGATATTTTTGTTGGAACATCTGCTGGTTCACAAGCAAGCGTAATTGTTAGCTCAGATAAAGATTGGGATTTAATCTGGAAGGAACAGATTGAAAAAGAGATTAGTGAAATCACTCCCATCTCCGATGAAAAAATGGGAGAGCTTTTCAAAACATTTGAAAACATTGCTAAAAATTCTCATTCAGCCAAAGACTGGATTGCGGCGGAAGCTGAAATTTCTAAGAAAACCCAACCTTTTATCTCTAAGGAGGAACGATTAGCTATGCTTAAAGAACGTTATGGTTCAGGTCAAGCCCGCTGGAACAGCAAATTACGAATCGTTGCAACCAATATTGAGGATATTGAGCGTCAAGTTTTTGATGAAAATTCAAATGTTGATATTCTAGTGGCTTTACAAGCAAGTGGAGCCCTTCAAGGCGTCTGGCCTTCAGTTGAAATCAATGGAAAACATTTTTTTGATGGTGGTTCTTTTTCAATGGAAAATCCAGATGTCGTTGCTGATGCCGACAAGATGCTTGTTCTTTCAACTGGACTGCCTGTCGATGTTCCATATAAATTAGAGGATTTACTCGCTCAATTAGAGAAAAAAGGGACAGAAACCAGCCTGGTTCTTCCCTCTGAAAAAACAATGAATATTTTAAAAGATTTTAACTATAATACGGTGGAAGCAAAAATTCGTCCCTTTGTTGCTCAAGCAGGTCGTGAACAAGGACAAGCTGAGGCTGCTCTGATAAAAGAACGCTGGTTATAATTCATTTCTTTTGAAGACACTAACTTTCAAACTGTCTCTTATCAAATCAAAACTTACATTAACTACTTTTAATGTAAGTTTTTTAAGTATTGTCATCAAAATAATTATTTATTGAATACTGCAGAAAGAAAATAGGCTATAAATGAGTTATTTATTGAAAATTATCTGAAAATTAGCTATAATAAATCAATTTATAATTTAATTTAATCTTGAAGGAAGGTAATATTTAGTGAAAGTTGCAAAATTTGGAGGTTCGTCTCTCGCATCAGCTTCGCAAATCAAAAAAGTTTTTGATATTGTTCAAGCCGATAAACAAAGAAAATTTATTGTGGTTTCTGCACCAGGCAAACGTTCGGGGGCTGATACTAAAGTTACCGATGCTTTGATTGCTTATTATAAAGCTTATAAATCAGCTGATGAAAAAGGAATTCACTATTATCAGAATTGGATTATTGAAAGATTTCGAGAAATCTATGATGAACTTGGCTTAAAAAGTCCAGTCATTAATCAAATCGCAGAAAATATCAACCATTTAGCCCAGTTAGATTTAGATAATGTTTTTACTTATGATACTTTTTTAGCCGCTGGTGAAAATAATAATGCTAAATTAGTCGCAGATTTTTTCAATCATTCTGGCTTACCAAGTCGCTATGTTCATCCATCAGATGCTGGAATTATGGTTTCATCTGATCCTGGAAATGCTCGATTGCTTGGTGGAGCTTATGAACATATTAAATATCTTAATGAACTTGAAGAAACATTAATCATCCCTGGTTTTTTTGGAATCACAAAAGAGGGTGAGGTTTGCACTTTTTCCCGTGGTGGTTCTGATATTACTGGCTCAATTATTGCGGCTGGTGTGCGAGCTGAACTCTATGAAAACTTTACTGATGTGAATGGAATTTTCGCTGCTCACCCTGGCATCGTTAAGAATCCAGCTTATATCTCTGAATTAACTTACCGTGAAATGCGAGAACTTGCTTATTCTGGTTTTTCTGTTTTACATGACGAAGCACTCGTTCCTGCCTATCGTGCCCATGTTCCTTTGGTCATCAAGAATACAAATAACCCTGATCATCCCGGAACAAAAATTGTTGTTCAAAGAGAGACTAAAGGCTCACCTGTCGTTGGAATTGCTTCATCTAGTGCCTTCTCTTCTCTTTATGTCAGTAAATATCTGATGAACCGTGAGGTTGGATTCGGCCGAAAAGTCCTTTCTGTATTGGAAAATTTAGGAGTTCGTTTTGAGCATATGCCAACTGGTATTGATGACATGTCTATCATTATTCGCAGCCGCTATCTAACTCAACCTATTTCAAAAGCCCTTATTTCTAATCTTACAGAATCGCTCCATCCTGATGAAGTTTATATTGACCGTGATTTCTCTATTATCACCATTGTTGGTGAAGATATGAAGGAACACGTTGGGGTTACCGCTAGAGCAACAGCAGCACTTTCTAAACAAGGCATTTCAATCGCTATGCTTTCGCAAGGTTCAAGCGAAGTTTCCGTCATGTTTATTGTCAAAGAAAAATACGAAAAAGAAGCTCTAAAAGCGATTTATTCAGCCTTTTTTGACTAAAATATGTTAATAAAAAACAGCTCTAAGAGCTGTTTTTTATTCTTCTATTTTTTCGACTTTTTCAAGTGTCTCATTGGAATTACCACGACTGCTAAAATTATTTAATAAGTCAGGGACGTCAATTCCCATTGTTCCTAAGACATCAAGGCCTTGTTTAAGGCTTTCTTGTGACATTCCGAGAATTTTTGACGAACCTTCTCCACCATAAATATTAATAGAATCAACAGCTTGAAGATTACTTGATACACTAGCAACAACTTCTGGAAGAATTTCAAGTGCCATATTCAATTTAGCCGCATCATTCATTTTTTGCATTGCTTCGGCTTTTTTATCAATTGCTTCGGCTTCGGCAAGCCCTTTAAGGCGAATCGCTTCGGCTTCAGCTTTACCAGTTGCTTCAATAGCTGTAGCTTCGGCCATTGCTGTTACTTCACGTTGTTTAGCGGTGGCTTTGGCTGTAGCTTCAATAGCGGCTGCTTCGGCCTGTGCTCTCACTTCGCGTTCACGCGCATCGGCTTCGGCTTTAGCAATTTGTGCAGCCTTGGCAGCTTCAGCAGCTTTTACAACATTAGCTTCATTTTCCTGTGCTTTACGGAGAACTTCTTGAGTTTCTAAGTCAGTTTCTCTTTGCTTTTTAATCAATTCAACTTGCATTTCAGCTTCAGTTGTTTCTTTTTTAGAAATTGCTTCTTGAATCGCGTAAGCTTGGTCAGCAGAGGCTTGGGCTTGGTCAGCTTGAGCTTTTGCTTCAGCAGCAGCAATTGATTGTTCTTGCTCATAGTGAGCTAAACTGATTGCTTTTTCCTTTTGGGCATTGGCAACTTGAGTTGCGGCAAGTGCTTCAGCTTTTTGGGCATCTTGATCAGCCGCTGCTTTTTGAATACGTGTTTCCTTGTCGGCATTTGCAACAGCAATCGCTGCTTCTTGTTGAACACGCGCTACTTCTTTAGCACCTAATGCTTTGATGTAGTTTTGGTCATCACGAATGTCATTAATAACGAATGAAACGATTGAAAGTCCCATTTTTGAGAGGTCAGTCCCTGCTTGACCTTGAACTTCAGCTGAAAACTTATTACGGTCTTCGATTAGTTCAGATACTGTCATTGTTCCAACAATCGCCCGAAGATGTCCACGAAGCACTTGGTCAGCCATTGCGTCACGTTGTTCATCTCTTTTACCTAAAAATTGCTCAGCAGCTGTCGCAATATCTTGCAAAGTAGAACCTACTTTAATCATAGCTGTGGCTTCAACCGTTACTGGAATTTTATCTTTCGAGAGAACTTTTTCCGTTTTAATATCGATTGCAGCAGATTGTAAGCTGAGGTATCTCGCATTTTGGAAGATTGGTAAAACAAAGGTACCAGAACCACGAACCACTTTTAATCGATTCCCTTGTGAGTCTTTATTGACACCTTTTGAACCTAGACCTGAACCATAAACGATAAGGGCCGCTTGAGGTCCTGATTTTTTGTAGTTTGCAGCGATAATTCCTAATAGAATTAAGATGATAACAATCACCACAATTGCCAAAATATAAAGTAGTGGCATAATGTCTCCTTTGTATAATAAATTTTATTTATTTGAGCAATTTTTAGGTTCTCTATTGCTAATAAATCGTTTGTTGATAAGGAATAACGTAAGCAATTCCCGCTTTACTCTCAATAATCAGAACTTGTGCTCCTGATTCAATTTGCTCGATATTATCCTTATTTGGTAGATAAATTTTTGCAGGCATTGTTTTACGTGATTCATTGACAAAGGTCGTCATAACTTCGCCAGTCGCCTCTTTTGAACTGATGGCTGTTGTCAAAATTCCTGTCAATAAATCTTTTTCATCCGCATTATACTTTTGATCGGACATTTTGTTAAAAAATGCCATTCCTGGGAGTAATAAGATTGTTAAAAAGATGATGAGTACAATGATAATCAAAGTAATGATAATAAATAGCATCCCTTATTCTCCTTGAAAGCCTTTTGTTACGCTTTCTTAATATTATACCATTTTATGAAGAAGCTTATCAGTAAAAAATTGTTATTTTCTTATTTATTTTCGTGTTTTTTAGCGGCTACTCTTTTTTGTCGTTCTAGTTCTTTTTTTATTTTTCCTTCTGGAGCAAATTTTTCTTCCCAATCTTCTGGTTTTAAGACTTTGTGTGTAATCGGGTCAAAGTGTGGACGTCCATCTGGAAAAATTTTCCCCATATTTGCTCGATGAACAGCATTGAAGATTTCATAAGGGTCAATTCCTGAAAGAACAAGCGAGCCATAAGTGAAATAGAGCAAATCAATCATAGCATCTACTTGGCCAGTCAAGCTGTCTTCATTATGCTCTTTTAAAGTCACTTTATTTGCTGCCTTATCGACGGCTTGATGTAAATTATTCACAAGTTCTGTAAATTTCTCTTGGTTACCGTCAGCAGAGGCGTAAAGAAATTCGACAATTTCTTCGACTTTGAAATCAGCCCGGAAACTTGCTTCTGTTGGTGAAAAGGCTTTAGGAATTTCTTGTGTTTTTCCGTCCATTAATCGGTGGAAATCTTTTACTTTATTGAAGTTTTGGTCTTTAGAAACAAAGTCTTTTTCAACAGAATAATGAATTAAGCCATAGTAAGCTAATGCTTTGGCGATTCCATCTTGATTATTGGTATCTGTAATATAAGTCGCAATCTTTTTCACTTCTGGTACAGCATTGCCCATCGCAATCCCATAACCAACTCCAGAAATCATCGTCAAATCATTTTCCGAATCGCCAAAACACATGACTTGGTCTAAAGTAAAGCCATAGTGTTCTCCTAATCTTTGAATTCCTGGTAATTTTCCTCCTGATTTTGAAATTAAGTCAACAGAATAAGGATTGCTTCGTGTCACCAGTAATTCTGGAAATGCCTCCTGTAGGCGAGCCGTTTCGTTTCTTGTTGCAACCATCATCGCCTGATAAATTACTTCTTCTTCATTATCAGCTAAATTTGAATTTTGCGGTAAAACTCTGCGAATAATGTGTTTAAAACTGTTTCTTGCCACCCCGGAAGTACCTGAGGGCAAAACGCCTGACAAAAAACTGGCTAAACGTGTCTCGCCAAATTTTAAAAGGCCAGAGCCATTTACACCGTGGGCTGTTCCCAAAGAGATGTCAGAATGGTTTTCAGTGGCATAATTTATCAGGTTTTTTAAGGATTTTTGTTCTAAAGGATTTTGGAAAATCACTTCTTTTGGTGTGAAAATATACTGACCGTTGTAACTTACAGCAAAGTCTAAATCTAAATCTTCTAATAATGGCATGACAAAAGCTGGGCCTCGCCCGGTGGCAATCCCGACAAAAATATCTTTTTGACGTAGCTCTTGTATTGCTTTACGAGTACTTGTTGCTACTCCTCGTGTTGAAGTAAACAGGGTTCCATCTAAATCAAAAAATACTGCTTTTATATCCATCTCTCAAATCTTTTCTAGCTTTGGCAAAGCTTTCATTTATTAACTAAATTATACAGTAATTTTAATTCTATTTCATTTATTAGTTATTTTTTTCTGGACTAAATTTTGATATAATGCTAATGCTGGCTTTTATTCGGAGTCTTTAAATTTAAATATTTAATTATTGTTTATTATAGATAGATAAGGAAATAATGATGAAAAAAATCTTAATTCTCCACACTGGTGGAACAATTTCGATGGCGGAAGATGAAAATGGTCATGTTTCCCCAAATGCAGTCAATCCAATGAATGCTGTGAGCATGCAGTTTGATGAAGTAAACTTAGTGACAGAGGATATTTTTAACTTACCTAGTCCACATGTCACTTTATCAGATATGTTGGTCTTGAAAAATCGAATCAAAACAGCTTTTATTGCTGAGGATTTTGATGGAGTGGTCATTACACATGGAACTGACACACTTGAAGAAACAGCTTTTTTCCTTGACACTACTCTTTCGCGTGGTAAACCAATTGTTTTAACTGGTGCCATGCGCTCAAGTAATGAATTAGGAACTGACGGAATTTATAATTTACTGACAGCTATTCGCGTCGCTGCTGACAGTAATTCAAGTGACCGTGGCGTACTTGTTGTTATGAATGACGAGATTCATTCTGCTCGTTATGTCACTAAAACACACACGACTAATGTTTCAACTTTTCAAACACCTACACATGGTCCTGTCGGTTTACTGACAAAAAATAAAATTATTTATTTCCATAAAGATAGTGAAAATCAACATTTAGATGTTGCAACTGTTCATGGAAAAGTGCCAATTGTCAAAGCATTTGCTGGGATGACTGGGGAAATTTTAGATTTACTCAATTTGGAACAACTAGACGGTCTTGTCATTGAAGCATTAGGTGCGGGAAATCTCCCACCTATTGCTAGTCAATCGCTTCAAAGATTACTAGATGCTAAGGTTCCTGTCGTTCTTGTTTCTCGTTGTTTTAACGGAATTGCTGAACCTGTCTATTCCTATCAAGGCGGTGGTTCACAACTTTATGAAGCAGGCGTGATGTTTGCTGATGAAGTCAATTCTCAAAAAGCGCGTATTAAATTGATTATTGCATTGAATGCTGGCTTGAAAGATTTATCAGAATTACGACCTTTCTTGGAGAATTAAAAAAAATTACTGACAAAAAAGAATCATCAGCTGACTGATGATTCTTTCTTTTACTGATTTAAAGCTCATTAATCAATCGCTACTGACAGAATTATCAGCTGACTGAGAAATTATTTTCGTCAGTAAATTTATTTTAAATTATCTTGTAATTCTTGCCAAATTTGTTGATTTTCTTCTAAAGAATAAGAATTAGCTCCGGAAGCTAGTGCATGGCCTCCGCCATCATGTCTTTTAGCAATTTCATTAATTGGCTTTACTTTTGAACGCATTCTTACTCGGAAATGTCCATCGGCTTGTTCCACAAATATTGCCCAAGATTCAATTCCTCGAATATTTCCCGGTGTAGAAACAATACTTGAAGTTTCTGCGTCACGTAAATCAAATTTTTTCAAAATTTCTTGAGTTAATAAAACACGTGCAGCTCCTTTTTCTGAAACTTCCATATTTTCATAAACAAATCCTTGTAAGCGAGCAACTTTCATATCAAATGACGACATTTCTCGTCCTAAAGCTGGACGGTCAAATGGAAATTCTGCTAATTTTGAAGCTACTTTTAAGGTATTCGGCGAAGTGGCTGGATACAAGAAACGTCCAGTATCTCCAATAATTCCCGCATAAAGGAGGCGGGCGGCTTCTGCATTCAATTTAAGACCTGTTTCAAAGGCAAAATCGGCAACAATTTCTGATGCTGAGCTACGTTCAGGCTCCACTAGCAACAAATCTCCATAAGCATCATCATTTGGATGGTGGTCAATTTTAATTAGAAAATCAGCATTTTTGTAGCGGTCATCGTCAATTCGTGGTGTGTTTGCTGTGTCACAAACAATAGAAAGATATTTTTCATCTTCTCTAAGTTCGACCAAATCCATTTCAGCTAAATAGGTTAAGGTTGGTTCGTCATAACCAACTGCATAAATTCTTTTTTCGGGGAAATTTTCTCTCAGAATTGCTCGAAGTCCTGCTTGAGAACCAATGGCGTCTGGGTCTGGATTTTTATGTCTGTGAATGAGAATAAGCTCATAGGCTTTTATTTTTTCTAAAATTTCGTTCATTTTTTCCTCTTTTATTTTTTATGTTAATTGTACATTGACTAGAACTTTAGCTACGATGTTATTGACATGATAAATTTCACAATCAACCATTGCACCAATTCGTGTTTCTCCAATCACCTTTGGATAAATCTCTAGCACATTGTCAATAGCGGCAGCTCCCATCATATGCATATTTAATGCTTCAATGATGATATTCCGTCGTCTTTTTTTGGCAAAAACACGTTGAACAACTTGCGTAATTAGTTCTGCAAAAACACCATTAGCAATTGTTCCCACGCTATTTATCATAAATGGTTCGACCGTCACGGTGTAGGCTGAGCCTTTTTCTACCAAAGAATTAGCAATATTATCACTGAAAGTGTGAGCCACCTGACTTTCTTCCTGAGCTTTTTGTAAGCTTTGGAGAAGGTCCGATTTGGTAATAATTCCTGCGTAAGTATAATTTTCGTAAACGACAGGCATCATATCATAGCCTTCATAAATCATCTTTTGTGAAACGCTCGCCACTGTCATACTCGCTCTTGCAACATTAGCTCTTGTCATTACTTTATTGAGCGGAGTATCGTTTTTCTTATTTGTAACATCCCGCATGGCAACTACACCCACAACAACATTGTAAGTGTTTACGACGGCAAAACGACTGTCGTTCGTTTTTTTAACTAAATCTAAAAAATCTTTGACTGTATCTTCTTCCCGTAAGGTTGCCCTTTTTTGATGAAAGACATCTCCGACCGTAATAATATCTTTTTTGATAAGTTCATTGGCCAAAGCGTGACTAATACGATTGGCAACGGTAAAGGTATCATAGGATGTCCGTAAAAGAGGAATTCCTAATTGATTAGCATAGTTGACAACTTCTTGGTCCACGTCAAAGCCCCCAGTAACTAAAACAGCATTCTGCTCTCTGAGGGCTAGATTTTGAATCTCTTTTCGGTCACCAACGATAACTAGACCATTGGGCGAGAGGTAGCGCTTGAAGGATTCTCTTTGCATGGCTGAAATGACAAATTTGCTGAATTCGACTTCTAATCCAGCAAGTCCACCTAAAACATCAGCATTAGCTATTTCTGCAAGTTTACCAAAGGTTAATCGATTGGCTACTTTTTGTCCTTTAACTGCCACTCTAACGGTTCCAGAACGGTCATTTACGGCTACCAAACCTAGTATTTCTGCTTCTTTGATTGCGCGATATGCCGTTCCGTCAGCGACTTTCATTCGATTGGCAATCCCACGTACACTGACTTGTTTACCAATTTCCAAACCTTCAATATAATTTAATATTTCTTCGTGCTTTGACATAAAACTTCAAATTTCCCCAATCTCTGAATTTTTTTGATAAATTTCATCGTCACTTTTTCCAAGTTCATATTGTTCAAAATTTCTAATTTTTTTGCTGTATTGATTCGTCCCTTTAAATTTTTTAACTAAGTGATAGCCTGATTTAAGGGCAACTTTTTTAGACGGAACATTTTCTTTATCAATCAATAAAATCAACTTTTTAAGTCCAAATTGTTCAAAAGAAAATTCTGTCAGTACTTTTAATGCTTCTGTCAGTAACCCTTGATTCCAATAATTTTGATTTAAAACATAACCAATTTCCGCAGACTGATTTTTATCAGAAATTTTCACAAAATGAATATCTCCAATCAGCCGATGTTCAGATTTCAACTCAATTGCCCATTTCCCTAAAGGACTTTTCATATAATCGTTAGCAATTGAAAAACGTGTTTCTGAAAGTGACAGATGCGGGGCAAAAACAAATTTTAGATTTTCAGGATTACCTGAATAGTCAAACATGTCCTCAGCGTCTTTTAAATCAAAGGGACGCAAAAGCAATCGCTTTGTTTCAATAATGCTAAACTCAGCTAATTTGACATAAATATTCATGGCACTCCTTTTTGAATGTTTTCATGATTTTAATTATATCATAGTTTTTAACACTAAATTTAATCATTAAGACCTGATAAAAATACAAGCCTATCTGTAAGTGCTAAAGCGCCAACAGCTACGCTTTGACGAAGCGAGTCTTCGCAACTACATCGCTGGCACGGCCAGTGAAGATACGAACAATGAGGATTATGACCGAACGAAGCGGGAACGATAATTTTCCGCTGAGTGAGTAATAAGGTATCTAGGAAGGGCACCATAGTGGCTTCTGTCTGCGCGTTCACGCTTTAGCGTGTTATAAGCAGTGATACTTATATCAGAAAGTCTATGAAAAATGAATGAAGATTTGTAATTTTAGGGCTCATTATTCCTCTCCTATGCTGAGCTATGTTATAATTTTTATGGTAGAAAAAATGAATTATATAAAAATCAATTTAAAATTAAATAACCCCTTAGCTTTCTGGGCAAACTTTTCAGAAAGTGAGCGTTTCTTTTGGTTTGACCCTCAAAAAGAAACTTTTGTTATTGGCTGTGAGCGTTTGAAAGCCATTGGCCTTGAACATGATAAGTTTTCTGACTATCCCTATCTCTTTCATAGTCAGACTTTTTTTGATGACATTAAAGGAGAACTTTGGGAAAATTTCGGTGGCGAAACCATTGCTTTTAAACATTATTTCGTTGTCAATAAGGAAAATTCTTACACCCTCACTTGTGATAGCCCACGAGAAATTCCTGAAATCACTATTCCAAAATTTAAGCATCAACTCACTGAAAAAGCTTCTGATTTTTCGGCTTGGCAAGAACTTTTTTATGCCATTCAAAAAAATTTTGCTGACGGAAAGAGTCGAAAAATTGTCGCTTCAAGAGAACTTGAATTTACAAGTCAAACCTCTTTTGAACTCGAAAGTATCATCCAAAATTTATTAGATAATAATCCAAATGCTTTTATTTTTGCTTATCAAAAAGGAAAAAGAATTTTCCTTGGAGCATCGCCCGAAATTTTAGTTCAAAAAGAAAATGACCAACTCCTTAGTTATGCCTTAGCTGGAACTTTTCCAAAAACAATGGAAAATGCGGGGCAAAAATTGCTGACAGACCCCAAAAATCTTTTAGAGCATGATATTGTTGTCCAAAAAATAAAAAGAAATCTGCTTGAAAAAGCTGAGACAGTAACGGTTGGAACAACCGAATTAATGGAGTTGAAAAATGTTTATCATCTTCGGACAATTTTAAGTGCTAAAAATTCTGAGCTTTCACTTATTGATTGGACAAAACAGCTTCACCCAACGCCTGCTCTTGGAGGAGAGCCTCGTCATGAGGCCCTCGAATTCCTCAGAAAGCATGAAAATCATGAGCGAGGACTATATGCTGCACCTCTTGGCTTAATTGACAGCAAAGGAAATGGCACAATGATTGTCGGAATTCGTTCGGCTTTGATTGTGGACAAGAAACTTTATGCTTATGCAGGGTGTGGAATTATCCCTTCTTCCGATGCTTTAGAAGAATTTAGGGAAACCAAGGTAAAATTAAAAACCATTTTAGAAGCTTTGTAACTTTTTAAAATATTTTACGATTTTAATTTTTAAATTAGAAATGGAGATAGTCATGACCAATGAATATTTAGCTCCCTTTGTTGATGAACTTTTCAATTTAGGGGTTCGTGAAGCTGTTTTTAGTCCAGGTTCACGTTCAACGGCTTTAGCCATGCTCTTTGAGGAATACAAAAAATACGATACTTATGTCAACATTGATGAACGTTCGGCTGCTTTTTTTGCTCTGGGAATTGCTAAAGCGAAAAAACGTCCTGTTGTTTTAGTTTGTACTTCAGGTTCTGCTGCGGCTCATCATTTCCCAGCTGTCCTTGAAGCAAAAATGAGTCGAGTTCCCCTTATTATTTTAACGGCGGACAGACCGGCTGAGCTTCAATTCGTTGGAGCTCCTCAAACAGTCGACCAGACCAGATTTTTTGGAAATTTTGTTAATCATTTTGAAAATCTTGAAGCTCCACATATTCAAAACCAGTCTCAGACAGAAAACTTTTGGACCTATCCACGTAAAGTCGCACAACGAGCTGTCTTATCAGCTATTTCCCCTCTTTCGGGTCCTGTGCAAATCAATGTTCCCTTGCGTGATCCTTTAGTTCCAGAATTAAAAAGTGAAAATTATGAAAAAGGACGTTCTAAACATGCCTTTAAATTTTATAAAGGACAAGCACAAGTAAGTCTTCCATTTGATGAAGCATTGCTTTCTGGAAAAACATTAATTTTAGCCGGTGCCAATTTTGACAAAGATTATTCTGAAGCACTTTTAAAACTTGCGGAACAATTAAAAGCTCCAATTTTAGCGGATCCACTTTCTAATCTGCGTAATCATAATCATCCTTTGGTCATAGACTCTTATGATGCTTTTTTAGCAAATAATGATTTAAAAACTCAATTAAAAGCGGATGCTATTCTGCTTTTTGGACAAATGCCTGTTTCTAAACGTTTGCAACAATTCGTTGCTTTCAATAACGAAGCTGAATTTATTCAAGTTGACCCTGCTCTTGATTATCGCAACCCTAGTTTGACAACGACAACGATGGTTCAGTCTGATGTTCTCCCTTTTGCTTCTTCAATTAAAAAAGTAAATTCTGATAGTTCTTATTTGGAAAAATGGCAAAATGCTCAAGAAAAAATGCGACAACTTCTTGAAAAAGTGACTTATGAAGAAAGTCCTTTTGAAGGACGTTATGTCCAAGAACTACAAAAACATTTGGAAGCACTGGATGCTCAACTTCTTGTTTCAAATAGTATGGAGATCAGAGATATTGACTATTGGTGGAAAAAAGCGGATGCCAAAGTTAGAATTCTAGGAAATCGTGGTGTGAATGGCATTGACGGGACTGAATCAACTGCACTCGGAATTGCTACAACGGGTAAACCGACGGTTTTATTGACTGGGGATTTGTCAATGCTACACGATTTAAATGGTTTAATTGTTGGTAAAACACATGAACTTAATCTGACTATTGTGCTATTTAATAATGACGGTGGTGGGATTTTTCATCATTTAGCTCAAAAAGGCGTACCGAATTTTGATTATCTTTTTTCAACTCCACATGGTTTAAATTTTGCTGGACTGGCTGAGTTGACTGGTTTAGATTATCATTTGGTCAGTGGCTATGCTGATTTTGGTCAGCAATTTGAGGCTTCTCTTCATCAATCTGGCATTCATCTTTTGGAAATTAAAACGGATAAAGATTTAAGTCTTGCTTTACATCAAAAATATACGACTTATGAAAATTGATAAAAAAATAATTACTATTGATGGTTTTGATTATGCTGTCCGTATTTGGGGGACTGGAGAGGTCCTATTTGCACTGCATGGTTTTTCTGAAAGTTCTAATACCTGGCGAAATCTTCATTTGGCCGGCTACAAAATTGTTGCTATCGATTTGTTAGGTCACGGTTCATCAGCAAAGCCAAAGGAACTTGCCCCTTATAAACTTGAGGCGATTTTGAAAAATCTGCACTCGCTATTTGCGCAATTTACTGACGGAAATGCTTTTTCACTTCTTGGCTATTCAATGGGCGGACGATTGGCGCTTCGTTATTGCCTTGCTTATCCGTCAGCTCCTGTTAAATATTTGATTTTAGAGTCAACTGGTCCTGGGCTTTTATCTAGTGAAGACCGCAAAAAAAGACGACTGGCTGACGAAGAATTAGGACAGAAGATTTTGTTAAATGGGTCTGCTTGGTTTGCTGACTTTTGGGCTAATATTTCCCTTTTTGAATCACAAAAAAAGCTGTCAGTAAAAATTCAACAGGAAATTTGGGAAAGCCGTGCAAGCAATTCACCCTTAGCTCTTGCCCAAACTTTGAATGGAACAGGTCAAGGCCAGCTTTTCTATGTTGGCGATAAAATTTCTTTAATAAAATCCAACATTCTCTATTTATCTGGTGATTTAGACGAAAAATATTCAAAAATTGCTAAAGAAATTTTTGCTCCAAATCCGAATGTCACTTGGATTTCTGTTGCTGCTTCTGGTCATAATATTCATCTAGAAAATCCGGTCACCTATCAAAAAATACTAGAGGAATTTTTACCTTAGTCAAAATGCTTTATGATATAATTGAAAAGTAATGACTATATCACTTCTGTCAGTAAAACTGATGAATTAGTTTTACTGACAGAAATAAATACAATAAAAGTATTTTTTCTAAGTGGACTTATGAAGGTTAATGAAAATAATAGAATTTCATAACTTCTAAACACTCAACGACAATCTGACATCAAAAATATCAGTTTGTTGCTGACCCTGAAGTCTAAGCGCTAAAGTGTAAAGACCCTAGGGCCCCTCACATCTTAATTTTAATTGAGTTCGGACTCGCAGAAGTTGATGAAAATAGATAAAATGGAACTTGGGCTATGCCCAGAACCGCATTTTTCTAATTTCCACAACTTCTAGCGCTCGTCCTCACATCTTAAAGGAGAATCATGTCAAAATTTAACTGGGTTGCTCTCAACCGTAACTACGAAGATATTATTTATGAAACTTACAATGGGATTGCCAAAATCACGATCAATCGTCCTGAAGTCCGCAATGCTTTCCGTCCTAAAACGGTTGTGGAAATGATTGATGCTTTTAGCATTGCCCGTGATGATACCAATGTCGGCGTGATTATTTTGACTGGTGCAAATCATGGAAAAGGTGAAGATAAAGAAGCCTTTTGTTCTGGTGGAGACCAAAAAGTACGTGGAAATGGTGGATATGTTGGTGAAGACCAAATTCCTCGTTTGAACGTTTTAGATTTGCAACATTTGATTCGGATTACACCAAAACCTGTCATTGCCATGGTAAATGGTTTTGCCATTGGTGGAGGTCACGTGTTACATATCGTTTGTGATTTGACTATCGCTTCTGAAAACGCAAAATTTGGGCAAACTGGTCCGCGTGTTGGTTCTTTTGATGCTGGTTATGGTGCTGGTTTACTTGCCGCTATGGTTGGGCAAAAGAAAGCACGTGAAATATGGTTCCTCTGCCGTCAATATACTGCCCAAGAAGCAATGGACATGGGAATGGTTAATACTGTTGTTCCATTTGACCGTCTTGAAGAAGAAACCGTTCAATGGGCCCAAGAAATGCTCGCCCTCTCACCAATGGCGCTTCGTATGCTCAAAGGTTCAATGAATGCAGCAACTGACGGACTTGCTGGACTGCAACAATTTGCAGGAGATGCAACACTTATGTTCTATACTACGGATGAAGCCAAAGAAGGACGCGATGCTTTCAAAGAAAAACGCAAACCTGATTTTGACCAATTTCCAAAATTCCCATAAAAATTTCCAAAATTGCTGACAAAGCGTCTTTTTGACGCTTTTTGTGATTTAAAAGTTACTGACAGGGATTTCTGTCAGTAAAAAATACACAGAAAGGAGAAAATCGAGTTCGCTCACATCTTAAAATATGAAATGGTTAAAAAAACAGGCGGAACTTTATCCTCAAAAACAATTTTTAAATGATTCTACTTTTGCCCAAATCAATCAGGAAGTCAATAAGATGGCTGAACATTTGGCTCCTCTTATTGACAATCAATCACGGGTTGCGCTCCTTTCAGAAAACTCTGTTGAAATGGCAGTCGTTTTGTTTGCCTTGCTCGGTTTGTCAAAAGAGGTTCTTCTTTTGAATAGGCATCTGACCGAATACGAGCTGGCTGACCAAATCAAGGAACTCGAGATTGAGACAGTCTTCACATCGGATTTACTGACAGAAAAAGTTACTGACAGCATTTCTTTTTCGGAAATTTGGACTAGTAACCCTTGCCCTGTAAGTCTGTCAGCAGATTTTCCCGATGAAAAAATTGCAGTCATCATGAACACTTCCGCTACTACCGGAAAATTTAAATCTGTCCCTATTACTTGGGGCATGATTTCAAATCACGTCAAAGCCTCAAAGGAAACGCTTGGCGCTTATGACAATGATAATTGGCTTGTCATCTTACCCATGTTTCATGTCTCTGGACTTTCCATTATTATGCGTACTTTATATAATGCAACATCAGCGACCGTTGTTGATAAATTTGATGAAAACCAACTTCTTGAAATGATCAATTCTGGGAAAATCAACATGGTTTCACTCGTCCCAACCCTCCTTACAAGAATTGCTGACAAATTGCATAGCAATAACTTACGTTTAATTCTACTTGGTGGTGAATTTATTCCCGAACCTTTAATCAAAAAATGCCAAGAATTAGGGCTTCCTATTTACAAAACTTATGGAATGACTGAAAGTTTTTCACAATCTGTCACTTTTAATATTTTAGATTTCCCTGATAAAACAAGCTCTGTCGGGCGGCCTTTACCAGGTGTTGAAATTGAGATTCGTCAAGCTGACCTTGCTGGCGTTGGTGAAATTTGGTTAAAATCTCCGATGTTGATGAAAGCTTACCTAGGCCAAAAGCCTTACGGCACAGCTTTTGAAACAGGCGATATTGGTTATCTTGACGCGGACGGTTTTCTCTATCTGCTCAATCGCAGAAAAGATATCATTATTTCTGGCGGTGAAAATATTTACCCCAAAGAAATCGAAGATTTAGTTTATTCTCTTCCTGAAATCAAGGAATGTGCACTTGTTGCTAAGCCAGATGCCAAGTGGGGACAAGTGCCAATTCTCTTCGTTTCAGGCAATATTTCCCAAGAAAAATTAGAAAACTTTCTCACTGAAAAACTGGCAAAATACAAACGACCCCAATCCATCACTTTCATGGATGAATTGCCCAAAAATGCTTCTGGAAAAATCTTGAGAAAAGAGCTTAAAGGATGATAATTGAAAAAATTACAATGTTTCATGTTCAACTCCCTATGAAATTTAATTTTAAGACCGCCAAAGGTTCCTTAAATCTCCGAGATACAATTATTATAAAAGTTGAAAGTCCTAACGGACTTTCGGGATTTGGTGAAGTTGTTGCTTTCACGACTCCTTTTTATACTTCAGAAACTTTTGCTGATTCTTGGAAAATCTTGGAAGAAACTTACCTGCCAGAAATTTTGCAAAAAGAATTCTCACACCCTTTTGAAATACATGAATTTTTTAGAAATCCCTTACCAATGGCACTGGCCGGACTAGAAAATGCACTTCTAGATTTGTATTTTAAAGAAAGAAATAAAAATTTGATTGCTGGTCTTTTCCAAGAAAAATTAGCTGATAAAATCCCACGTGGTGCGGTGCTTGGACAAATGTCTGACGAGCAAACCATTAAGGAAATTGGCCAACTTATTAACAGTGGCGTCAAAAGAATTAAATTAAAAATTAGTCCACAAATTGGGACTGACTTGATTAAAAAGCTGGTAAAAAGATATCCACAAATTACATTTGCTCTTGATGCCAATCGAAGTTTTCAACTGACAGACTGGCCAGTCATCAAAGAGCTAGACGAACTTGGTCTGGCTTGTATCGAAGAACCTTTTGATATCAAAGATTTATCCGAATTAAAATTACTGACAGAAAACTTCTTAACACCAATTTGCTTTGACGAATCCGTTCAAGATTTAGAAAGTCTAAAAATACTGACAGAACTTCCTTTTCAAACGATGCTCAATGTAAAAATAGGTCGTTTAGGTGGACTTTATCAAACGCAAAAAGCTATCGAATTTTGCAGACAGCATCAGATTGGCTTTTGGATTGGCAGTATGGTTGAGTCTGGTATCTCAAAAATACTCCATGTCCAACTAGCTGCGCTTTCTGGAAATGCTATGGCCGGTGATTTATCCGATTCTAAGCATTATTTTGACATAGACCTCATTCAACCAGAAATTGCATTTCCAAACGGTTGGATGACCGTCCCGACTGGAATTGGTATCGGTCTGTCAGTTAATGAAACGCTACTCAAAGGTTATACTGTAAATAAATTAATTATGACCTACTTTAGATGAACGAAAAAGAAAAAAACTGGAACCTCTACTTACAGGTGAATTTTACTTCGCAAATTTCATCCACAACCTTGAAGCTCTGCTTCAAGCAGAACCACTTTTTTCCTACATCCGCTCCGTTGTCTCTTTTGGCAATGTCGCTAGCTACGTTATCGGTTCCAGCTAAGTACTGTTCTTCGCTACGCTCGAATGTCCATGCTAAAGCGCAACGAGAATCGCAAGTACTTGCTGGCAGGGCAAGCGTCAGCCAAAAAGGCATTTTTCATCATTTCAAGACAGTCAGCGACAAACTTGCTTGTCGCTGTCCCCGAAGCTCGTGCACTAAAGTGCTAAGGCCCTAGGGCGGTCTCACATCTTATTAAGGAGATTTTCCAATGAACATGATTGACCAACTCAATATCACAGATTTTCAAGTTTTTACTGACGAGAATTCTGACAAGTTTGTCAGTAAAATTTATAAATTCTCAAGTAAAATGATTCTCAGCGATTTTCATGCTCAACCACAAGGCTTTTTAAATGGAGGTGCAAGTCTTGCTCTCGCTGAAATCACAGCTGGTATGGCAAGTAATGCAATCGGCTCCGGTCAATACTTTGCCTTTGGTCAAAGCATTAACGCCAACCATCTCAATCCAAAAAAATGCGAAGGTTTCGTAAATGCCCGCGGTCTTCTCCTCAAAAATGGCAAACGCAACCATGTCTGGGAAATCAAAATCACTGACGAAAATGAAACGCTCATTTCTCAAATCACAGTGGTCAATGCTTTGGTACCACAAAAAAACTCTGACAAATAGTCAGAGTTTTTTTAGACGGCGTAAGTTAACCATTTTCTCTTATAAAATAAACCTCAAATTCATCAGCAACCTTATCACTTCCTGAAGGAAGAATTCTCGTTTTTACTTTATTTTTATTAATAACTTTATAACGGAAAAAAGCTTCTTCTCCTCTTTTATTAATATTTATTTTCACTGGTCGAAAACCATCTTTGTCGAGTTCATTCAATGGGCGATAAACAGAATTTTCTCTTACAAATTCCCCATCAATATTCCCTCGACCATTTTTCAATTCTCTAAATATTAACTCCACTTGTTCTTTACCATATTTAAAATGAGACTCATTATCCAAATTGGCTCGATAAAATTGTACCTTGAGCTCTTTAGACATTGGTAATCTTACATCTGAAATCCAAGCGCCATGCAAAAAATGAATTGAATCTTTTTTATTTTTCTTCTCATTTTGACTTTTAGTCAAACTCTGACAAGATTTAAAAATTACTAAAGGAATCAAAATTACCACTAAAACTAAAATTACCCATTTCATATTTTTCCAATTTTCATTTTTCATAAACTCCTCCTTTGTCATCTTTATAATGATACTTTACCATAAATAAGGATACAAAAAAAGAGCACATAAGCTCCATACTTAGTGCTGCTACCGTCAGGTCCTGACACGCTTCGTAAGAAACTTATTGCTCCGAAAACTATTATAACACAATTTATTTTTTTCGTCTATTTTTAAAGAAATCTTGCATAATTTTTGCACACTCGTCTTCTAAAATCCCCGATTCTACTTGGACTCGATGGTTCAGTCGCTTGTCTTCTAAAATCTGATAAAGACTGACCGTTCCTCCAAATTTAGGATTTGTCGCTCCAAAGTAAACTTGTGGAATCCGCGCTAACCCAATTGCTCCGGCACACATGACACAAGGTTCAATGGTGACAAAGAGGGCGCAATCAAGAAGTCTCCAATTTCCCACTGCCTGATTTGCCGCTTCAATCGCGCAAACTTCAGCATGATGTGTCGCCCGACCATCAAGCTCTCGCCTATTGAAATCACGCGCAATAATTTCGCCGTCTTTGACGATGACAACTCCAATCGGAACTTCCTCATTTTCAGCTGCTTTCTGCGCTTCTTTGAGTGCTTCCTTCATAAAAAATTCTTTTTCTTCTTCTGTAAAATTCATTTATCCTAAAAATTTCTCTTGTTCAAGACAATATATTTTGACTGGAACTGCTTCAAATTGTTCTAATGTCCCATTGACAACTGTATTATCTAAACAAATATAGTTTCGTTGTTTCCCAAATAAAAAACCACTCACATGACCAACAAAGACCTGAACATCAGTGTTTGGTACGCCCACAGCTTTAGCAACACTATTTCGCCGTTCAAAAGAATCACCTGGCAAATGTTCCCAAAACAAATCTTTTGTCTTCTCTTTTTCATAAGAAAGGCACATTTTTGCACTATGAGAGAGTACCACCCACTTATTTCCAATTTTTTCAATCAACTGTTCTGGCTGACCAAAGTTATTTTTCATTTCTGTCAGTAAAAATTGTCTGTCAGTAACTGACAGCTTTTTCCAGTTTTCAATTGAATACTGCCAGCCATTTGGTGGAGCCCCTTCATAAATATAAATCGTTCCAATTGCATTTGAAAGTTGCTCTTCATCCGTTTTACCGTCACTTGCAAGCTCTGACCACATTTGCTCATGATTTCCCATCATGACTGTCACATGATAACCAGCATCTGGCAAAGTTTTCAACAAATAAAGTAAAGCATCAAAGCCAAAACGGCCATGATCAATGCTATCTCCCAAGACAAAAAGCCGGTCATTTTTACTAAAATGAATCTCTGTCAGCGTTTTTTTCAAGCCAGATAAGCGTCCATGAATGTCAGAAACAAATAAATTACGCTGATAGTGCTTATCATCACTGACAAACCTCGTTTTAGAACTGTCAGCACTTTTTTTAACCAATTGTTCAATCTGACTTTTCGTTTTTGGTGGATTGTAATTAAGCACACAATTTTGGATACTGACAAAACCAAAGAAAATTCCTGTCAGTAAAATGATAAATGAAATGAGGAAAATTAGCTTTTTAAAAGGGCTTATCAAAGTTGCCATTTTTTATGCGGAACTGCTAAATCAGTAATGACAGCATCCCCTGCTGCTTCTTTTGCTTCTGTCAGTAAAATATCCAAATCACCAAATTGTGGCAGATGAGTCAAAATTAATTTTTTAACCTTTGCATCCTTAGCAATTTGACCGGCTTCAATTGATGATAAGTGATTAGGCATTTTTGCTTTATCTTTAAAGAAATAAACATCAGCAAGAAGAAGGTCAGCCTCTTTGGCAAAGTCAGTCAATTCATCAAAATAACCCGTATCTCCAGTATAAATCAAAACTTGTCCCGTTCTGCGTTCAACAATGCGCATGGCATAATTCACCACAGGATGAACTGTTTTTAGAAAAGTAATATCAAAAGGACCAACTTTTGTTCCATTTTCGACATCATAAAGATGACCTTCCGAAACCTTATCCAAAGTTAATTTAGAAAATTCATATTCATTTTCCCCATGGCCATAAATAGGCAACATCATTCCATCCCAACCATCTTGACCCAATGGATAAAGCTGACGATATTGGCGAAGAGCACCCAAATCTGCAATATGGTCTTCATGATAATGACTCAAAATAACTGCATCAAGTTGAGTTGGTTGCAATTCATGTTCAAGTTCTGTCACCGCGCGTGAACCACAATCTAAAAGCATGTTAAAGCCTGATTCTGATTGTAAAAGATAAGAGGTTGTTCCGGCATCGCGCGTAGGATATCCGCCCCAAACACCTAGTGCTGTTAATTTCATATTTTTTTCTCGCTTTCTTTATTTTTTGCTTAAGTCTATTATAACAAAGCAAAGCTAATTTAGCTTATGCGCCATTTAATCTTTACTGACAAACAAAAAAAGTGGTAGAATCCACCACTTTTACTTTATTTCCAAATTTTATCCACAATCTTTTTAATATGTGCTAATTTAGCCCATTCTTCTTCCTCAGTCAAATCGTTTCCTTCTTCTGTAGAAGCAAATCCACATTGTGTTGAAAGTGCCAAATTTTCAAGTGGAATCGATTCAAGCGCCTCGTCTAAGCGAGCTTTAATGTCTTCATACTTTTCAAGTTCTGGATGTTTAGAAGTGAAAAGTCCTAACACAAGCAAGACATCTTTTCTTTGATTCCAAATTTCTGCTAAGGGAGCAAAAGAACCTGAGCGAGCATCATCGTATTCTAAAAAGAAAGTATCATAATTAAGCTGACCTAAGTATTTTGCCACAGGCTCATAAGAACCCTCAAATAAATAAGTTGATTTGAAATTTCCTCGACAAATATGAGTTGAAACTCTCAAGTCCTCAGGCAAATCCTTCAAGAGCTTATTAACAAGATAGACAATGTCTTCACACATCTTAACATACTTTTCATGGTTTTCTGGATCATCTAATAATCTGGCAATAAGATAAGCCCAAGTCGTATCGTCCAGTTGAATATAACGCGCACCCAATTCATAAAAATGGAGCAAAGTTTCATGATAAGCTTGAGCCAAATCATCTAAGAATTCTTCCCAACTTCCATAAAATTCTGGCCAACGGTCTGAACGACCATCACGATTAGGAATTAACGAAGGTGAAGGAATAGTAACTTTAGGTTCAACTCCTTCTGGTAAAAGACTTTTTAAATAGTTAAAATCCGCAAAAAAGGGATGTTCTGGGTTAAAAGCTACTTTACCAGTCAATTCAATATTAGTTGTCCTTGTTTTTGCACCATGGAATTTATAAGAATCCTCTTGTTCATAAGTCCCAACTCCATTAAGCCCCCAGAGGAAATCTAAGTGCCACCACGAACGATTAAATTCTCCATCTGTCACCGCTTTAAGGCCAACGTTCACTTCTTCTTTCACTAATCTCTTAATTTCAGATTCTTGAATTTTTTTAAAGTCACTTAATGGAAGTTGCCCTTCTGAATAAGCCAAACGTGCTTCTTTTAAAGTTTGGGGACGGAGAAAACTTCCAACGTGGTCAAAATGATAATGCTTATAAGTTTTTGTCATGAAATTACCTAGATTCTATTAGTTTAACTCATTCCATTGTAGCAAAGCGTCATTTCTTTGGTCTTAGAAATTTTTAATGACATGATGTAAATATTTAATATTAAATTCAAGTGATTGACTTAGGAGTCAGACTGGTATAAACTTTTACTTATAAGAGAGGTAGAGAGATGAAAGCAATTGGAACTATTGATTCTAGCAAAAATTTTATTGACTTTGAAATAGAAAAGCCAATCTTAAGACCCCATGATTTATTGATAAAAGTCGAGGCAATCTCAATCAATCCAGTTGATACAAAGGTTAGAAAAGGGATTAAAGGAAATTTAGCAGAACCAAAAATTCTAGGTTGGGATGGTTTAGGAACTGTCGTCGAACTTGGGAGTGAAACTAAGCTTTTTAAGGTTGGGGATAAAGTGTTTTGGGCCGGTGATGTTACTCGTTCAGGTTCAAATGCTGAATTTCAAGCCGTTGATGAACGAATTGTTGGTTTTGCTCCCAAAAATTTGACCAAAGAAAAAGCAGTCGCTATGCCTCTAACAAGTTTGACTGCCTATGAACTTCTCTTTGAAAAACTAGAAGTGACTGATAAATCTAAAGGAAAATCACTCCTCATTATTAATGGTGCAGGTGGTGTTGGCTCAGTAGCAATCCAAATGGCCAAAAATGCTGGATTGACAGTAATTGCTACGGCATCAAATCCCCAAGCCATTGAATGGGTCAAAAATTTTGGCGCCGATTATACCGTCAATCATCATGAAAATTTGGTTCCTCAAGTTCATGAACTTGGCTTTAAGTTTGTAGATTATATTTTAATTTTAAATGCCGTTGTTGAACATATGCCAGCAGTAAATGAGTTAATTGCGCCACAAGGTTCGATTGCAAATATTGTTGAACCAGGGCAAGCTATTAATTTAGATCAACTAGCTCATAAATCTGCACGTTTTAACTTTGAATGGATGTTTACAAAAGTCGTCTCAAATACATCTGATTTACAAAGTCAACATGATATTTTAAATAAAGTTTCTGAATGGCTAGATAATGACGTTCTAAAAAGTACAATGACTCAGAATCTCGGACCAATTACTGCTGAGAATGTGAAAAAAGCTCATGAACTCATTGAAGAAAATCATACAATAGGGAAAATTATCCTATCTTAACGCTTAAAAAAATCCTCTTATTTGAGGATTTTTATATTTCATCAAAATGAACAATTAGATAAACGGCCCCTATCATGAAAGTAGAGCCCATCATCGTCCAACTTCCAAACCAATTTCCAGCAAGTGTTGCAATAGCTGCTCCAGCAAAGAAAATACTGATAAGCGCGGCATATATACCAACTGACCGAAGTTTTTGTTTATCTTTGGTAATGATATACTGAGCAAGATTTGCCGACATGGACTTCATATTACCTGTCATAAAGATACTTCCGTAAGCACGACCATGAACTTTTGTAAAAGTATCATATTGAATCGCCATAAAGTAAGAGAAAATCCCAACATAAAAGGAAACAGGAATCTTCAAGCCCAAACCATAAGCCAAGGCAAAAATTGTCACCCCTAACCATTGAACCAATAACAAATAAGAGGCATCAAAACGGCGACGTTTCATCAAATAGTGAGAATAAAAGCCCCGAGTCATTACTCCTAATATAAAGAAGATAATCGGAATTGCAAAATCCCAAAACCTAGCAAAATCTCCTTTAGCAATATTAATCCCCGCCTGAATAACATTCCCTGATTGTGCACCAATAAAACGGTCATTAAAATGAAAAAATGAGAAACCATCCATAAAACCTGCATTTAATGCAAAAATTAATGCAATACGCAGTTTTTCTTTAACTTGTCTATCCATAATTAGAATTATATCACAAAGATTATTCTCATTGTTTTTCAATAATGGTTTCAATTTCACTTTTTTATTTATTATTCTAGATTTAAGTAATATATTAAATAGTGAAGCGGATTCAAAAGACTAAAAGAATCAACTTTTTTGAGTTATAATGGATTTAAATAATTAAGAAGACAAGCGATTTTTCACTTTACTAACGAGGAGGAGTTAAAATGAACGGCTATCAACAACAATACACTTGTATCAAATGTGGCAATCATAATTTTGAAGAAGATCAACTTCAAGCAACCGGTGGAAATTTTTCAAAGATTTTTGATGTTCAAAATAAGAAATTTATTACTATTTCTTGTTCTCAATGTGGTTATACAGAACTCTACAAAGCACAAACGAGTACGGGAATGAATATTTTAGATTTTTTACTGAACGGTTAGCTTAGGTAGTCAATAAATTTGAAAATAAGACTTAGGTCTTATTTTTATTTAAGAAAATTAAGTTATAATGTAAAGTACATACTTTAAGAAAAGGAAGAGAGTCTTTATGGCCGTTTTGGAATTAAAAAATATTAGGAAATCCTATTTTCTTGGAAAAGAAGAATTTCCTGTCCTCAAAGGAATCAACCTCGAGTTTGAACGTGGTGATTTCGTCAGTCTCCTAGGAGAATCCGGGGGAGGTAAGTCAACTTTGATGAATATCATCGGAGGACTTGACCGTAAATATGAGGGGGATGTCATCGTTGACGGCCTTGCTCAAAAAACAAAAAAAGAAAAAGATATGGATGCTTACCGTCGAGATACTATCGGTTTCATCTTCCAATCTTTCAATCTTGTTAGCTATTTGAGTGTATTAGATAACATTTTAATCAGCCTTAAAATGACAAGCTTATCTGATAAAGAGCGTCATGAAAGAGCGATTGAGCTCACAAAACAAGTTGGTCTTTATGAACACCGTAAGAAAAATCCATCACAACTTTCTGGAGGACAAAAACAAAGAGTCGCAATCGCGCGTGCCCTAGCTTCTGACCCTGAAATTATTCTTGCTGATGAACCTACTGGTGCTCTTGACTCACAAAACACGAAAGAAGTTTTAGCGCTCTTACGTCAAATTGCTCAATCTGGTAAAACAGTAATCGTCGTTACTCACTCACAAGAAGTTGCTGATTACGGTACAAGAATTATCCGTTTGGCCGATGGACAAATCACAGGTGACGAACGTCTAAAAGAACCCTATCCTGTTGAATCACATCAACGGATGAACTCAAAAGCATTGTCATATCGTGATACTTTCAGAACAGCCTTTAAACACTTTACTCACTCTTGGAAAATTAATTTATTAATTGCAATCGGAACAGCAATCGGCCTGTTCTCAGTCATCTTTTTCTTAGGACTAGGAAATGGTGCAACCAAATATATGAATGACACCATTACTTCAAGTGTCAATCCGAATGTGGTTACCATCTTCAAGCGGACAACAACTGATAATAAATTAGGAAATGAGCAAGCACTCCAACAAACGCAACAAGAACTTGGAAATGCTGCTACTAACCTTGACAGTACTCATCTTTCAAAATTGAAAAAAGTTGATAACGTCAAAAAAGTTGAGCCAACTTATTCAATTTCTGGCTTAGGAACACTTACTGCCAGTGATAAATCTAAATCTGGTTTAATGACTCTTGATACTTGGACTCAATCAAATATCAATGATGATTACGTTGCCGGTTCAAAACCTGCTGATGGCGAAATCGCAATCTATGCTAGTGATGCTAAAGAATTAAATAAAGATTATAAATCATTAGTTGGTAAGAAAATTACTTTAAAAATTCCAGCTAAAACAGCTGCTGGAGCAAGTGTTGAAGTTACAAAAGAATTCACTGTATCTGGTATTTTGAAAAATCCTCAAGGCCCAGCAAGCTCTTCTAGCAGCCTAATTGCCACTTACAATACTGTCAAAGCTGCTCTTGAATCTGCTAATGCAGATAGTGATGCCACTTATGCAGTAGTTACAGTTAATAAAGTAGATAATGTCAAATCAACAACTTCTGACATTCAAAACTTGAAAATTGATGGAACAAAAGCATTTGTTACATATAGTGTTACTTCATTCCTCGATGTCATCACTAATATTACAAATATCGTCAGCTATGTTCTTGCCGCTATTGCCGGAATCAGTTTGATTGTCTCAATCTTTATGATTGTTGTTACTACTTACATGTCTGTTGCTGAACGGACAAAAGAAATTGGTGTTATCCGCGCACTCGGTGGACGTAAGAAAGATATTTCTCGTCTCTTCACCGCTGAAAGCTTGATTCTTGGTCTGTCATCAGCCGCTATCGCTATTGGATTTGCCTACCTCGGACAATTCCTCATCAATAAAGCTCTAAGTAGTTTCCTTGACGGGGCAAGTATCGTTCAAATTTCTGGTGGACACATTATCTTTGCGATTATCGTTGCTGTATTAATTGCTCTCCTCGCAAGTTTAGCTCCAAGTGGACGTGCAGCACGTTTGAACACAATTGAAGCCCTCGCTTCTGAATAACATACAAATTCTTCTGTCAGTCATTTCAAATGACTGACAGAACTTGTAGATGAAGTTTATCTACTGACAGCCTCTGTCAGTAAACCTATGATTTCAAAAAATAGACCTTGCCAAAAGACAAAGCCTATTTTTTGTACTTTATATTGTTTGGTGGCCTTCCAGCCTTATGTTAGAATTAAAGTAATAGACAAATAAAAGGAGTATTAATGCAAGAAATAATTATCCAAGTCATGAACCAATTTGGCTACTTTGGTGTTGCCTTTCTCATTATGATTGAGAACATCTTCCCACCAATTCCTTCCGAAGTAATCTTAACTTTCGGTGGTTTCATGACTACTTATAGCGAACTGGGGATTATCGGCATGATTATCGCAGCCACTATTGGTTCTGTGCTTGGTGCATTGATACTCTACTTCATCGGTCGTCTTTTAAGCGTTGAACGCTTAGAAAAATTAGTTTCTGGACGTTTAGGAAAAGTACTTCGTCTTAAACCAGAGGACATCACAAAAACTGAAAAATGGTTTTTAAAGAGAGGATATGCAACAATCTTCTTCTGTCGATTCATTCCTTTAATTAGAAGTCTAATTTCAATCCCTGCTGGTTCTGCTAAAATGAAACTCCCAAGTTTTCTTATTTTAACAACCTTGGGAACACTTATTTGGAACATTGTTCTAGTGTGCCTTGGAGCCGCTCTTGGTGATAACTGGGAGATGATTGCTGGAATTCTTGATTCTTACTCTTCAGTTGTGGTTGTGATTTTAGGGATTATTTTCATCCTTGCGATTCTTATCTTTGTCAAGAAACGATTTTTCCCCAAAAATAAAAACTATTCATCTGATACAGAAAAATAAGCTTTAATGCTTATTTTTTTTATAAAATTTCATTAACTTTTGTTATAATTGGTAATACAAAGGAGATTTTATGGTATATAAAGGGCGTTTAGCCGGTTTTATTGATGCAATTATTGCAGTAATAATGACTATTATGTTATTAGAATTCGAATTACCTAAAACAGATTGAATTCTTGATTTTCTGAAAGATAATCTCGTCTATCTGATTGCTTACCTTTTGAGTTTTATCTATGTTACAACTTCTTGGTTTAATCAACAATATATGCTTTCACAGGCTGAGAAAATCACTCGTCGAATCTATCATAGTTGCATGATTTGGGTACTCTCATTATCAATGCTTCCTGTACTTTCTGCTTGGGCTGGACGCACAATGGACTTCTTTCATGATTTCGGAATCCACTCACCAAAAGCACCTGCCCTACTCTTTATCGTGATGATTTATATTTGGGGATTTGCATATAGTTATATGACCGATTGTTTTATTGCTGACAATCCTAAAGAAAAGGCTGAACTAATCGCTCAAATGGAAGTTTATCACTATTTACGGAATCCTTTTTGGAAGATTGGAATGGTCATTAGCTTCATTATCACTTTCTTCTATCCCCCTTTTGTATTCATTTATACAGCAGGAGAAATGATTATTGCAACAATAAGAAATCAAAATAAAAAAAGCTCAACTTAAATCGTTGAGCTTTTTAGTTTATTGACCAACAGTCAATTGTTCTGAAACATACTTAGCATAGAGTGGATGTGTGGCAACAAGTTCATTATGTTTGCCACTCCCTGTGATTTGACCTTTTTCAATGAAGTAAATCTTATCCGCATCAACAATTGTTGAAAGTCTATGCGCAATTACGAGCGTTGTGCGACCTTTCATCAAACTATCTAAAGCCTTTTGAACCATTGATTCTGATTCACTATCCAAACTAGCCGTTGCTTCATCAAGCATCAGGATTTTTGGATTTCTCAAGAAAGCACGAGCAATTGCTAAACGTTGTCTTTGACCACCAGATATTTTCACACCTCGTTCACCAACTTCCGTATTAAGTTGATCAGGCATATTTTCAACAAAGCTTCTTGCAAAAGCTAAGTCAAGAACTTGCCAAAGGTCTTCATCTGTATAGTCTCCTTCAAGTCCATAAGTTAAATTTTCACGAATGGTTCCAGCCATAATTGCTGAATCTTGACTGACAAAACCAATTTGACTCCGCCAATTTTCCAAAGAAATATTATCAATCGGTTGACCATCAATTGTAATTTCTCCTGCCGTTGGTTGATAAAAACGTTCTAAAAGAGAGAAAATTGTTGATTTACCACCACCTGAAGGTCCGGCAAAGGCAATAATTGAATTAGGTTGAGCTTCAAAAGAGATATCACGTAAAATTTGTTCAGAATCATCATAAGCAAAGTCAACATGGCGAGCTGAGAGGGTTTTTCCTTCCAAATCAAGACTTTCTCCTTGATGAAGTACTTCTTGTTCTTCATCAAGTAATTCGGTCAAACGACCTGTTGATCCTGAAGCTTTAGCAAGTTCTGTAAAGAAAGTCGCCACAGTTGGTACGGCTCCGATTAAGTTCATCAAATACATCATCATTCCAAGCAAAGTTCCAAGACTCATGACTCCTGTTGCGATGAGATAAATTCCGTAAGCAAGAAGTCCAAAGATCATCAGCATCATTGATAACATCATAACTGGTGACATCAAACCATCAAAGATGGCTTCTTTTACCCCAATTTTATAAAGGGCATTGACATCATTTTCTGCTTTTTTAGAGGCTTGTTTTTCAGCATTTGAAGATTTTACTAAGCGAATTTCTGATAATGATTCACTAGCAATCCCTTGGAAATTTGCTAAAGAATCTTGTCTAGTTCGCCCAATTTTTTGGCCAAAAGTCATAATCGGGAACATAATGAGCATAACTACTGGAACAGCAATAATCATGGCAAGGGTCAAACGCCATTGCATCTGAAGCATGAAGACAATTGAACCAACCAAAAGTAAAATAGACGTAAAAGCTTGTGGAATACTGTTTGCAATTAAATTTTTAACTTGGGTGGTATCGTTGGCTAAACGAGAACTCATTTCTCCTGTTTTAACTTCATCAAAATATTTTACTGGCAGATGAATCATTTTATCCCAGACACGCGTCCTTAGATTTTTTACAACTGATTCACCAAATATCCCAAGGACAATTGCTGCAATAGCCGAAACAGCAGCTGAACCAATATAAAGAGCGATAACTAAGACAACTTTGCCACCGTTTACTCCATGTCCAAAACTATTAACAAGTGGTTGAACCATTTTGGGGACTTGTAATTGAATTAGTGTTCCAACGATTCCTGCTAGAATCCCAATGATAAAGAAAAGATAACGTGGCTTTGCAGCACGAATCAATTTGACGAAATGTTTAATGGATGTTTTGTCAACCGCTTTTCCTTCGATACGATTGGCCATTTGTGGACCTCTTTCCATTGTTTGCTTACTTCCTTTTTCTAATTATTGAATTTCAAGACGAAAAGAAATGATTTCAATTACTTTTCGTCTTGAATTATTTTTTATTCTTCCAAATAAACTTTGAGGTTTTCTAAGACAAGTTGATAGCCCGCTGGATTTAGATGCGCTCCATCAAAAGTTAATTCTTTTTTCAAATTGCCATTTTCATCAGATAAACCATCATTAACATCAATAAAGTGAAAATGATGGTTATCTGCAAGTTTTTTTATTTTATCTGAAGCTTTTTGAAACTTTTCATTACTTCTCGTTTCAAATAAAGTTTTTTCATCTGAGTCTTGACCAAAATCAACCGTATTAATCGGATAGTAGCGCATCACATAAACTTGCGTTTGAGGTAATTTACTTTCTATTTGAGAAAGAATTTGATCATAGTTATTCAAAAACTCTTCTTCTGGAATCTCAAAACCGATATCATTCGTTCCAATATTAATAAAGATTTTTGAAGGTTCCAAATTAAAAATTTGACTCTCTATGTGTTCTAATAAAAATGAGGTCGTCGTGGCTCTAACCGCCCGATTGTAGATATAGTGTGAAAAAGTAACTTCTCCAGCTTCCTCCCACTTCTCAATAGGAAATATCTCCATTAATGATGAGCCAACAAATAAAGTTTGTCCCTTTTTTGCTGATAGGTTTGCCTTGTCATAGTTTTTAAGAAGTTCTTCTTGAAAAGCTGCAAGCTGAGGGTTTATCGTAAGAGCTTTGGTTTCTTTTGACATTATCTTCTCCTATAAATTTAGCTATTTTAAATTCACTCTACTTTGTTTAATTGAGCCACAAACTGTTTCTCAGCTTCTGGTAAAAACTCAATCGGGTGTTTTTTAGACTCTAGCTTTATCATTGATTTTGCAATAATTTTATCGTGCCAGTTAAAAGGGGTCAAATTATTTACCTCCCCTCCAAAGTTTGCGATAGCTACAGCTTTTTTGCGCAAAGGTTCGGCGATTTCTTTTTTAATCACTTTCGTAAAACTATCATATTCAACCATTGTAACGAATGCCGCAAAAGGTTTCGTTTGCAAAATTTCTTGATATTTTTTTAAGAAACTGCCTACTGAACGTTCAAATTTATGACTATAAACAGGGCTGGCAACAATCACAGCATCAAAATCTTTAGGATTTACTACTTCAGCATTTAAATCCACAAGTGTGACCTGATTTAAATGTATCGCTAGCTTTCTAGCGCACTTGGCAGTATTTCCTGTCTTACCAGCGTAAGCGATGAGTGTTCTCATTTTCCGCTCCTTATCTATTCAATCCTTAGAAATCATCCCAGTTTTCTGGTTTTTTAGGTTCTTTATTTTTGTCTGTCTTTGGTTTAGAATCAAAATCTGGACGATGGTTTCCGTCAAAATCACCAAAACGATTTTTCATTTCATCTGAAAAGTGATCCCAATGTTCATTAAAATCGGCTTGATCTCTCCCACCAAAATTATTTTTAAAGCTATCTTTGAGCTGCTTACCAAAGGCTTTCCAATCTTCACCAAACGGAGCTTGTGAGCGTTCGTCACGACGCATACGATTTTGTCCACGTTTCATTTCTTGAGATGAACGACGCATTTCACGTTGCCAATTTTGCATTTCACGGCGCATGTGATTCCCAAATGCATGACGGTCATGAGCATTCATCATATTTTCCATAAATGGATTTCCGAAAAATTGTGCCATTCGTTGGAAATCTTGATCATTACGTGCGTCGTTATTTTCTACTAATTTTTCCATTAGAAAGGCTAATTGTTCTTGTTCTTCATCTGTTAGATTGCCAAAAATTGTTTCTGAAATATCATTATGCATTGTATCACGTGTTTCTTGAGCTTCACGACCTTTATCAGTCAAGGAAATGCGGCTGACACGTTTATCATTCTCATCTTGTTTACGAATAACCATTTCCGCTTCTTCTAATTGTTTAACCTGAGCTGTTACACTTGAAGGTTTAATATCAAGAAGTTCGGCAATTTCTGCATTGGTTAGACCATCTTTATTCCATAATTCAACGAGTAAACCTTGAGCTCCATTGCGGTTACCGCGATTTTTCATTTGTTTTGAAATCCCATCTGCTCTTAAAGCAAAAAGGATGTTTGGATTGTGCAATAGTTTTGAAAATAGATTCAATAAGTTGTTTGTTTGTTCTGACATTATGTATTCTCCTTATATCAAATTCTTTGTAATTCGTCATCAAAAGCATAGATTAGTCGTTCATCTGGGCCTTCAATAAGTCTGATGAACCAATTCAATTTTTGAATTATTATTTTTATCATCTTAATCATTGGTTCTCCTTTACTATCTTTTAATTTCTTGAAAAGTTTAAATTAATTAGTTAGTTTATTTTTTATTTACCTAACAAAAAAGATTATAAAACATTTAATTAGTTTTGTCAACACAAAAACTAACTAAATTAAAAAAATCAGCCCATAGACTGATTTTTTATATTATTCATTTCCTAAATCAAGTTGATAAAGTTCCTTAAATGTTGGATTATTCTCCAGTAATGACGCGGGTTTCCCATCAAATTTAATCGAGCCATTTTCTAAAAATAGAACTCGGTCCATATGATGAACACCTAATAAATGATGAGTAATAAAAATAATTGATTTATCACGGAGCTGTTCAAAAAAGAGACTTAAGAGTTGATTTTCTGTGATTGGGTCAAGTGATACAGTTGGTTCATCAAGAATTACAACATCAACATCTGATAAAAGAACCCGTGCCAAGGCTAAGCGTTGACGTTCTCCACCAGAGAATCGTTCTCCCGCTTCATCTACTGGTGTCAGAAGTTTTTGAGGTAATGATTCAACCATTTTACGGAGGCCAACTAATTCAAGAGCTTCCCAAATTTCAGCATCACTGGCATTGAGTTTCGCCAAAGTCAAATTAGAACGAAGGCTTGTCGCAAAAAGATAAGGGGATTGATTAATGACACCAATTTTTTCTTCAACATTTTTAGCTTTAGATGGCTCAACACCAGAAAATTGAATACTTCCACTTTGGGGAACTAAATCTCCTCTGATTAATCCGGCAAGTGTTGATTTACCCACACCTGAACGTCCCAATAGAGCGATATGTTCTCCTTGTTTAACTTCTAAATTAAAATTATCAAAGATTTTTTTATTTTCTTCAAATGAAAATTGGAGATTATTGATGACTAAATCTGTAGAAACAATTTCCTCAGTCCTTACTTCTTCGTCTTGGTCTGGTAAGTCATTTAAACGATTGATTGAATCGCCATAACGTTGCGTTTCAACCACCGCATCAGACAAAGGAGAAAAAGCATCAAATAAAGGGAAGGCAGCAAGACTAACTGCCGCAATATAATTAGGCGCGTCTCCCAATCTTAAGGCACCAGAAGACCAAATCATCAAATAGATCACTAATGCGCCATAGACAACTTGTAAAAATAAATTTCTTCTACGTCCGAAAGCTAATAGTTTGGCTTGAATTTTTCTAGCAGATAATTCAGAACCTCGATAAGCTGTCAGAAAATCTTCTTTTCGTCCTGAAAGCACCCAATCTTGTAATCCTAAAATATCATCTGTCAAATGAGAAAAAAGTTGATTGCGATAAATTTTGAGTTCTTCATCTAATTTTACTGTAAATTTCAAAGAAATTAATGGCAAGATAACAATCAAAAATCCTAAGAAGAGCGCTAAACCTAAAGCAAACCAAAGTGAGAAAAATCCTCCAGCAATAATTAGAGCAATCGATAAACTTCCAGCAATTAAAACTGGAAATAATGTTCTCAAAAAGAGGTCTTGTAGATTTCCAATATCTTCATTAAGAACACCCAATAAGTCACCTAAACGGTAACGATCTGCTAATGTAACGGCCGTTTTTTCCAGTCGCAAATAGAGTTTTTTTCGTAAGAGACTTGTGATTTTTAAAATCCAATTATGAGAAGTTAATCTTTCGACATAATGCATCACTGGTCGTCCAATCCCAAAAATACGTACAAAGAGAACTGGAACATAAATCATTAAAATATTTTCTGGTTTTGTTGCTGATTTAGAAATGACATATCCTGAGCTGAACATCAAAAGTCCCGCCATCGAAATTGTAATCGTTCCTAAGAAAATAGATAGAATAAAGCCTGAACGATTTTTTTTCAAAAATGGAGAAATCCAGTCATTACCGAACAAAATATTTTTTAATTTCATTATTTCTGACCCCCATTATCTGACGAAGCTTGGCTGACAGAGCTGTCAGTAGATTTATCATTTACTGACGAAAAGTTTGACCTCTCAGATTCTTTTTCTTCTTGGTCCTTTACTGATTCGCTCGTTTCATTGTCTAATAAATTTTTGTCATCATCAACCCCACGCATCTGACTAAGTAATTTTTGATAGTAAGTATTTTCAGATAATAGTTGTTCAGGAGTTCCAATTCCTGCGACCTGTCCCTCGTTTAATACAATGACCAAATCCATTGATGAAAGCCAATGAAGACGATGAGTAGCAATGAAAACAAGTTTATTTTCAAGTAAAGGTAAAATATTTGCTTTAATTTCTAATTCGGTTTCAATGTCCAGATGAGCTGTCGGTTCATCAAGAAACAAAATATTGCGGGTATGACTTAAAAATGCTCTGGCTAATGCAACACGTTGAGCCTGTCCCCCTGAAATTGTACGGCCACTGGCCCCAATTTGTCCATCAAGACCAATTTCATCGATAAGACTTTCTAAACCAGCAAGTTTTGCTGCTGCTTTGATTTCGTCATCAGTAGAATCAGGTTCGTAAAAAGCTAAATTTTCACGAAAAGTTCCTGCAAAAATATAAGTCTTTTGTGGAATGAATTGAACTGACTGACGATAGTTTTCGTCAGTTAAAGAAGTCAAACTTTGCTCATTTAGTTTAATTTCACCAGCTGTTGGTTTTAGAAATCCAGCCAGCATTGAAAGCAATGTTGATTTACCAGAACCTGAATTTCCGACAATGGCAATTTTTTTAAAGCCATTTACTGACAGATTAACATTTGAGATTCCACGCCCTGTGTCATAAATTTTTCCTAACTCTGTCAGTTGAAGTTGTGAATTTGCACTCCAAGTTACTTTTTCTGTAAGTACTGACAAAGTATTTTCCTCAGTTGATAGAACTTCATTAACAGCTGCCAAAGCATTTTTTCCATTAAGCGTCGCATGATAATCACTTGCAAAATCACGCAGTGGAAGGAAATATTCTGGCGCTAAAATTAGAGCCGCTAAAGCTGGAAAAAGTAAAATATCACCGCTCATTAACCGAAGTCCCAAAAAAAGTGCGACAACAGCAACCGAAAGACTTGCAAAAAAATCAAGGGCAAAGGTTGAAAGCATAGCAATTCTCAATGCGCCCATCGTTTCTTTACGAAAGTCTTCAGAAGTTTTATAAATTGAATTTGAGTAATCTTTAGACAATCCAAAATATTTCAATGTAGAAATTCCACGCAATGAATCTAAAAAGTGATTTGATAAATATTGGAAAGTTTTATATTGACGTTCAGCACGTCCTTGTGCTGCGTATCCCAATAGAATCATAAAAATAATTGCAAAAGGAAATGTCAAAGTTAACACAATTCCACTTTGCCAATCAAGAAAATACACTGGAATCAAAATTAACATTGGGATGATCATCATATTTAAGACTTTGGATAGGACCAATTTAATATAATTTTCAACCTGATCAATTCCTGTGATTACTGTTGTTGCAGCTGAGCCCGAACCTAAATTAGCAATAGCAACTGGACCAAGTCGGAAAAATTTATCCAACATATCCCCCCGCAATTTTGTTGCTAATTGGTAAGCAAGTTTATCCAGAGCCTTTGAACGACCAAAATTAATAATTTCACGGCTCAAAAAGCAAGCAAAAAAGCCCAAAACCCAAGGAATGGTATGAGAAAATAATTGTCCTTGCCAAAGCTTAGTAATCGCAGTAGCTAGAAATAAAGCTTGACCAGCAATTGCAATGAATTGAAAAACTGCCAGAATCCCCAATATCGGAAACATTCTTCTTACACCTGGCAGTTCAAAAAGAGATTTATCAATCATGTTTAAAGTTACTGATGAGATAATATTTTACTGACAGAACTTACCAACAAAGCTGACAGTTCCTAAAATCTGCTCATAGAATTTCTGTCAGTAAAATAAAATTCCTCAGTTCCTTTCTAAAAAATTTAGGTCAGAAAAATTTTCCTGACCATAATATGTAGTTGTCTTAATTAATTATATCAATTTACAAACTAATCTGAAAATAACTGGTTCAACCAGTTATTTTCATGTTTTATTTTTTAATTCTTTTTCTGAAAATGAAATAGGTCCAGCCCATATAGATGAGTACAAATGGTAAGATAACCAGAGTAATGATCGTCATTGTTTTCAAAGTATAGCCTGTTGAACTAGCATTTTTAATCAAAATACTGTGAGCAGGGTTAGTTGCAATCATTACACGTGGGAAAATCCCTTGGAAAATCAATGCAACAAGGGCAATGAAAGTCAAACCTGAAGCCAAGAAAGCAGACATTTCTTTTCCTGCACGAACAGATAAATGTGCCACAAGAGTTAGAATAACAATCAAAGCAAGTAAAACTAAAGTTCCAATAAAATGTTTTTCAAAGAAATCAGTGAAAATAGCTAGCAATACAGCAAATACAACTTCACCAGCATAAAGAACAAAATAGAGGATATTAGCTATCTTTGCAGCTCTCTCACGCAAAGCTCCCTCTGTTTTCAAAGCTAAATAATTTAAGCCATGAAGCCAAGCTAAGAGCGTTACAGCAACACCACCAACGACTGACAAAAAGTTAACGTAAGTAGTAAAAGTAGCAGTCACATTTCCTTTAGCATCCATTGGAACGCCTTGAATCATACTTGTAAACATCAATCCAAAGAGAAATGGAATAGCAAAACTTGCAACGCCCAAAACTTTTGTCCAGAGCATTTTTCCTTTTTCCGTATGTGAGTGATGACGAAATTCAAATGTTACTCCCCGGAAAATCAAACCTACTAAAATCAAAAATAGAATAAGATAGAAACCAGAGAACAATGAAGCATACCAATAAGGGAATGAAGCAAACATTGCCCCACCGGCAGTTAATAACCAAACTTCATTCAAATCCCAAACTGGGCCAATTGATCCGATAGCTTGTTCAACCTCACGTTTGTCCTTGGCAATTGTGATTGCACTCATTCCTACACCGTAGTCAAAACCTTCGAGGAAGAAAAAGCCACTAAATAATACTCCAACAATAATAAACCAAAAAAGTTGTAATCCAGTCATTATTTATCCACCCCTTTCTCATCAGTTTCTTTTTGAATTTCACTATCTTCTTTTGATGAAGAAGCAAAATTTTCTTGACTAAATGAATCTAAAGAAACATAAGCTGTTTCCGCTCCTTCTACTCCTTGTTTCATTCTTTGAAGCGTAAAGTAAACCATTACAGCACCAAGGAAACAGAACAGGAAGAAATAGACGATATTTGAGAATAAAAGTGAACCGACAGAAACATTTGGTGAAACTGAATCTTTGATTGTAAATAAACCATAAACTGTCCAAGGATAACGACCAAGTTCAGTAACTAACCAACCTGAGGTAATCGCAAGGAAAGGTGCAAATAGCATCCAACGATAAACTTGTAAGCCAAATTTATTTTCATATAGACTTGGTTTTTTCTTTCTAGTCCAAAATAGCCCCAGAGCAGAAAGTAAAATCATTAACATTGATAGACCGGCCATAATCCGGAAAGTCCAGAAGAGAACCGTTACTGGTGGGAAGAAATTTCCGCCAATTTCTTTAGCTACATCAGGATATTTCTTTTGAAGTTGAGCGTTAATTTCATTCATCCCTTCAACCGAACCGCTTGGACGGTGATAAGTCAGAATTGAAAGCATATAAGGAATTTGAATTCCAAATACTTCTTTGTGGTCAGCTTCATTAAAGAAGGCAACCATATCCCAAGCCGCAGGGTCAGGTGTTGTTTCATAAACCCCTTCAGTTGCAGCAAATTTCATAGGTTGAGAGTTTTTAACTTCAATCATTTGTTGGTCACCAGCAACAAAGTTACCAACTGCACCGATTAGAGCTACTAAAAGTCCTAAACGTAAAACTGGTTTAAACATATCAATTTCACGATTTTTAAGAATTTGATAAGCTGAAATACCAGCAACCACAAAACCACCAGTTACAAGGAAACCTGTTGCCACGTGGCTAAATTCCAAAATAGTTTGAGGATTTGTCAAAAGGGCAGAGAAACTTGTTAATGTTGCTCGTCCACCTTTAACTTCATATCCCACTGGATTTTGCATCCATGAGTTTGCCGCTAAAATCCATAAAGATGATAAGAAGGTCCCAACAAATACAATCCAAAGTGTTGCATTGTGCAATTTCTTACCCAATTTATCCCAACCAAACATCCATACTCCAAGGAATGTAGATTCCAAGAAGAAGGCAAGTAAGGCCTCAACGGCTAAAGGTGCGCCAAATATATCACCAACATAGCGGGAATAATCTGACCAGTTCATTCCAAATTGAAATTCTTGGATAATACCGGTTACGACCCCTACTGCAAAGGATAAGAGCATAATTGATCCAAAAAATTTCGTCCGTTTTTTCCATTTTTCATCACCAGTTTTCACATAGATAGTTTCCATGATCGCTGTCATGAGAACCATTCCGACAGAAAGTGGTACAAAGAAAAAGTGGAAGATTGTCGTCATCGCAAACTGAAAGCGTGCGAGAGTTTCAATGGTAAACATTGTTTATCTCCTTATTTTTTATTTACTATATATCAAATAGATATAGACTAATTTTAAAAATATTTTTATCTAAGACTAATTTTGTCCTTGGTTTAATAAAAATATTTATTTTATTAATAAATAAAATAAGAGAATTTTTAAAGTTAACAAGATTTTTCAATAATAATTAATAATTAAAAATATCAGTTCTAATCGTAAATCTATAACTTTTCACTATTTCTTATCAATTTATTTATTAATTTAGCAACAGAAAAACAATAATTATTTTTTCTACAGGCCTCTTCTCAGTATCTTTTCAAACACAAAATGTTCAAAGTTTTTAGTAAACTCATATTTCTTAGTCAACCACTTTTAATGGATGACCGTGCTTGAGTATCCTTACTTTGAATTTTATATTTTTAATAACAGAGTAACTGCGAGTTTTCGAATAAAAATAGCTTTGCTTCTCACCTCTATCCTCTATAAGTTTTATTTGTAAATAAGTGATTTCATACTTTATTTTAGCATTTGTGAATGTCTTTGGCCTTTTAACCAAAGGCACTAATATCTGCAAATAATTTAAAATCACGTTACACTATATTTTATCATAATGTAAGCGCAGATAAAAACGATTGATTTGTAAAAGACTTTTAACAAGTGTAACTTTTCAGACACTTCTATAGTTTTTAAAATACAAAAAACCTATCATTAAAGATAGGTTTTATTAATTACTAATTAACGAACATCTCCCATTAATTTCAAAATAGGTTTTTTGACAATAAGGAGGATAATTCCCACGATAATACCAATAATACCAGTAATCGCAAAGAAGTGAACTTCTGTTGCTGCTTTAAAGAGTGGTGTAATTTGAGCATTGATTGCTTGTGAAGTTGAATCTGCCAAGAACCACATCGCCATCATTTGTGATTGGAAAGCAACTGGAGCTAATTTTGTTGAAACTGATAATCCAACTGGTGAAACAAGTAATTCACCTGCCATTTGGACAGCAAACATCAATACTAACCAAAGAGCACTTGCACGACCAGAAGTTCCGTTCAAGAGACCTGGAAGTGTCATAATCAAATAAGAAATCCCTGTCAACATCAAACCAAGACCAAATTTTACAATTGTTGAAGGTTGACGTTCACCCAATTTATTCCAAAGACGAACAAAGATAGGTGACAAGAGAACGATGAAGAGCGGGTTCAATAATTGATACCAAGAAGGGTCAATATGGAAAGTAATTCCAAACCAAGTTGGGTCCAAATTAGAACGTGATTCTCCCCAAACCGCAATAATTGTAGAACTTTGTTCTTCAATTGCCCAAAAGACAATAGCAGAAAGGAACAAAGGAATATATGCTGTTAATTTACGACGTTCATCTGATTCTACCTTTTTAGAGGTAAACATCATTACGAAATAAATAATTGGAACAACAATACCGATAATTGATAAAACATTAATGAAGTTATTAATGAAATTAGCTGGACTTGCTTGATAAAGTAAGAAGAAACCAATAATTGCGACAATAACAACAATTGTCAATGTAATAAGAAAATTACGTCTTGCTTTTGAATCCATTGGATTTGAAGGCTCGCGTCCAATTTCTGGGAAGTGACGAAGACGTCCATACCAATAAGCAAATAATGCAAAAATCATACCGATAGCTGCAAGTGAGAATCCTAAGTGATAATTCACGCCTTGTCCAACTGTCCCAACAATCAATGGAGCAATCAGAGAACCCATGTTAATTCCGACAACAAAGATATTGAATCCAGTGTCACGACGTGAGTCATCTTTAGAATAAAGATGTCCAACCATATTTGAAATATTCGGTTTAAGCATCCCTGTTCCCAAGATAATTAAGAATAATGCCACGAACAGTGAAGATAAACCAAATGGTGTTGCTAAAGCGATGTGTCCCAAAGTGATTAAAATTCCACCAAGGAAGATTGTGCGCGAAGCGCCCAACAAGCGGTCAGCAACCCACCCTCCAACAATTGTTGAAAGATAGACAAGTGCACCATAGATACTTACAATCGCCATTGCTTGAGCTTTAGGAAGTCCTAAACCTGCGTTGTCAGCAGTTGTCAATGCATAGAGGTAATAAACCAGAATGGCACGCATCCCATAGTAAGAAAAACGCTCCCAGAACTCAGTCTGAAAAAGCGTCAATAGGCCGCGAGGTTGACCGAAAAATGTTTTTTCTGTTTTGTTTAAGTTTTGCATAGATTATATTATAAAGTTTTCTATACAACTTGTCAAGTTGTCAAACAATTTTGCCTATACAGATTCTTTGAAAAACGCGGGAAAAAGAGGGACAATAACAAAATTTCATAGATATTTATTTATATTTTCTTCTTTTCTAAAATAAGATTTAGCTAAAAAATATAGTTTTTATCATTTTTTACTGACAAATAAATCTGTCAGTAAAAAAACTTGCATCAGCAAGTTTTAAATTTTCATCTTTAATTCTAAATTTGTTTTTCCACTAATCACTTTTTCTGTCAGTAATTTTTTTAATTCTGGTAAGAATTTCAGATTTTGTAAAAAAGTAATTTCTTGAACTTCTATATTAAGCTCATCTTCACTCGGATTAATGAGTTCAACAAAAACTTCTGAATCTGTATATCGCAATATTCCTAACAACCTGTCAGTAAAAAAAGTTGAAAACTCTCCATATTTCAAGCTATTTTCTGACAGACGTTTTTGCGTCCAACTTTTATAAACATTGTAAACATTGGGTGAAATGTTATCCCAAGGAAAATATTTACGATTGTCAGGGTCTTTTCCACCTGACAATCCTGCTTCATCTCCATAGTAAATACAAGGAATTCCTGGTAATACAAAAAGCATTGCTAACGCTACTGACAAATTCTTTTCTCCAATCATTGTCAAAATTCGTTCAGTATCATGAGTCCCTAGATTGTTTAAATTATTATAAAAAATATCTTTAGGATAATTCTCTTGCAAAGTCATCAATTGATGAGCGACATCTTGACTAGAACGATGACCATTTAATAAATTAATAATTAAATCACGAAACGGATAATTCATAGCAGCTTGCAAACTTCCACCAAGAATATAATTTCTTCTTTTTCCATAAGAAATTTTGTTGGAAGCATCTTCCCAAATTTCACCAATCAATATCTTATCTGAATAAGAGTCAAGATTTTCTCGAATTCCTTTAATAAATGAATCAGGGAGTTCATCAGCAACATCCAGACGCCAACCATCAATACCCAAGTCATTCCATTTAGCTAAAACAGAATTTTTCTCACCATAAATAAAATTGCGAAAAGAATCATTATCTTTGTCTATTTCAGGCAAATCTTTAATTCCCCACCAAGATTTATACTCAAAAGGATAATTTTCAAATTTAAACCAATCAAAATAAGGTGAATCAGGATTTTTAGCTGCTCCCTCATCATCGCCATAATCACCATTAATATTGAAATAAAGCGAGTTTTTTCCTACATGAGAAAAAACACCATCCAAAATCAAATGCATTTTTTCTTGATGAAGCAACTGAATCAATTCTTCAAAATCTTCCTGCCTACCTAGCATTGAATCAATTTTTAGGTAATCATTCGTATCATAGCGATGGTTACTTGTACCGGAAAAAATGGGATTAAGATAAATCGCATTGATTCCCAGTTCTTTTAAGTAAGGAATTTTTTTAATAATTCCTCTTAAATTTCCACCGAAAAAATCCCAACGTGCAATATCACCATTTTCTTCTTTAACATAAAAAGGACTATCCGTTTTTCTTCCATAGATAAAAGAATTGGGTTTTGGATGATTGATTTGACCATTTTCATTTCCATTATAGAAACGATCTGGGAAAATTTGATAGAAAACTGCTTCACGATACCAGCTGGGAGCTTGGTCTTCTTTTTCAAATACAGTCAGCTGATAAGGTTTAACATCATTTTCATCAGTATATAGAAGTCCCTCTCCTCCTATGCCAGAACAACCATAAAATCGCCTAGTTTCTCCCAAATCCGAAGACTCGACTATTTCAAAATGATAAAAGTAAAGTCCTGACTCTTCATCAAAAGGAATGGTAACTCTAAAATTCCCGCCTGAATCTTTGGTCATAGAAAATTCATAACGTTTTCCAAAATCACGTCGAATTACACATGTCACAAGTACAGAAGGTCGGTCAGTTGTAAAACTCAAGTTCATTGAGTTTCCAACCTTGATGGCCCCAAAAGGTTGTTTATAATCTAAATTCCACGGATTATAATAATACATCTAATTCTCATTTCCTTTATTAACACTTAAGGCTAAAGGCTCCTAAAATTTACTCTGTCAGTAACAAAAATTTCTGTCAGTAAATTTCTTCATTCTTTTTTAGCCTTTATATACCAAATGTCATCAGCATATTCCCTAACTGTTCGGTCAGAACTAAAACGTCCCACATTGGCAATATTCATTAAACTTGCTTGAGTCCATGCTTTTTGGTCACGGTAAAGTTTTTCAAGTTCAGCTTGTGCCCGAACATAATCATTAAAATCACGAAGTACAAAATATTCATCATTATAAACGGTGAGCGAATCAAAAATTTCGCGACCTTCACTTTTAATATTTGGCACCGTTCCGTCAATTAAGGCATTCAAAATTCGATTAACTACTGGATTTTGCTCATAAATATCACGCGCATTATAATTACCATTGCGATAATATTCATAAACTTCATCCTTAGTCAGCCCAAAAACAAAATTATTTCCATCCCCTGCCGCTTCAAAAATTTCAATATTTGCGCCATCAAGTGTTCCAATGGTTAAAGCACCATTTAGCATAAACTTCATATTTGAAGTTCCAGATGCTTCTTTAGAGGCCAAAGAAATTTGTTCTCCAACATTGGCTGCTGGGATAATCACTTCCGCCAAACTTACATTATAATTTTCCATAAAGACAACTTTGAGTTTATCTTTAATCGTTTGATCATTATTAATCATATTTGCTATTTCGTTAATTACTTTAATGATAGATTTAGCATAATGATATGAAGGAGCCGCTTTTGCCCCGAAAATAAATACTCGAGGAACCATATCTAATTCCGGATTATCTTTCAAATCAAAATATAATTTTAGAATATGCAAAGCATTTAACAATTGTCGCTTATAAGCATGCAGCCGTTTTACTTGAACATCAAAAATCGCATCAGGATTAACCGTAATTCCATTTTGTTCTTTAATCACCGCAGCCAATCGTAGCTTGTCATCAAATTTAGCTTTTTGAAGTTGTTCAAGTGTTTTTTCATCATTTTTAAAATTTTTCAGCAGCTTCAATTCATCTAAATCATGACGCCATGATTTACCAATTGTTTCATCAATAATTCCAGACAAGCGTTCATTTGCAATCTGAATCCAACGACGGTCAGCAATTCCATTTGTCTTATTATTAAAACGTTCAGGATAAATTTCATAGAAATCATGAAGTTCAACATCCTTTAATAAATCAGAATGCAATTTGGCTACGCCATTGGTTGAATGTGAACCAATGATTGACAAGTTGGCCATATGAATTTGTCCATCTTTGATAATTCTCGTATTATGCACCAGCGTTGCACCCACCTTAGGAAGCAACTCAGCCGTACGTCTCCGGTCAATCTCCACAATAATTTGATAAATTCGGGGCAAAAGTTGTTTAATCATCTCTTCTGGCCACTTTTCCAAAGCTTCCGATAAAATTGTATGATTGGTATAAGACATTACCTTAAGGGTTGTATCCCAAGCTCGATTCCAGCCCACTCCATATTCATCAACTAAAAGGCGCATGAATTCTGGAACACAAAGTGCAGGATGCGTATCATTAATATGGACAGCAATATAATCCCCAATTTTTCGAATATCTTTTTTTTGTGTTCCTTTATAGTGGTGCAAAATTCGTTGAAGTCCAGCAGAAACAAAGAAATATTCTTGCTTCAAACGTAAAAGTCGCCCATCATAATTAGAATCATCTGGATAAAGTTCAGCAGAGAGCATCGAAGTTTGTCGCATATAATCCAAATTTTGAAATTTAGGGTCTAATTCCTCTGGCACTTCTGAGCGCCACAGACACATATTATTGACCGTTGTATTTTCAAAACCAACCATGGGCGTATCATATGGAACAGCTAGAACACGTTCCTGGTCCTTATAATGAGGAATAAGATTTCCTTTTCCATCATCTTCTAACCAAACTTCACCACCAAATGTTACTTCAACTGCTTTGTCTGCTCTACGTACTTCCCAAGGATTCCCATTATTTAGCCAAGAATCAGGTAATTCTACTTGGTAACCATCTACTATTTTTTGTTTGAATAATCCATACCGATAGCGAATGCCATTTCCATTTCCTGGAAGCCCCGTTGAAGCTAAAGAATCCATGAAACAGCTAGCTAAGCGCCCCAAACCTCCATTTCCAATGGCCATATCTGGTTCTATCTTAGCAACCTCATCCAGTTCAATTCCAAAATCATTTAACCCTTCTCGAACGGTATTTAAAATACCTAAGTTAAGTAAATTTGATTTAAGCATTTTTCCTGGTAAAAATTCAATCGAAAAATAATATGCTTGTTTTTTTCCAGTTTCATCCTTATATTGATTATCGGCTACCCAAATATTAGCATAGTAATGTTTCACAACAGATGCCAATGCATCATAAATTTCTTGATAACCTGCTTTTGTCAGGTCAGTCGCAAATTTTGAAGTTAGACGCTCTTCGAAATCTTGCTTAAATTGTTTTTTAGAAAGTTTCAATCGTCGCTCCTTTATTATTCTCAAACATCTTTTATTTTAAAATGAATTCTACCACAATTTAATCGCAAGCGCAATCGTTTGCGAGATTTTATAATTCTTGATAGAGTTCAATGTATTGTTGAGCCTTCGTTCCCCAAGAAAAATCTTTACTCATTGCTGATAAAACCATTTTATTTAAGACTTCTGGTTCTTTTCCATAAACTTCAAGTGCACGATTAATCGTCTCCAATAAAATCTGTCCTTCAAAATCAACAAAACCAAATCCTGTTCCTTCTTTGCTAATAGGATTAAATGGAATCACAGTATCTTTCAAACCACCAATTTCATGAACGATTGGTAAAGTTCCATATCTCATTGCAATCATCTGTGATAGGCCACAAGGTTCAAAAGCAGATGGCATCAAGAAGAAATCAGAACCAGCATAAATTTCCTGAGCAAATTGAAGGTCAAATGCAATATTTGCTGACAACTTATCTGGATATTTTTGAGAAAAATCTCTAAAACCTTCTTCAATTTCAGGGAAACCTGTTCCTAGTAGGACAATTTGAACATTTTCTTCCAATACTTTTTCCAACTGACTCAAAACTAAATCAAATCCTTTTTGATTCGTTAAACGGGAGACCATCCCAATCAATGGAACATTTGGATTCAATGGTAATCCTGTTCGCTTTTGGAGTTCTGCTTTCATTTGACCTTTACCAGAAAGCTCTTCCTCGCTGAAATGGTAAGGAATTAATATATCATTTTCAGGATTATAGATATCATAATCTATCCCATTTAAAATTCCAGAAACTTTTCCATCTACATATTGCAAAATCGCTTCTAAACCACAACCAAATTCTGAGGTCTGGATTTCCTTAGCGTAAGTTGGCGAAACTGTATTAACCCGATCCGCATATAAAATTCCTGTTTTGAGCATATTTAGCATACCATTATGACGGACCACTCCTTCAAAATAGCGCTCCATTCCCATACCAAAAAGCTCACTTAAAGCATCTCCATGCATCAAGCCTTGAAATTCAATATTATGAATGGTCAGTACTGTTTTAATTTTTTCATAGACCTTAATCCAGTTGTATTTTTCTTTAAGTAAAAAGGGAACCATTGCAGTCTGCCAATCATTGACATGCAAAACATCTGGAATGAAATCTAACTTTTCTAAGAGTTGGCAAAGAGCCAAGTCAAAAAAGGCAAAGCGCTCTCCATCATCGCCATAACCATAGAGTTGTCCCCTACCAAAATAATGTTCATTATCTAGAAAATAATACTTCACACCCTCTTTTTCTAGACTTTTAACTCCAACATATTCGTGTCGCCAACCAACATCAACAAAATCATAAAATTCATCTTTTAAAAGTGAACGATATTCTTCTTTCATTTCATTCTTAAAATAAGGAAGGATCACAGCAACTGAATCTATCTCACTTTTTTTAGCCAATTCTTTGGGCAGTGCTCCAGCTACATCTCCAAGTCCTCCCGTCTTAAAAAAGGGGGCACATTCACTTGATGCAAATAAAACTTTCATTTTTCTCTCTTTCATTTCCTCTTTAAAATATAATTCTTTTTTTGAATTTTATTCAAGAACGCCGATAAATATTATCAGCGTCATTTGTCTTCTATAAGATATCTGCGGTAACAACTGTTCCTTTAGGAATCACTACTGGTTTTTCTGAACTACCAATAATTTTGACATTATTTTCGACAACCACTCCTTTATCAATGATGGCAAATTTAACTTGAGCGCCACTTTTAACTTCAGAGTTGGTAAAAACTAATGATTCTTCAATTAAGGCATCATCTTGAATCTTAACTCCACGAGAAATGAGAGAATTTTTTACTTTACCATTGATAATACAACCAGAACCTAATTGACTATTCTCCACTTTACTATTCTCAGAAAAATAAGTGGGAACTTCATTTTTAATCTTAGTATAAACAGGTTGGCTACTATATAAAAGAGAGGTAAAATTTTGGGGGTCGAGCATGACCATATTGGCATCATAAAATGACTTAATATTAGTGATATTACTCATATAACCTGTGTATTCATAAGTATTCACATCATAGTTCTTCATATAAACACGAATGAGACGGGCAATTGAAGTCAATTCTCCTATATCTTGCATCTCTTTTATAAAATTAATCAACCAATCGGTGTTCACGATAAAGAGATTCAAACAAAGGGCTTCTTTTTCTTGGGGATTTTCTAATTGATTAACATAACAGTTACTCATTTTCCCTGATTCATCAAAACGAAGAATAGTATCATACTCACTTGCTAAATCTGGAGAAACTTTTTTATAAACGGTGGTTATTTCCTTACCTGCCAATTTATGTATTTTAAGAACAGCCGTTAAATCGACATTACAAATAAATTTACTGCCCAAAAGAACTGTATATGGTGCTTTAGATTTACGCAAAAAATTTAACTGTTGAGCAAAATAATCCTTACCTTGTTCCCTTAAACGGTCAAAATCTTGTTGAATATAGACAAAGTAACGACTATTAAAGCCATCCAAGCCCCATTCGCCACCTGAACCTAGATGGTCAAAAACAGATTGCGTTTCTCCTTCATTAAAGGTCATAAAAATATTATCTACATGGGCATTTGATAATGATGACAATGGAAAATCAATCAAACGATATTTACAATCAAAAGGAAGAGTAGCGATTGGACGAACCTCTGTTAGGGGGCTTAAGTGTTTGCTTGAAGAAATATTTGAGAGGATTGCTGCCATTTTATTACTATTGTTCATTTTTATTTTCTCCTTTAATTTCTCCGTGACCAATCACTGCGACTTCATTTTCACCGATTATTTCTACATTATCACCAATTTTTGCATTTTCACCAATGATTGCATTTTTGATTGTAACGTTTTCCCCAATAAATGTCCCAGACATAATGAAACTGTCCTCTATCACTGTTCCTTCTTGAACATGGACATTCTGTGAAAGGATTGAATGAACAACTGTTCCATCAACGTAACAGCCATCACCAACAAGTGCATTTTTTACATTGGATTTTTCTGTGATAAACTGTGGAGCTGAAATATCATTATGTGAATAAATCCGCCAAGATTTATCTGTAATATTTAGTTCATTATTTAAATCAAGAAATTCCATACTGGATTGATGAAGAGAATCAATGGTTCCAACGTCTTTCCAATATCCCTTAAAGCGGTAAGCGAACACATTTTCCCCAGCTTCAATATAAGCCGGGATAACATCTCCACCGAAATCTTCCATTGGATTTCCTTTCGAGTAACCATTCACAAGAACTTCACGAAGCCTTTTCCAATTGAAAATATAGATTCCCATTGAAGCAAGATTTGATTTTGGTTCTTTAGGTTTTTCTTCAAATTCAATAATTCGGTCATTATCATCGGTGTTCATGATTCCAAAACGGCTTGCTTCTTCAAGTGGAACTTCCATCACCGAAACTGTTAAACTAGCTTCACGTTCTTTATGGCTTTCTAACATGGCTTCATAATCCATTTTATAAATATGATCTCCCGAGAGAATGAGAACATATTCTGGATTTTGCTGGTCAATATAAGAGATATTTTGATAAACAGCGTGAGAGGTTCCTTCAAACCATTTAGAACCTTCTTGTGAAGAATAGGGTTGGAGAATAGTGACTCCACTATTGATTCCATTTAACCCCCATGGTGCTCCATTTCCAATATGAGCATTTAGAGTTAAAGGTTGGTACTGAGTAATGACGCCAACATTTTTTACATTGGAATTTGCACAATTTGATAAGGCAAAATCAATGATACGATAACGACCTCCAAAAGGAACAGCAGGTTTTGCAACATCTTTTGTCAATTTACCTAAACGCGTCCCTTGACCACCAGCAAGAATAAGACCAAGCATTTCAATTGCCATAATGAAACCTCCATTTTTTTCACAAAATTTTTGTTTTTTTACATATTTATTATTATTTTATAATTTATACTTTCTAATTCAAAATGATTTACTTTGAAATTTAATAGGCCCTTTTACTTTCTTTGATAAATTTCTTTAAAAATTCAGTCCAATCCTGATTATCAATCAATGTTTCAAGTTGACAATGCAATCGGTAATTCCAGTAATGGTATGGATTTGCTGGAATATTAATTTGTTCGGATTTTGCATCTTCTTTTCGCAATTGTTCACTCATTGCTAACCAATCTTGAATAGGTAAGATAACCATCATCGCATTGGAGTTTAAATGCCTTTTAACTATCTCTTGGATAATTTCTGCACTTGCATAATAAGGAGCTTCGCCATACCAACCCATGACTTCATTGTAGTAACGTTGAATTTCCTCATGATTTTCTTCCCACCAAGCTCTTAGTGGACTTGTATCGTGACTTGAAGTCGTTAGGACCGATAAATAGGGAACTTCGTTTAAAGGACTGACAAATCGATTATCTGAAGGCATTCTCTCAATTATCAAACGTAGAATATTAAGATGATTCATGACATCTGGTACATTGGCGGGAACCATTCCTAAATCTTCACCACAAGCCAACATATTCGTAGCATCTTTTAAAACTGGTAATTTTTCATAGGCCTTTTCTTTCCAAAATTCATAATTCCTTCCATAAAAATAGTCATTATAAAGTTTTTCAAGCCGTCCTTTATAGTCATCACCAAATTCTCGAAAGCTGATTGTTTGTATTAAAGAAATACGTGGATGATATTTCTCTGGATTCTCATCATCTTTTAATAATATTATATTTTCATGTAATTTATAAAGTCCTTCTCGCACCCAATCTTCTAATTGAGCTTTTTCTACTTTTTTCTGGTTATTATACTCATTTTGAAATGTATAATTTCCATTACCTATATAATCCAGAAATGTTTGAATAATCCAATCTCGATTATCTCGGCCAAAAATTTTATCAATTACCCAATCCTTGATGAAAGGATTAATAAACCGCTCGAGGCCCCATTGCCTTAATGGAATACCATAGTTATTTTCAATTTCTTCTGCTGACAAGGCAATAGCTGGTGAAAATTGGCCCAATAAACCTCTTACGGAATCCTCTGGCATCTGCCATATTCTAAAGAAACCAAGAATATGGTCCAGCCGATAAGCATCAAAATAATTAGACATGGCTGTTAACCGTTTTTTCCACCATGCATAACCATCTTCGGCCATTTTTTTCCAATTGTAGGTTGGAAAGCCCCAATTTTGTCCATTTACAGCAAAAATATCAGGAGGAGCGCCAGCTTGTTTATCAAGATGAAAAAGTTCTGGATGAGTCCAAGCGTCTACGGAATCATGAGCAATTCCAATTGCGATATCTCCTTTTAGTGCAATTCCTAATTGATGACAATAGTCAACGGCTTCTGAAAGTTGATAATGCAAAAGGTATTGCACAAAGATATACAAATCCAATTGATTACTTTCTGAAGTTAACTTTTCAAAGAAATCTTCACTATAAGTGGCATACTTTCCCCAATTCATAAAATTAGCACTTTGATTGATATCTCTTAAATACGAAAATGCCGCATAGTCCTTTAACCAATCCTCATTTTGCTGATAAAATTGCTGATAATCTTTGCTTGCTTTAAATTTATGAGCTGAGTTTTGATAAATAATTTCAGCATATTCCCATTTTAAGGCTAATGCTTTTTCATAATCTATTTTTTCTAAAGCATTTAATTCTAATTCCGCGATGAGAAGCTTTTCTTGTTGAATTTTTGTGTAAGAATCCCAAAAGATGTGAATATCTAAATAAATTGGATGCAATGCAAAAACAGAAATGGCACGATAAGGATATGAATCACGCCAGTCCATAAAAGTACTGGTATCATTAATTGGTAATAATTGAATGATGTCCATCCCAGAACGGTGGGCAAAATCGGCTAACTCTTTCAAATCTGAAAATTGCCCTACCCCACTTGAGTTTTCAGTTCTTAGTGAAAAAACTGGAACTGCTATCCCTGTATGGTAAGCTTTTTTTCCGTAAGGTTCAATTGAAAAATTATTGGTGAGCATTTTTACTCCTTAATTCTCTAAAAATAGTGTAGAATCGCAAAAGAAAACGTTTTCTTTTATTATATATCTTTTAAAAAAAATATACCAATATTTAGTGTGATTTTTCAGAAAATTAATAAGTAATGTTAAATAAGATAACTCATTAATTACAAAAGCTAGAAAAACGTAATAAAAAAAAGCTACAGATAAAATCATCGGTAACTTTTTTATTAATTTTATTTTAAGAAGTTAGTTAATACACCATTAATGAATCGGCTTGATTTTTCATCACTAAAGTCTTTTGAAAGCTCAACTGCTTCATTGACCGCAACAACATCAGGTGTTTCTGTATATAATATTTCATAACTAGAAACTTGAAGGATTGCTTGTTCAACAAGAGTCAAACGTGAAAATGACCAAGTTTTTGCCAAATATTTAGAAACATTTGCTTCCAAATCTTCTTTTTTATCTAAAACTCCATCAACAAGTTGTGTAAAGTATTCAGGAGCTTCAAGATCTTCTGGACGATCATTGTCATAATTGAGAACAAAGCGTTTTGTATTTTTCAAAAGCTCTGACAATTGTGATTGAGCATTATTTTCTGCTTGTGCTAATTGTTCATCAAGTTCTTCTTTTAAAGTGCTTGGAGTGAATAAATCACTTGTATATTTTTCAAGAACATTTTCATGAAGGAATGAGAAGGTTTTTTGGAAAGTTTCAAGAGATTGTTCAGCTGTCGCATTTTCTGGAAGATTTTTGAAAAATTCTAGAACTTTTGGCGCAACAGGTTCTTCATCAAGTTCAATTTGGAACAAACGAATCAATTTCAAATTTGCCATGACACCAACAAATAAATTTGTTGCTTCATATTCATTCATTTTCTTAGCGTAACCACCAAAATCTCGCATGAAAGCAAGAGCTTTAGCAACCGTTGTTTTCTCGATATCTTTAAGTCCAAGAATTTCATAAATTTCATAAATGGCTTCTAAAGGTTGAGAAAGTCCTTTTGGAAATTTACGAACAGTAATTCGTTCATCACGAAAATCAACGTCAAAACGAATAGTTTGAGAAAGTTCTTCTTCTAATTTCTCGACGTTTTCTCTAAAAGAGCTTACGACATTTGTTGCCATTTCTTTTTGGACAGCATAAGAAAATAAGACCTGGACCGCTCGTTGACGAATCTGGTGTTGAGTGAGCGTCTTAGGCATCAAAAAATCCCTCATCAAACAAGTCTTCAAGCGCTGGTTTTGGTTGTTTTTCAGTCATAATTCCGACAACGTGGATATTGACTTCATCAACAATAATCTCAGTAGCTTGGGCAACTGCTTCTTTCACTTCTTTTTGGATTTTTGTAGCAACGGCTGGTAGGCTTACACCGTAAGTAAGGTACACATATATATCAACAGCTACTTTATCATCTTTTGAGTCAATATAAACACCACGGCCTTCATTTTTCTTACCAAGGCGGTCTGAAAAACGTTTGTTACGAAGGGCGTGTACCCCATCGATTTTGGCTGTTGTAATACCGATAATTACTTCAAGAACTTCAGGGGCAATGACGATATCCCCAAGTTCTTCAGAATGTACAGTTTTTTCTGCCATTTTGATTTCTCCTTTTGTCTTTGCAAATTTTTCCAATTGGAAAAATTTCACTTACAAAATGAATTTTCTTTACTGACGAAGTCTTTAAACTTCATAAAGTTACTGACAAAAGGCTGTCAGTAACTTTTTTCAGTAATCGTACTTAATTAAGCACGTTTCAAGTATTCACCTGTTTGTGTGTTGATTTCAAGTTTTGTTCCAGCTTCAACGAAATCAGGAACGTTAACAACAAGACCAGTTTCCATAGTTGCTGGTTTACCAGAACCTGTTACTGTTGCACCTTTAATAGATGGTTGTGTTTCAGTAACTTCAAGAACAACTGTTGTTGGAAGTTGAATACCAATTACTTCTGTACCGTAGAATTGAATTTTAACATCTGTATTTTCAAGAACATAAAGAAGTTCATCTTTAACTTGTTCTACTGGAATTTCATATTGTTCGTAAGTTTCATTGTTCATGAAATTAGCAATACCATCCATTGAGTAGAGGTATTGTGCTGTTACAGTTTCAATAACAGCTTGTTCAAACTTATCTTCAGGACGGTAAGTGTCATCAAAAGTTGAACCTGAGCGTACGTCTTTAAGTTTCATACGCATGATTGTATTCCCTTTACCTGGTTTGTGATGACTTGCTTCCATAACGCGGAGAAGTTTTTCCCCATTCAAAAATGTCATGCCTGATTTAAGGTCTTTTGCTAAAACCATGTTTATGTTTCTCCTAGTATTTATAAATTTAGATATTCTGTCATTTTTCTTTTGTCAGCAATTTTTCTGTACACAAAAGAAGTGAAATGACAGGATTTAACATCTTATTTTATCACAAGTTATTGCTTTTTTCAAATAACGATAAGCTCTTTTGGGGCTTTTGTTAAGACTTCACAGCCATTTTCTGTCACTAATAAGTCATCTTCAATTCTGACTCCACCAAATTCAGGAATATAAATTCCTGGCTCATCTGTAATAACCATCCCAGCTTCCAAGTGATTTTCTGTCATTGATTGATTAAAATAAGGAATTTCATGAACATCTAAACCAAGTCCATGTCCAATTCCATGCGTAAAATACTGACCAAAATTGGCTTCTTCAATGACGGTACGCGGAACCTTATCATATTCGGCATAAGTCATTCCCGCTTTGACTTCTTTGATAAGTGCTTCATTAGCCTTACGCACGGTTTCATAAATTGTTCGCATCTTGTCGTCTACAGAACCCACGAAAATTGTTCTGGTCATATCGCTAGCATAATGTTCATAATAACAACCAAAATCAATGGTCACTGGATCACCAAATTGAATCATTTTACTGGTCGCAACGCCATGAGGCAAGCTACTTCTCTTGCCTGAGGCAACAATGGTTTCGAAGGAAATTCCGCTCGCCTCTAAATCACGCATTTTGAAATCAAGAAAATTAGCAACTTCAATTTCAGTTCGGCCCGGCTCAATGAATTTTAAAGCTGACATAAACGCTTCATCAGCAATTGCACAGGCTTTTTTTATCAAATCAATCTCTGTGTCATCTTTAAATTGGCGCAATTCCAAAACAAAATTACTTGTGGCTAAAAGTTCTAATCCTAGAGTGGCGTCAGAAAGTCTTTTAAAGAAAGCATAGTCAACTGTTTCTTCAAAAGCTATATTTTTAATTGATTCACTTGCTGACAGGTCTGTCAGTAAACTTATTGGATCTCTTGTTTCGATAATTTCAAAATCACTAATCAATCCACGCGCCATTTCACTATAACGGCTGTCTGTCATAAAAATATTTCGCTTCGCTGTCAAAAAAACTGTGCCCGCGGTTCCAGAAAATCCTGTCAGATAAAAGATATTCTTCATATCAGTAATCAATAAACTATCAATATTTTCTGTCAGCATTTTTGCTTTTAATTTTTCAATTCTCATTTTATTCTCCTTTAAATTAAGAATTAAACTTTAAAATATTTCTTCATTTTCTTACATGATAACACAAAAACGCTAACATGAGTTAACGTTTCCTTTTAATTTATTTTTTAAGCGGAAGTAGGGCATCAGCTAATTTAGCAAATTCTTCAATAGATAAGGCTTCACCACGAATTGTTGGCGATATTTCTGCTTGTGCCAATAATTTTTCAATTTCAGGTTTACTTTCTTTACCAAAAGCTGCTTGTAAATTATTCATCAATGTTTTACGACGATGAACAAAACTGCTGTGCATCGTTTTAAAGAACCATTCTTCATCTTCTACTTCAACCAATGGTGCTTCACGACGAACCATTTTCAAAATAGCTGAATCAACATTTGGTGCTGGAATAAAGACAGTTCGAGGTACAATAAAGGCTACACTTGCTTCCATATAATATTGAACAGCAATTGATAATGAGCCGTAAGCTTTCGTTTTAGGACTTGCAGCAATTCGGTCTGCCACTTCTTTTTGCATCATCACCACAAATTCTGAAAATGGAATTTTGCTTTCAATCAAATGCATCAAAATCGGTGTTGTGATGTAATAAGGTAAATTCGCAACCACTTTGATTGGTAAATTTGGATTTTTAAATTTTTGAATTTCTGAAAGTAAATCAACTTTCAAAATATCTGCCGAAACCAAGGTAAAATTATCGTAAGGTGCCATCGTTTCTTCTAAAATTGGAATCAAAGATTTGTCAATTTCAAAAGCCATCACTTCAGCTGCTTCTTCCAATAAATATTGGGTCAACGAACCAATACCTGGGCCAATTTCAATGACATTTACTTCTTTTGAAAGTACAGCGGTTTGAGTAATTTTTGTCAGAATATTATGGTCTGTCAGGAAATTTTGTCCAAATTTTTTCTTAAAATTAAAATCATGGCGACGTAAAATGTCCTGAGTACGGATAATATTGGAAATGCGGTCTATGTTATTTTCTGTCATTTTTTCTTTCTTTTACTTTTTATGTATTTTAAAACTGATATTCAGTTTTTGTCAGTAAATTTTACTGACAGAAACCATTGATGTATTCTATCGGCGATATTTATCTTCTGTCAGTAATTCTTCATTACATTTTCAATTTGTTCTTTTGTAATTTTAAACATGTTAAGTCGTTTCTTAATTTGTTTTCCATTCGCATAACCAATTCTGAGTTGCTCACAAAGAAATTCTCGACGTTTTCTACTGTCAGCGGCCATAACTAAGCCAAAGCTCATTAAATCAGTTTGTGTCAGTTCTGTCAGCACTTCTTTTTTACTGACAGAACTTCTGTCAGAGGATAGTCCTTGCGTTTTAGCACTTCCAAATTCATCAGTAACTTTTTCTCCACCAAATACTTCTGCCAAAGCCTGATTCAGTGCTTCAAAATTTGCATGCTCAACTCCTAAAGAACCTTTTCCTTTAGGTCTTGCCTCATCACGATTTAAAAACGCATGTTTAGCATTTGGAACGGCTTGCATTATGATTTTACGAATTCTTTCTCCTTGGAAATCTGGATCAGTAAAAACAATAATTCCTCGCTTATCTTCTAACCTCTTTAGTCGTTCTAAATCTCTGTCATCAATAGATGAACCTCCTGTTTCATAGGTCTCACAGTCAAAATAACGCTTAAGATTGGCTGTGTCATCTCGTCCCTCTACCACAATTACTTCATTAATTTTTTGCTTTTCTACCATAATTTGCTAAATATTTCTCTTTATCTTTTCGATTTTTAAGGATAATCACTTTACTTTCAGCATTAAATTCTTTTATTTTTTGCTCAATCTGTGGAAACTCTTTTTCAGGAAAGGTCCAAACAAATTTCAAAAATTCCAGATATTCTTTGTCCCATTTTTCTTTAAACTCTTCAGCAATATCTGGGCGATTTTTACCAAAAACACGACTCTTAATCGAGCGCTTAATCACCCGAAACGTTGTTTTTAAACGGGGTGTCTTCAACCAGATTACTTCATCAGCAAAAGGTAATCGCTCATCTAAAGTTGAACCGTAATTTCCATCAATAATCACATTTTCATTTTGGAAAATAAAAATTCTTGTCGCCTCACGTAACTTTTCTCTGGCAATTTCACTTGGATATTTATGAAAAACCTTATCTAAATGCAAAATAGGATAATTTGTAATTTTTCCTAGTTCTCTTGCAAAAGTTGATTTACCACTTCCTGAACTACCAATAATCATAATTTTCATAAAAATAGCTCCTATCCAAATCAAAATAAATACGAATTTATTTTTTCAAGCCAAAAATCCTCAAGGCATTTTCTGTTGTCATTTTAGCCACTTCATCAGCAGAAATTTCACGTAATTCAGCAATTTTCTCAACAATAAATTTTGTGTAAGCTGGTCTATTTTCTTTTCCACGATATGGCGTTGGTGTTAAATAAGGCGCATCAGTTTCCACTAAAATTTTATCCAAGGGAACTGTAGCCGCAGCCTCCTGAACATCAAGAGCCTTCTTAAAAGTGACCACACCTGAAAAAGAAATCATCATTCCAAGTTCCACAAATTTCAACGCCTCATCAGCTGTCCCAGAAAACGAATGCATAATCGCACCAGCAGAACCAACACCTTCTGATTTAATAATTTCATAAGTATCATCAAGAGCATCACGTGTATGAACTTGAAAAGGCAGACCCATTTCCTTAGAAATCTGAATTTGTCTTCTAAAAACTCGTTCTTGTTCTTCTTTCGGACGGACCATCCAGTGATAATCCAAACCAATTTCTCCAAGAGCAATAACTTTTTTTGCTGACAGCTTGGTCAGTAAATAATTTTCAGCTTGATCATCAAATTCAGCAGCATCATCAGGATGCCAGCCAATTGTTGCGTAACATTCTTCAAACTTATCAGCCAGCAAAAGTGCTGCATCATTTAATTCATAATTACTTCCAACATTATTAATTCTTGTCACTCCAAATGTTTGAGCTTGGACTAATTCGTCTTGAATTCGTCCTTCAAATTCACTAGTATTTAGATGTGTATGGGTATCAAAAATTTCCATTATATTTTTATTTATACTTCCTTATTCTTCCTCAAAAGTCTCTAACAATAGTTTTTAGAAGAATTTCAAAAATTGATATTCCCTAATCTTCCTTATGATTCTCTTTGCTTTGGTTAGTTCTTGGTTAGTCTCTTGGTTAGTTATTTTACAGATTAATCTGGTTCAATTTTTGACTAATTTCATTTTTAATTGTACCACTTATATGAGAATAAATCCTCAGAGTAATTGACTCGTCTCTATGACCAACCCGTTCCATAATTGCTTTAATTGGCACTCCAAGTTCCACGAGTAATGATACATGAGAATGTCTCAATAAATGAATACCATATTTTCTTTCACTCCCTAATACTTTTTGACAATTATCACAAATAAACTTATAAAATACAGGTTGTCTGAAAATTCCACCAACCGCATTTACAAAAACAAACTTATCATCTAAACAGTTTTTTTGGAAATAATCAATAATTTCCAAGCAACGATTACTTAAACTAATAGTGCGGATTGAACCTACCGTTTTAGGTGTTTGAATAACTCGATCATCATATTTTGCAACACGATATTCTAAAGTGTGGTCAATTCTTAGTAACTTATTTTTGAAATCAATATCTTGATAACGAATAGAAGCAAATTCACCGAATCTACATCCTGTTAGAAAAATAAATTCCATAGCTAAAGTGTACCTTATATCTTTTTTATAAGATTTGCAAAATATCAAAACGGAACTCATTTCTTCTTTACTTAAAAATTTTTCATTTGCCCGTTCTAATGTTTCAATTTCTAACCTTACTTTAGGTAATACTACTTTGTCAGCTGGATTTGAATCAATATACCCGATGTTTTCAGCATATCTGAACAAAATTCGAATGTAAATTCTACGATTTTTTCTTGTTGAATTTGCAATATCTAATTCCATCAAATAGCTTTGTATATCTGCAGTCCTTACTTCTGAGACTTTATATTTTGAAAATTTTTCGATAAATCCTCTTAAAGAAATTTGCTCCGCTACAAAACTCGCTGGCTTAACGTCTTGTTTTCTAATTACAATCCACTCTTCATAAATTTCTTGTACCGTCTTATTTTGAACGATTTGTTTCTGAAGCTCGTTAGCAGTTGGTACTTTTTTTGATTGTTCAATTTTTGTTGCTAATCTATTTTTAGCTTCTGATTGAGCAACCCTTGATTTTGATTTTAAAGTGACCGTTACTTGTCGCCATTTATTCCTCTTTTCATCAAAGTATTTTTCAAAGTATCTATATTTTCCACTATCAAGTTGCTTAAAAAACATATTTCCTCCTTTTACCAAAGATAAAAGAAAGCTATACAGCACTTATATTATATCATATCTGTATATTACTTTTATCTTTTTTTTAAATTGTACTTTCTCTTAATTTTTGCTTATATTCAAGAAAAGATTTATAACCCTCGACATTTATATAAACACGTTTATGACTTGGTCGTAATATATAAACATTAAACTCTGTCCGTCTCATTTCAGTTAAATCATTATTAAGTGTTTTTATAGGTACATCAAATAATTCTGAAATTCCCCGTTTATCTTTATAATTTTCTTCCATTTTTTCCTCCAACAAAAAATAGAGCAAGATTTTTCTTGCTCTTTACTTAAACTTTAAATATCTCTAATATATCCATGACTTGTTTTTGAATAATCACCAATCGCTAAATCTCGACCATAAGCAACAAAGTTAAAATATCTTTGTAACGTTTCTATACTTAGAACTTCTAAACCACCCATTTGTTCAACTAATTCCTGTGCTAAATCTTCATCATTTTCTGCTTCCACAAAGTCCAAATCATCTTTATTATCGATAATATCATCAATACTATAAATTTCAAGAAAATCTTTTAAATGATCTATATCAGAAATTTCTTCTAATTTTTCCGCATACTCATTAAGTTCCTGAATTGACGAATACTCGCCTACTTTATAACCATAAAAATTTTCAAAGTCATGTATTGCATATTCTTCCCCATGCTCTACATCTAAAAGTAAGTCTGATTTAATTCTTGAAAAATCAACAGGTAATTCATACCACTCACCCCTTGTTCTTCCATTGTTATAACTGTTTAAATTTACAACATAAATTTTTGGTGTTTCCATTTTTATTCCCTCTTATTTTATAATTAATAATTTAAGATACTCAACCAGTTCATATCACTTAAATTTCTACTTTCAGCAAGTATTCCAGTTATAGAAAATCCTTGCTTTTCTAAATCATCCGCATATCTTTTTAGGTAGCGAACACTATTATCTAAATTGTTCGCAAAAATACTTAATCTTTTCCGATACCGCTGTTCCAATTGAACAAGGAAAATAACATGGTCAGAAAATACATGAATAAATGCTTTGTCTATCTGCAAATAACCCAACATTTTTTCTTCTAAGATTCCCCATTCTTTTTTAGATTTTATAATACTACTTTCTTGTATTGCTTTAATTTTCCCAATTGCTATTTTTAGTTGTTCAGCCCATGCTATAACTTCAGATAAAGTCGCATAAGGGTAGAGTTTTAATTCTCCTTCTATTTCTCGTAGTCTGTGGTCAAAGTGTCTAAAATTATTCTCTAATACCCTTTCTGACATTTTCCCACTTGCTCTAACTTCTTCAAGTTCGGTCATACTCTCTCCTTTCCATTGTTCGGAAATAACTTTAAAAATCCTGGAATTTTCAACATGAAAACTATGCTAATACCGAACGTTAATTGACTATTTTTTATTTTCCTATCACATAATGTAATTGACTAGCTTGTACTTTTGTTAATACTTGGAAAGTATAAACTGTGCTAAAACCAGTTCCTGACTGTGAAATCAATACTGAACCGTCTGAATCTATTCCTTCCACAAAAGCCACGTGACCATAAACTGGGTCTGCGTTCCATTGACCGCCTACTGTTTGACCACCGATAAAGCTAACCGCACTATGAATTGTTGGAGTAGTCGTTACAGTATATCCTGCTTGATGTTGCCAATCAGCACCATTTCCCATAAATGGACTAAAAGTAATACCAAATTCTTTCGCTCGATTCCACGTAAACCAAGTACATTGTTTATATTCATAACTTGAAGCAATATAACCGCTTGTGTTAATTGGTTTATCCAAAGTCCAACCAGAAGGTATATCTGGAGTAATTCCTGAACCACCACCAGTTCCACTATCACCACCAGTCGTCATGAACGTGTACCAATATTCCGCAAAACCTTGACGTTTTGAAAGGCTATCAACCGCCCCTGCACGTTCCCAATTTCGCATAATATCTTCAGTCGTTTGCTTAACATTAGTTCCTTTGACTAATTGTTTAAGTAACGTTGAATCTGTACCGTCTTGCTCAAACATAAACTCAACTTGAAGATTAGTATCTGTCCAAGATTTTTTCTGACTTTTCGCATAGTGAAGTAAGTTTACTCGCCTGCCACTATCCCATTGAGCCAAGCCGAAAGCATAACCACCTAGAGTGGCATCCATTGCTTTTGTTTCATTATAAGTTGCATTAGATTGAATAATTGAAGGTTGAAGTTCACTTTCTGCTTGATTATTACCAAGTAAAGCAGCCGCCCCTTCTTTCGTTCCACCTTCTTTTAGAACCCTATCCCAAATCACTTTAGCAGTTTGTTGCTGTGGTGTATTAGTATTCACATCTGCATTTGTAGATGAATCACTTGAACCTACAAATAGAGCAAAGAAAGCTAGAATTGGCAATAAAAGCAATAAAAAAGGAAGGCTAAATAATATAACCTTCCGTTTAATCACCTTTTTCATTTTTCCCCTCTCTATTATTTAATCACAAATGGATTATCTGGTATTTTTTGAGTAAATGGATTGTCATTATCCTTCTCCCACGGCTCTTTTTTCTTTTGTTGTGGTTTTTTTATCCCTTCAGCCATATTTTTACCATGTAAAACTTTTGGTTTCCCTGCATTTTCAGCAATTATTGGTGATGCACTAGAATTATTCTTATTGCCTTCATTAATCACATTTTTATTAATTGACGGTTTAATGGTGTCACCTGATTTTGATTTATTTTTCATCATTGGGTCAACTTTATCCAATGTTTCACTTTTTGATTTTTTATCATTGGTTGAATTAGGTTTATTTTTAAGAAATTCCTCTGCTCTAGCATTAGTTGCATCATACATATTTTTTATTCCTTCACGTTTACCATTGCGTTTATTTTGAAGATTATTATATGCTTCAGTATTTTTACGCAAACGTTGTTTATCAAACGCTTCACGGAATTTAGAACGCTTTGTATTTTCTGACTGATTGAATTTACCTTGACGTTTATTCATTTTTTCTCTCAACTTTTGTTCACGTTGATTAAGTTTTTGACCCTTTTCAGAATCAGAACCCTTTTTTTGCAATTTATTTAAGATTTTGTTGTAACGTTGATTATCCCAACCATGTCTAACCGAACCAGTACCTGCTGTAACTTTATCTTTCGCAAATTTACCTGCAAGCATACCTGCGGTTACTCCACCAGTTACCCCTGCTAAAACAGGAGCTTTCAACGTTCCCATTGCTTTAAATTTTGCATTTGATAACATGTTATCCATACGACCAGTGAATTTTCCTCGCCCCATGTGATGAGATGAGAAAATACGTATAATTTGTTTACGTTTAATATAAACAAAAATATAAAGTCCAATCTTTACTAGGGTTATAAAAAAATAGTTACTTCCTAAAAGAGAACTTAGTGCTAGACTAACAATTCCGTCAAATAGACCAATGAGAGCTGTTCCAAATACCCCTAAACCTGATAAAATTAATACACCAAAACTTGTTTTACCCCATTGAATGATTGTCTTTTCAAAATTTGGAAAAAATGATGCAATCGCTGCAAATGGTAATATAAACACTAGAATAATGAAAAAGAAATCCATAAAGAATGAGAAAATAGAAAAGAATAAATAAATTGCCCCAAGCAACAAAGCATTAAATACACTTGCTAGTGCTGTTAAAAATTTATCCCCTAGTTTTTTAAAGGTTAAGTGTTTATCTTTTAAATCTTCTTGTATTTTCTTAATCGAATCGTTATCATCATCTGAAGTAAGCAAACGGTCAATATCACTCTGCTTAATATTTATTTTTCCGTCTTTATCTATCTTGACATTATCAAAATTAAGGTAAAGAAAAGGAATTTTAACCATTGTCGTAAATAAGTCATTTTTATCAGTTCCTGAAACACCTGCTACTGAAATAGTTTTAACAACACTTGTTGTAACATCATTCATTGCATCATGAACTTTAGTTACTAGGCTATTTCCCCCATAAACAAAAAATGTACTTAAAGCAATGATTAAAAGAACTTTTCTAATTCCCTGCATCATTTGCTTATTTAAAAAATAATATAGAAGTGTCAAAAACAGCCCCATAGCGACTATCGGAAGTAACTCTGGACTCATAAACTTACCGTAAATGGTTTGAGCAGTTTGGAAAACAGATGCTCTCCAATCACTAAGTATTGAATTACCATTTAAGCCTTGATTGACAAAATTTACAAACTGATAAATGGTTTTCGTCACGAAAAATTGTGACCGTATAAACACCATTTGAATACCTGCGGTAAATGAAGGAAGTATCACGACTTTATCACTTGCATACATATAAGAGGTATAATTATCTAAATCTTTTCTAGCTTCCTCATTTTTGGCTTCATCTACTACTGTACTTGGAGAATTAGCATCTCCATAGTCATTCATATTATCAGCAATTGGTGGATTGATTAAACCACTATTCCCTGTATTAGAGGAATCTTTTTTATTAGATGTATCATTTGAGCTATTCTTTGAATCATCTTTTGAATTATTTTTATTGTCTGAAACAGAAAAATCAGGGGTTGACGGAGGAGTAAAGCCTGAACTATCTGCATAAGTGTGTAGGGCTAAAACACTTAAAAATGCGAATAGCCCCACAAATAACAACATTTTCTTTTTCACTATGCCACCGCCTTTGTATTTTTCATTTTAGTTTCTACAGTATCAAATAAAACTGTGACTTCTGGTAATTGGAAATCAACCGTAATTCTAGCTGTCCGTCCAAATGGATCACGCATGATACATTGTCCTTTAGTCATATTGTCATACCATGCCTGCGTTGTTTCCTCAACTGGAAGTTTAAAGTAATTAAGGACTTTATCTGTTTCAGTCGGTTCACGAAAAGCAAAAATTGTACCAAAAGCCGTTGAATCATCTTCTGTTTCCACATCTGAAATAGATTGTGTAATCAATCCTAAGAAATTGTTTTGAGAACGTCCGACACGTTTCATTGACATTAAAATAGATGCTCCGATTTCTGTCTTATTAAAGAACCACGCTTCATCAACAAATATAATGGTTTCTTGTGTTCGGTCACGTTCCCCAAATTCACGACAAAATTCGCCTAAAGCATACATGACAATTAATGACTCTTTATGGTCGCTTGTGATTTTTTCATCTGCTTTAGGAAGATTTAAACCAGTAACACCCAGTACTGTAATGCGTGCGTCCATATCAACTGCTGAATTTTTACCGTGAGAAAAAACTAGCTCCATTTGAGAATTTTTAATTTTTCTTAAAGCCAAATTAGCACGTGTAGAAATCATTTCATCTGTTGAATCTAGTAATCTTTCAAAAACATTTAATAAACCAACTTTTTTTCCTTTTTCTCGTTCACTCATTACTGCATCTAAAGATTCAAGAAAGGCAATTTCAAACTTATCTTCTTTTGTATATTTTTCACCAAGTAATTCTTCAGTAACTTTTACAGAAATTTTCTTACAAGCATCACCATGTAAAAATACTAGAGGGTCTAATGCTCCATGATTGCTTTCTTCTTTTGCATCTAAGCTGACAAAGTGAATGTTATTAATATAATCAACAACTGGTTTATAATACTTATATTCAATCCCTCGAATTACCCAGTAAAGCTGTTCTTCATCTTCAATTGCTTCACGTGCTTGCTCAATTTCAAACTCCATTTTTGGAAAATCGGCTTCATATTTTGCTTTGATTTTCATATATTGAGCCTTCATTTCATTTTTAGGGTCAATATAAAGTGTCAGAGCTTTAAGAAGTGAGTGACAAAGGAATAGTCCTTTAGTTAGGAATGATTTACCTTCACCAGTTTGTCCTACAATGGCAAAAGCTGGATTGTCTGTGATTTTTCCTGCAATCCCTTGCTTATTCGCTTGAAACAGGTTAAGAAATACAGCATTGGTAGAACTAGCAAGTGCTTTTTTATAGTCACCTGCCCAAGATTCGACTGCATGGTCGATTCGCCCAATAGGAAAACCGATATCTGAACCAATTTTTTGACTAGTGAAAAACAGATTTTCACAGGCTGATGAAAGTTTCATAGCTTGAATACAATATTTGTCTTTTTCTTCCAATTGTTCGATAAATCGATTTTTATAAAAGAAATAAAGTTGGTCTGACATGCCAGAAACAACTTGAACTCCAATATCTTTCATATCAGATTGAATAATTTTTTTATAATAATTAACCTCTCTCATACTTTGACCTGCAACTACAAAAGTCGCTAGGTAATTGACAAAGAGTTCACGATTATCTACACCGTCAGTCATTTCATCAAGAATAACACGAGCAGTTGCAAGTGAGCCTTTTTGATTTGAACCATTTTCATAGGCTTCAATTTGGTTTTCTTTGATTCGGTCTGATGCACGTTCTCCTTTTGATGCTAAAGAAAAAGCCCCTTTCATTTTAGAGAAATGGAACTTCCAATGCAATTCAATAGGAAACGGTAATTTTTGAGCATGTTCTACTAAATGAAGATTATTTACAACGTTTGGCATATTAGCAATAGGCAACGTTTTTACTAAACTTTTTCCGTAGCTATTTTTCAATCCAATTACGCCATTTGATAATGGTTCAATAACTGTATCATCAATATTTTGTACGCTACTTTCAATTGATGCTATTTCTTCATCACGATTATAATTAAGACCTCGTAAATAATCTACTCGTTGATAAAAGCCTGTTTCTTTTTTTGTTGTTTTTCGACCTTGAATTAATGAAAGATTTAACTCTAAATCTCTATTCGCCTTGTCATAGGCTTCATACCAGTTCATCTCAAATTCAAGTGTTTGACGAACGACAGCAACTGCTTTTTCTTTAAAGCGCCCCCACGCATCTTTTAACATTTGCTTAATATCACCTGAAACTTCAAACGATTTTAAAGGGATAGTCATAAAGAACTTATAGTTAATCAGTTGACCAATTGAACCATATAAATCTTCATTTGTTTTTTCTAAGAAATAAAGCGCCATATCATAAGTATCATCTGCGCAATCTTCTAGGAGAGCCCCAAAACGTTCTTCTAAATTAATCGGAACTGGTAACATTCCAATATCAAACGATAAATTAGGTGCTAAACTAGCAAATACCGCTTCAGTTCTTTTTTTAAATTTTATCTTTCCTTCTACGTCCATACTTGAAATAATAGACGCAGGCACTTCATACATTGCAATGACTGAACCGTCATCTCTTAGTGCTAAGTTATCATGAACAGAAATAACTCTATTCTCAAAATCGACTTTATTCACTTTTTATTCTTCCTCCATAAATTCTTCTACACTTCGCAATTTTGTTTTTTCATATTTTTGACCCTTATATATTTCAATTGCTTTCAAACCATACCCAAATTGATAAACGATAAAGTCCCACAAAAATACTGGTGGTAATTTATCATCTGGGCGCAAATCAGATACTTTAACCGAAATTTGCCATGATGCAAAAAGGGTGAGCGCTACTTTCACTTGCCATTGAAAATATGGAATCAATTTTCCAACTGTAAAATATAGCAAAATGAATATTAAGAAAAAATAAGCAAATAAGGAAAGACGGACTGCCTTTCTCAATGCAAAATTATCTGTCAGTTGCTGTATCCAAAAAGGTTGGTCTAATGACAATTTATAGGAAAACTTAGGCACTTCTTCTTTTTTTGCTTTTTCAGACATTCCGCCTTCCTTTCTAGCCTAAACCGAGAACTTTTTTCACTAAATTACCAACTGGTGTAAGCAAACCACCTGGATTATTGACGAGTAGAGCCAATAATGAACCAAAAACAATAACAACTATCATTTTCCCATACTTTCGACCGAAAAATTCTTTTCCTGCAAGATAACCAAGCGCTATCCAAACTACGATTTGCCCTTGTTGTTGAAACCAAGACCAACCACCAGTCAACCCAATATCGCCAAAAATAACATTGTTAATTAATATATTTCGTAACATTTTTTCTCCTATTCTTTTTTACCTTCAGGTAAAGTGTGTTTAAAGTCAGTCGCAAAATATGACTGCTTTTGTTTTTCAATCGTAAATTGATAATTTTCTACATGCGTACCGAGTGCATTTTTCATTGTGATTTGAACTACCGCATGATATTTATTGTCCCCTTTTGATTCATAGGTCGCTTGGTCTAAAGATTTAAACTCTTGACCCTTATTAAGAGATAACCCTTTTGAAATCAATTTCAACGTATCACCGTCAGTTGTATAAGCGGTAAACAATGATTTTGTGAACTTATCCAAATCTTTTTTTACAGAATCACTCGTTTTTCCTAAATCAGACCACGTTTTAGTAGGCACTTGATTTTCAGTTGCTTGTAAATCAGGAACACTTGAAAAATAAGGTTCATCTGAAATATAGTAAGCTGAACCTACTTTTTGGTAAGGAATCGTAAACAAAGTTGTTTCATCATGATATTTCACCACATTTTGTTTCGTTGTATCTTTTCCCTTTTTGACTTCTTTTGTTGTGACTTCACCAGCACTATAAGTCACTTTATAAGTCGCTTCATTATCCGTCAAACTCATCATGACCGCACCCTCAAATTTGGAAGGTGTACGTTGAATACCTTGACTAATCACTGGCAGATTTTGAACAAAATAAGCATTAATATCTTTAACTGCTGTTTCTTGTTCTTTTTCATCTTCAGGGAATGTGAAATAAGTTTCAATAAAGCCGTCAAGATAATTTTTCGCTTGCAAATCAAGCCCATTACCTGATGCTTTTTGCGTAGCACTCACTTCTTCACGAATGATTTTATGAGTGGGTTTATATCCACTTGCCATTAAGCCAAACAAGACCACGTTTGACAATATTAAGAAACCGACCCCTCCCACAACCAAAGCCCCTCCCTGTTTAGCTGACATCCGTTTAAATTTAGGAGGTTTTTCATTTGGTAACATCCGCAACATTTCCGTCTTTTCTTTCTTAGGTTTAGCTGAAAGAATTGAAAACTTAGACTTCTTTTTTTCAGGAATTTCAGTTGTTTTTGAAACTTTTGTTTCCACTATAGGTTCTTCTTTTTCAATAACTTCTGAAGTATCTGATTTTTTATAGAAATTTTCTAGTTTTAATACTTCAGCGTCACTCAAAGATTTTGATGTTGATTTAGCTGAAATTCCAAATTCTTGAGCCTTAGAGAGTAACTCTTTCCGCTCAATTCCTAGTTTATCAGCTAATTCATAAATTTTAATTTTGCTCATATTCCTCACTTTCTTTTTCAACAGCTTTAAAAGATACATCACTTCTTAACCATTTTTCAGCCACTTCTTCATCTTTCTTTTTAGTATCAAAAGTAGTAGCAAATTTTAAATGTTTAGTCGCTCCACCATTGGCACAAAGATAGCCACCACGCATTTTTACAACGTACATTTTCACCTCTTTTTCAATTTAAAATAATATCTCACCAAAATAATTTGGCGGAGTTCTTGATTTATATTTTGTTTTTTTCATTTTCACCCAAAATAAAAAGCAGACAATTAAATCTGCTCTTTTCTAAACAATGTCATGTTCATAAGTTTGCTCATATTCATCACAAAAAATAATCACATCTTCATCAAATTCTACAATCTCAAAGTTTTCTCTAATAAAATCATGGAGTTTAACTTCATTTGTTTCGCCTGTTTGTCTTTCTTGTAATTTCAGAAAGAATTGACGAGCCTGTCTTTCAAGTATTCGCCACGCTTTTTCATAGGTCAACTTATTCACCTTCTTCTTTAGCTGATTTTTTCTTTTTCATATAATAAACAGCACCAGTACCAAGAGCGACTAAAACGGCTAATGCACCACCATACATAATCATATCTCCTGTTTCACTACCTGTAGTTGGTAATGAAACTTTAGGGGTTGGTGTAGGAGTGGTACTTGGAGTAGTAGGTTTTGAACTTGACGGAGTTGTTGAACTTGGTGGAGTAACTGGTTTTTTGACTTTTTCGACTGTCAACGTTTGGTCTTGGTCTTTCAAATCATCATGTTTTGCTTTTGGTTCATCTTTTTTAGTGTCCTTCCCTTCATCAAATAAATCTTCAGTCCAAATATAAGTAACCGTTGATGTTTCGGGAACATCAGCATCTTTTGTTGTATCAACAGTAGATTCAATTTGTTTTTCTTGTGCTTTGACCGTTTCATCATCAACCGTGAAATTCAAAGTACGGATAACTTTTGATTCTGTCACTTTTCCGTCTTTATCCGTCACAACACGGTGAAGTGTAGCCACCATTTGGTCGCCTTTTATAGCATTTGTTGTCATGATTTTATCGTAGAGAGGAGTTGTTTTTGACACTTCTACTTTTTGAATAGTTTGGTCACCGTCTTTTGTATGTGCTTTTGTCTTGATTGTAGGAACAACTGGTGTCACAGGTTTATCTACTAATGTTCCAAGATTGACATTAAACATAGTAGAATTATCAGTCACTTTAGTAGTTGTGACATCAAGCGTTGTAATTACTTGTTTTGTAACAGTATCAGTAAATGTTACTGTATATCCTGTGATATTTCCGTCCTTATCTTTATTTGTTGTAGTAACAATAGAGATTGGATTGATTAATTGAAGGGTATCACCTTCTTGTGGTAATTCTTCAAGAAGTCCGTCACCAAACGGAATTTTGGTGAAATTAACTTGTCCGTTGTTAGTCACACCGTTAGAATCTTCAGTTGCTTTAGAGGTTACCTCAATTGGTTCACCTTTTGTTCCATTGGTTGGAGTATAACGGAAAGTACGACCATTTAAACCAGTATGTGATCCATTGACATCTTGAGCTTTTATGAACCCAAAGCTATAATCTAATGGTTTATCAGTAGCGATTACACTATCAACATAGTTATTTGTTTTTGAATCAAACTTATCGTTTTTATCAAATTGAACTTTAATACGTTTGGTGCTTAGGTCATAACCTTCAGGTGCTTGAAGTTCTCCCCACTCATATTCTTTGCTATTATCAAGATTTTTAACAGCAACACCTGCTTTTAAATCTGTCATTTTCAATTAAACAGTATCGTTATTGGTTTTTGTACCTGAAACTACAGAAATTGGATAACCCTTTTGACCGTCAGAATATTTAACCAAAGTGTTTGTTCCTGCTTTGTAAAGCCCCCAAACAGAATTTACTAAACTTCCTTTCCCTTTTTCTATTTCAGTAGAATTGGTATCTGCATCATGTTTTAACAAATCAGCTTCACCAAGTCCGATAATGTTCAAATTTAATGAACCTGATGCCTTTGAAGTGTCTTGAGATGCTAGAACTGATTGACTAGATTTACCTGTACTATCTCCGTCTGTTGAATAAACATAATAAGGGAGTGTCGAGGTTGATTGAGCTTTATTTTGGAACAAAATAGCTTTAGAAAGCAACCCTAATTTACTAGAAATATCAGCTTTAATTTTCACATCATTTCCAGAAGTGCCGACTGTTACACCGTCCACATTACTTTTGAAATAAGGGAAATTTGGAAGTACAGCTTTGGTATCTGTAACTTTCTTTTCTACTCCTTGAATAACATCAACTGTTGAACCATTAAAGCTAGGTAATTCACGCATTTTCTTAGCTTGATTAATTAAATCATTTGCCCCTGTTTTAATTGTATTAGCATCATGAAGTAATGTATTGTCTTTGACTACTAAATCTTTTGTTTGATTTTCAGAAATGCCTGCTTCATCGAGTAAAAGATATGTAGCGTGTTGAGCTTGTGCATAAGCAAGCTCTGAGCCGTCTTTTTGTGCAAGATAATCTACATTATTAAGAACTGCTATTTGTTCATCTGTCAAAGCATTCAAAATTCCATTTGTTGCATCTAATTGAGCTTTTGTGGAATTGTTTGGAAGTGGAACTCCTAGACCAAGACACCATGCAGGTGTACCGTCTGCTAGTTTAAGCATAGGTTTTGGGTGTTCTTTTCCTGTTTGGTCGATTTCATAATACAAAGGCTTGTTATTTTCCCAGTTAACCGTTGTATTCGTCGGTAAACTAGCCTTCGCACTTGTACTTTGTGCACTAGCATATACAAGTCCTGCTGTACCCAAACCCACGGCCAAAACTCCTGCAAAGGCAACAAATGCTTTTTTTCGCTTGTGCATTTTCCAATTTGTGACTTTCTTTTCCGTCAAGTCATTCAACAATTTTTCCAATTTACGCATGAGTAAATCTCCTTTTTTAATTTAGCTAAAATAAAAAAACTGCCATTTCTGACAGTTAAGCGACTAGTTTTTTGTCGTTTCGGACACGACATGCAAATAAATGTTATAATATACACAAATATTTTAACGAAATGGTAATGAATCAAATGAGAAAAAATAAAAATAATTTTAACCTATTGATCGAAATAGCAATGATTCAACAAAAATATTCAAGACTTTATAAGAAGTTTTTGCCTTCCTTTCGATTTCAGAAATTAATACAAAAACTATATAAAAAAAATAAAATTATCTATTTCAAAAATAAATAACTTTTTTACCAAACATTCTTTCCTTACTTCTTTTATAAAATTTCTTTTCGGAATAATTATCGTTGGTCGTATAACTTATCAAATTAATTCTTTTTTTAATTCATTGAATTCTCCTATTAACTATAGTATTTCTAGTTTCAATGCTAAACCATTTGATATAAATAACGGTAAAATAGATACTCCCTCAAAAATGAGCAAAGGTGATAATTTATTTTTTAAATTTTCCTCCACACTAAAAATATCTTCAGGTCAAATTAAGGATTTTTATATAGTTTACTCTACAACTGACAGTCCTAATTTATCATTATCAAATTTCCATAATCTCACTCCAAAAATCTCATATAACAACCGTTTTAAAAAGTATTTATTCTCTTTTATCCCTTACTTATCTAACTCAGAACAGATACCGATAAGTACGGTTACTTTTAAAAGTAAAATAAACTACCAAACTGAAAAGACAACTTACTGTTATAAACCCTTTTACCTACTAACTATCGATAAGCAAAATAATATTGATATAAAAATTCTCATGGTCAGAAGTTATTCAGAACTCTATTATTCCGAATACAACATTCCCTTTATAATGTCCGAAGAATCTTTCACTACTGCACCTTCATATCAATTGCTTTCACCATCTGACTTTCTTAAAACTAAATCCGTTTCCCCAAAATTTAATACAAGTGCTAAAGAAATTCAGCAGGGAATTAAACAAATTACAGAAATTTCTAAAGAATTTTATGCTAAGTAATATCTGATAATATAAAACCTAAACAACTAATTCCAAAACTTGCAAGCCACATTGATATTAGCTTTATAACTTCATACCAATCGCTAACACTGTAAATGTTAAATAAGCAATACAAAATTAACCAAGGTAGCATTACAGCCCAAATCAATGCACAAATCCAAATAAAACCTAAGGGCATCAAAACTATTAACAGTAATATACTTTTTATTACTTTACATATTGTTTTCATTTTCTATCCCTTTCTAATCTCCCAATTAGGTTTTTGAATATTTGATTTTGGTAAAAATCGAGGAGCAATCGCAATTGACAGCGGAGTTGAAATCGGATTGTATTTCTCACACAGCCACATCACCTTTTTTTCATTAATTCCAGACCAAAATTGATTTGTACCATTAGCAAAGAAAATAGTAATATCATATAAATCTTTATATGGTGCTTTATGAAGTGAAAAATCAATCTGTGGTCGTGCTTTGCTCATATTTGTTACTGTCATATTTTTATTTCTCACTCATGGTGAGTATCCTTTCTCTTGCCTTACCATGAGTGAGGCTTTTAACATTGTTATTTTTCAGATAAGGAAAGGCAAACCCTACCCTTATATTAAAGTTTTACGTGGACTATTTATTTAGCGCCACTACGTGCTTGCGCTTCTGCTTCTTCCAGTTTTCCTTTTAATTCATTAAATGATTTCTTTGTAAAGTTGTATGCAGTTGAACCTTTGAGAAGATTTCTAATCAAATCATTTGTACGATTGGCAATCACTTCGACGGTATCATCTGAAATAGAGGTATCATTTTCAAGTGTACGAAGTGCTTTCCCTTGTCCTTTGAGTTTTGAAACGGCTTCTTGATAGGCATTTCCTGCATTGATTACAGCTTCAATTTCGTTTAAATCAGTTGTAAGTTGTTTAAGTCCTGTTTTTAAAGTTGGCATATTTTATCTCTTTTCTTTTTTATTTCCCACCACAAAATTTGCCTTCCCTTATCTGAAAAATAACTTTGTTTTTATTTATGAAAAATCATAAAGTTGCTTGTGCTAAATCATTATCAATTAAAAAGTAAATTGCCATTTTATAGCCTTCAGGCAAATCCGCAATTCTTTTATCTTGATAGAGTGAATAATATTTTTTACGTGTCATTGAATCAGGCGGAAACATCAAGCCTATTTCATTAAGCAACCCTAACGCTTCAGTTTCATTTGGAATATAAAAAAAGAGCTGGTCATAAACTCCCTGCTCAAATTTTTTCAAATTAAATTCATATCCACTCATTTTATACTGGAGCATTCGGACGTTGTTTGGAACTCCTAACATTCTTTTTTGAAAATGTTCTACATTAGGTCTAATCACCTCTCCCTTTCCTCCTTATCTAATTATCAACCAAATATATCCGCAAGTATCGCAATAACAACCACAAATACAATAATAGCTACGATAACTTTAGTTACTATTTCATCAACTGGAAAACCTAGTAATTTGAATATGCTATCCATTTGCACCCCTTATCATTCTAAATTCCTTCAGGAACTTTTCTTGTCTTTCTGTGAGTTCAGCTTCATTAAAAATTTCTTCCAAACGACTTTCACCTGTCAGTTCTTCAGCTTTTTTTAACAGAAGATAAGTTGATACAGGCCCACCACGTTCAAACCATGTATATTTTCGGTTCAAATCAGGCGCTTCAGGACGAACAGTAAAATGATAAGCATCCATTCTGCCCATCATATCGTACCATTCACTATCTAAGTTTCCTTCCTTATCATAAAATGTCAGATTATCATTAATAATTTTGACCCCTTCATCGGCTAAATCAAAATCTTCCTCGATATATCTTTTTATAAAGTCGGTTGATATTTCTTTTCGCATAGAAATTTCATAACGATTTCGCAGACCATACATTTCACGTATCGCTTCAACCGAAGTCATTTCTTGACTTGCTCGCTCATAATCTTTTTCGTAAAACCGAAAAAATAAATGAGTTTGTTTAGATCCAAAATAAACGGTTAGACCGTCATTAATCATTCCTTCTTTTGTCCTTCTTCCACCAAGAACCGCAGAATAGTTTTGTTTACGACCATTCCACCGACCCTCACGGGCAGAAGTTAAAAGTTTGAACAAGTCAAAATTTCCTTCTTGCGGGTTATATTGTTCATCAAGTGCTAAATCAAAACGTGTGATTTTTACAAAATCGTCATTATCTGGTGCTTTTTTGTTGGCATAGAGAAAACAATCGTTAAAAAAATCGTACCAAGTCCGCTGTTTTTGATGATATTCAAACTCATATTCCATTTCACGGCACGCTTGACCACTCATTTCAATTAGCACACCTGCTTTTATATCTTTATCGTGATAATAAACATTGATGTGACCGTAACTAATATAGAAAGGGTATTGATAACGGTTATACTCATTGAGCTGAAAATTCTCAACGTTTAAACCTAAAATCTTAGAAACTACTTCACGAACATTTAAAGTCTGAAAACGAATATTTGTATAGTCATTTGTACTCACAAAGACCGTTGAACTCTCTCTTTTTTTGAAAAAGGAGAGTCTTATTTTTTCTTCCATTTCAGAAGTAACAGCACGTTCGCCTTTTTCCATTTTTCGGTAATAGCTCAAAGATATCCCTAAGAGGTCACACATAAACTGTTGAGTAACATTCGCACTAGAGCGTATATCCTTTAAATCAATCGTTCGTTCCTCACTTTCTAAATTAAAAACTACAATATTTGTTTTTAAAATAAAAAAAGATACTTAAGTTTAAGCATCTTCAATCTTTTGTTTCTTCCTCATCTAGTGCTCTCTGAATACTTTGTTGCCTTTTTTTGTTAATGTAATTTAATACCATAATTACAAGTCCTCCCAAAATAGAAGAGCTAATAAATAAAACTACTAAAACTGCAATAAAATATCCCATACCATCTCTTTGATACATTTCAGAATAAGCAGTATAATTTTTAGTGCCTTGAATAATTGTTACAAGCATTCCCACAAAAAACATTACCGTAAAAGTATTTATTTTTCCTTGTGTTCCTTCCAAATTGATTCCTGCAATAATACTTCTAATTATAGTATAAATAGCTATTCCAACAACACAAAAAAGTTCTACTGCATACTGCTTAAATGGTGCATCAAAAAATATTTGTTGAACGATTACCGATGAAAATAGGACAACACTAATTATAATATAGGCTTCTCCCTGAATGCGATTCATCTGAGTAATAACTCTCTCATCACGTATTATTTTATTCTTTTTCATCATGTTCCTCCCAAAAAATATCGTTCAATGTTTTTTTTAAAACTCTACAAATATCTATGCATAACCTTAAGGACGGATTAAACTTTCCAGATTCAATAAGTCCAATTGTTTGTCGAGTCACACCTACTTTATCAGCTAAATCTGCTTGACTCATTTCAGCCTCAATTCGAGCCATTTTCATTTTCTTGTTTTTCACCATTCCTCCTTCCTTAGTTATAGTATACCATATATTTTGCAAAAAGCAATATATATATTTCTTTAGTATTAACAATTTAAAAATGCTATGAGATAAAATACTCCTAAGAAGAACAATTGAATATTTATTTTTATAGGTAATAGAAATCTAGGTATTTCATTTATTCATAAGAGAACAAGCATAAACTCTTGAGTAATATTAGTCCTGAAGTGTCCCCTTTAAAATCAATTGAGCGTTCCTTACTTTGTAAAATGTAAAAGAAGTGACACAAGCTATACTGTTGGTATGACTAGGATAGTTAGACTTGTGTCACTTGTACCCCCCCTCATTACAAATCGCAATAAAAAAAGGGCTTAACCCCATATTTCACAGATGTTCAAATCCTTACTTTTGATTTTTGGTAGCTTTTTTGGTAGCTTATAAAGATTTAAATTAAAGATTTTGATAAAATGTTTAATATAGTTTATTATTGGAGAAAAATATGATTACTTTGGAATTTATAGACTGGGAACGTGCATGTAAAATGATTCAAAATATTCCCGAAAATACAAAAAATAAATATTTTCAAACCTACTCTTTTTTATTAAAAAATGAAGATTGGAAATACTTAGCTTCAGAGCATTTTTTTTATTCCTATATAAAATGCGGCAAATTTTTAACAGAGATCGATAATCTTAGTTTTCCAAATAGAGTACTACAAAAAAATCATGGAGACTATCGTCATGTCAAAATAGTTTCACCAATTATATATCTTTTTTTAGTAGCTATAGCATCTCAAATTCAACGCATTTATAAAGAAAAAAGATCTTATTATCATATGAGCGCCTATTTTGCGGGTACTTTTGATGAAGATAAGGGGACTGCTTACTATAAGAATAGTTATAATTTATACTTAACAGATATTAATACTTGCCAAAGCAGCTATAAATATTGTTTTAAAATAGACTTTGCTACCTTTTTTCCACTAGTTGATGTAGACGATTTATTTTCTAAGGTGAAAAATTTAGACCCAAAAAGTGAACTCATATATTCTTCTTTAATCAAAATGATTGGACGTGGAAAAATGCCAATAGTTGATGGGAATACTGGTCTTTCTTACTTAAATACTATAGTATACTTAGATGATTTCGACGCAGAACTCATAAAACATTTGGAAAAAATTAAAGAAATACAAGGTTTCCAACTTATAAGATATGTAGATGATTTAGCTATTTTTATAAATTGTGATGAAAGTGATTTACCTTATTTAAACTCTAAGGTTTATAATGGAATACAAGAATTAGCCGTAAAAAATCGTTTAGTACTTAATTCTTCAAAAACAAAACATTTTACCCCAACTGTTGAATTAGGTTCTAAAATGGATATTGCACTATATGATTTTTTTGTAAATAATAAGGATGTAGACTTTGATCAGTATTATTCAAAAGACGATTTAAATTATTTTTTAGATAATCTTATCTCTCTTCCTACACACGCAGATTTTAAAACGTATGAATCTAAAGTTCTTAGTACGTTAGAAAAGACAAATGACCTAGTATATGGTGCATCAGATGTTTTAAACGCTATTGTATATAACAAAGCTTCTTGGTCTAGAGACAAAGAAATATTGAATAAAATTAAAATATTAGTTGACACTGACTATAGAAAACTACGATTTTCTGCCAGGTCACTTATAACTTTAATATTAAATACAAAAGATTCTTCTATTATAAAATCTCTACTTAACAACATGTTTGAATCCTTTAAAAATAATCAGAGCGATTTAATCGATGAAATACTTTCCCTTGAGTACCTCGTACAAAGAAACTTTCAGCATAGGGATTTGATTAAAATAATAAAAAATACCAACCCCTATATTAGTGAATATATTGAAAAATTTCAAATCCTTAATTTCCCAACTCAGATTAAAATCAAGAATAAAATATATTACGACTCAAAAAATGAAGTATATAGTATGTTAGATGATGATCCTTATCTTAACTTTTTGTTCTTCAGATATAAATATTTTGAATCTTTAGGGCAAACCCTTGAGTCATTTGCATATTTTAAAAATTATTTTGACAGATTCATTGCCCATGCTACTCTCTGCATGGGGATAGACCAAGAAAAGCGTCCTAATTACAAAAAATACTATAAAGAAAAAGCAATTAAAAAGGAGTTAAAAAATTTTCAATTATCAATTTCTGATAATGAAATTGATAATATAATATCTACTGCTCATAATATAAGAAATTCGAACCCTGTAAGCCATGCAAGTGCACAATTGATAAAAGACAATAACCTTAGCAAAGATAAAATTTGGGGTACTATAAAAGATTTAAAAAAAATCATAGAAGAAATATTACTCCAAATGCAAACAAAAAAGGACATATAATTATACTATGTCTTTTTTGAATTATTTTCATCAAAATTTTTATATGTTATCAAGTTTCTTAATTGATTAGTTATCTCTTCATCCGCATTCGGATAAAGGTGACTATAAATGCCTAAAGTCGTTCTTATATCTGTATGTCCTAAACGTTTTTGAATTAATAGAGGAGTTACATTATATTCATTGATTAAAAGTGAAGCGTGAGAGTGCCTAAGGGCTTTAGCTTGTATTCTTCGAACACCAGCACGTTTACTATATTTTGTAAGCATATCACGAACAAAATGAGCATCATTAGGTGTTAAATCATAAGAAAGCACAAAATCAAATTTTTCAGAAAGTTCTTTTTGTCTTTCTTTCCAATCTTTCAAAACTTCTATTGTCGTATCATCAAGAGAAATAACTCGTTTTGATTTTTCAGTTTTAAGTTTATTCTTTCTTTCCCAGTTATTCTTATTCGCAAAATCTAAGTTATGGCTAATACTCAGCTTCTTCTTTTCTAAATCGATATCTTCCCAATATAGAGCAAGCCCTTCACTTACACGCATACCAGTAAAGAAGTAAAGCCAAATCATTGTGAAAATAAAATGCTCAAAATAATAAGAGCGGTCTAAGCTATTGATGAAGTTATCAAACTCTTCCGTCGTCCAATAGTCTATGTCAATCTTTTCTAATGGAATATTCCCCACTTTTTTAGCTAAATTATCACGTATCAATCCATAATTTCTGATTGAATTAAAGACAGTAATCAAGTATCCCATTTTCTTTCTTGCTCCATTTTTAGAATATTTTTCTAACAAGAAATTTTTGTATCGAGTAATATCAAAAATAGTGATGTCTTTTGGCTTTTTCTTCCCAAAAAATTCTTTCATTTGTCTAAATTCAAAGGTTTGACTATACCTTTTATTAACCGTTACACGAGCAAAAAAATCCGGCAAATAAATTTCATCTATGAATTGCTCAAAGGACATTTGAGAATATGCCACACCGCCCATATCGTGTACTTTTTTCATTGCTTTTATTCGTGCCTCGTGTGCCTCTTTTGCAGTTCTAAAACCTCTACGACGTTCTTGATAAGCTTTTCCTGTGGCTCGGTCTATTCCAGCTTTGAAATAATACATATATTTACCTGTTTTATCGTCTTTGGTTACTCCTGTGTAGCTTGTTTTACTCATGCAATTTTAGTCCCCAAGATTTCCTCAACAATTTCAAGCGGCACAGTCCCCAAGCGCTTATTATCATAAAAAGTAAAGCCCTTGTTTACCATGATTTGTTTTGCTTGTTTTATCACACTCCGAGAAGCCCCTACTGTGTAACCTAGCGCTACTAAATCTTTGTACTGTACGACCGCTGGTACTACTTTTTTCTTCATTTTTCTTATCCTTTCTACTTACTCACTAAAATCTAACGTCACAGTTCGTTCACTTCTACAATGCTCACAATGAATTGGGAACGTTCCAAAGGTTAACCCTTTAAGATATTCACTTCTTACTAGTGCTGTAATATCAGTAGTTTTTAGACAGTCTCCACAGACCATACCATGATGATTTGACATTATTTCTGTTTTAAGTGATTTATTTTGCTTCATTTTTGTCGTCACACCTTCAAGCTCAAGTCTACTTTTTTTATTTTGTTCTTTAATCATTTTTCTTCTTCCTCATTACTTAAAAGTATTTCAACATCCCCAATTCGAGTGATTTTACTTATATTCTTTCCCCAATTTTCTGATTTTGAGAAGTCTCCTAGTTTCTTCAAAAATTCAAAACAGTCCACAACTGGAACAATCCCAGCATTTCCGCCTTCTTTGTCAGTTATTGAATTTCCTAAGACTTCCTTATCTAGTTCAAAATATTGCCATGAATCAATATAACCTTTGTTTACCGCTTCTCTAGCTATCATTTCCGCAACTTCTAATGGCATGGATACCCAACCATTCGCAATAAATAGACATTCCGCAAGTGTTAAAACTGGCTTTACTTTTTCCATATTTTCAATCCTATTTTTCTTTTTCTAAAATTCCAAGTATCGTTAGAATTTCTTTCGCTACTTTTTTCATTTGATTTTCGCTCTCAATATTTTTACAAATAACCGAACCTAAAGTAAATCTATCTCTATTTTTAGGGTCGTACAATCGAATGACAAACTCTGTTTGTTTATAGCCTAGGCTGATACATTTGATTTCAATTGGTAGCCTCCGATTAATTTCGTGCCTTTTTATCCGCTTAATTTCGAATTCTTCAATCTGTTCATTGGGCATTAAATTATTGACAACCGTTTCTAGGGCATCTGTACTTGTTAGAAAAAAGTAATCTGATAAACAATGCTTATCCTTTCCTCGTGAGTTACTGGGACTATAAGTTTTAGGGTCAAAACGATCTAGAAATTCTTTGTTTGAAAGTTCTAAACCGCTAACTTCATTCCATAATGAAGCTTTTTCCCCATCATATAGCCCAGCAATATCAAACGTTTTATTTTTCCCACTTGCAGGTACCATGTGAATACGGTCTGATAATAATAAGCACATGCACTTAGCTAACCATGTTTTACCAACTTCACTATCTCCCCAAATAAAGAAAGTAGTCAAGTTTCGTCCTTTTAGTTTATAGTCTTCTGCCTTATTTTGAATATACTCTTTAAAGTTTTTTTCAAATATTCGACTGTATTTATTCCAAAGTTTTATCCCTTCAATTTCGTCAAATTTATCTATCAATAATTCACGTGCTTTTAACCAGTATAATTTACCATTCCCAATATCTATTGACAGCCCCATAACAATTTCATCTACTTCCTTTTGAGAAATCGTCCTATCTGACTTGTTTTTAATTAGTTCAAGATAATCACAGTTGATAGTCTGAACTTCATCAATATTATATTGATGTTTGCCGTCATCCATTGCTTGACTGGTTCTATGTGTTAAATATCTAGCGGAACTTGTAATACTTCGAGCATTCGTGCAATTTGCCTCACGAGAGACATTAAACATTTTCATAACTGCTGTTTGTGTTTTTGCCTCTTTAAAGTTTTTCAAAATATGGACGTGTAATGGTTTAGATAAACCGTCTTCTAAAATATCTTTTTCATGAAAAACATAAGCACACCAGCCATCATCAGTATTAAAAGCAATGAGCTGACGTATTTTATTTTTCCATTCTTCAGCAGTCATTGAAGATATTAATTTCCCTTTTTCATTGTGAATTTCATAGTCATAATTTAATGTGATATTCCATGTTCTAAATCGCTTCCCATTTTTTGCCATTTTACCTCCTTTCTTTCAAATTGTCAGAATTGTATAGGATTTACACAAAAGTACCCCCTGTGTAAAAATCACTCTATTTTTTACTTTATTTTCAATCCTCGCTTCGCGCACCCTAGACGGAGTTACAGGGTGCGCGTTATTAACTATACCAATTAAAAGTCATTCGCCATTACATACTATGCAGGCGATTTTTGCTACAAAGTCAAGCTAATTTCACAATCTTTTTAATTAAAATTTAATTTTATAAAATCAGTTTCTTATCGAGAGCGCCTTGTTAGCGGAGCTTCTGACTACTCGCCCTTATCGCCTGTAGGGCGACAGGCTACGTAGTCAGACCACAACGCACTCTCTGAAACTGATTTTATCCATTATTTATTTAAATCTTGTCCCTTACTTGCTTTTTTCAAAATTCCTGAATACCAAGGGATAACTTCATTTTTTGTAAAATAATACCCATTATTCGTCACTTCTAAAGCGACTTTGTCATTAATGGAAACTGCTGGTTTATCCATGGTTTTCACTAAAAAGGTTTGACGGAAAATCGGAATACCCGTATCCATAATCTGAATCTCTGTGCGATAACCGTCAGGAACAGAAGTTTTTGTTTCACTATCCCATTTTGTTTTTTCTACAGGTTCAGCATTAACGTATAACTCTTTTGCATTCTTAATTTGTTCTAGAATTTCTTGGTCTGCTTTTTCAATATTGATTTTAATTTGTGCCATGAGAGCACCTCCATTATTTCTTTTTAAATTTATTTATCAATCCTCTATTTTCGAGGTTTTTTATGCGTTCAGTTAGGTCACTTGTATTTGTTCTCAAAGTATCAAGCTCACTTTGTTGGCTTTGTATCCTTTTTGAAAGGGCGACAATTTGACCACGTAAAGCCTTATCTTGTCGCTTCAATAGCTCAAAATCACTTTGTTCTTTTTGAAGTTCTTCAACTTCCTTATTCCCAAAAACTTCACGAATTGCTTCCACTTTATTTTTCCCAGTTTTTAGCAATCTATCAAACTCTTTAAAGCATTTTACATCTAGCTCATCGAAATCATAAACGGTTCTATTTTTACGCCCTCTACCATTTCTAACTTTAATTCGATTAAATTCGTTTCCTGAAATCTTAGTAATTTCTCCACGCCATTTACGAATGGTATTATAAGGGCGGTCAACTGCTTCAACAAGTTCTTTATAATTCATTAATCTCTTTTTTGGTATCGGCATAAGGAGCTACATGACCATCTTCACGAAACTTTTTTAAAGCTAATTTTTCTTTATAACGATCAAGACTTTCAATCATATTTTCCTCACGTACATGTTCATTACGCTCAAGCTCTGCTCCTTTTTCAAACATCGTATCAGCATATGTTTTTGTCATTTCACATAAACCTGAAAATAAATTTTTTCATATTATTTGAATTATCATAAAACCCACTATCTAATGTTTGTCCTACTAGCATTACCGTAGCAATAGTGTTCATACTTCCAAGTAAATCGTGCAGTTCAAAATTTTTTTCTTCCATTTTAAAATCTTACCTTTCATGCTATAATATAATTATTGAAATTTTTATGCGATTAATGCTTTTTGAAAGTTTAATCGTTGTTTTTATTATTAAAAAATTTAAGCAACACCTCCTATACTTTTATAAAAATAATTCAAATTAACCAAATGTATTCAAAAAGACTATATCGATATTGTATTCTTTTTGAATACATTTGTCAAGGTGGAACTATGTTAAAAGACCGATTAAAAACAATTCGCCTCGAAAAAGGCTTAACTATGGTTCAAGTAGCTGAAAAACTAGGTGTATCTTACCCAGTATATAGTCAGTGGGAACGTGGTAAAAGAACTCCGAAAGAAGAGACTATACAAAGACTAGCAAAAGCTCTTGATGTTACTCCTGACTATCTAGCAGGAAGAACTGGTGACCTTGATGAAATCTTCAATATTATTAGAGAAAATAATCCCACAGAAAATGATAAAGAAATAATAGCTACTTGGCTCAAAGATTATTTTAAAAATAGAGATTAATCTAATTCGAGCAATTTGCTCGACCCTTGTCGCAGGGGGCGAGAATACAAAATAACACCATAAGTTATAACTTATGGTGTTATTTTGTATAGTATTATGAACATTTATATTTTATTTCTTCGCTACAAGTATTTTTAATAACTCAGTAATATCAGAATCTCCTGTAGAATCAGATTTAATTAGACCACTATCAATTTTTGAAAAGATTGTAGGTAAAAGTAATTGTTTTTCTTCGATACTAATACCTAAATGTCCTTCTTGAATCATAGATAAATAATAATCAGTTAATGCTGCTTTTTGAGCGTACTCTACTGATATGTGCTGATTAGAAATTGCAATTTTTATCAAAGTTCTTAAGATATAAATCAACAAAGAAATAAGAGCAATTGGAACAAAATAAATAGGAATTATGCTTATATTTTTCAACTTATCTAAATCTTGCTCACCTATTTTTAATATCCATAGCCCTGTCAAAATTATTAATAATCCTGAAATAACCGCTCCTACTGACCAATATATTGCACTCATTTTATATTTTTTTGCTTCATCTTCCCAGAACTTTATCGGAGCTTTTAACTTCAATTTTTGCTCATAAGAATCTTCGAGATTTGAAACCTGTTCTCTTTTTTCTTTGATAAAATCAGTAAGATTATCTTTTAATTCCTCAATATAAATAACATGTTCCGCATCTGCTTTTTCAAACCGATCTTTTTGTGCCTCTAAATATTTTTGAGTTTCGTCTTCAAATGATACTCTTGCAGAGTCAATAATTGAAGAGACTTGACTCATCTTTACAATTAGATCTGCTCCTTTTTCATCAAGATTAGTATTTAATCCAAGAATAGCCTTATTCTGAACCTTGATAGACAGAAATGCAAGTGAACCTTCAATTTTTGCTTTATTACTGGAGTTAAGATTATTAATTAACTGACCACTATTTCTAAATAGTTCAAAAAATTCCCTATAAGCTTCAACAGAGGTATTTTTTAAAATCTTATAACCAGCCTTATAATTATCTCCATTTACCTCCGATAATAGAGGAGGTTGAATATCAAAAGTAGGATGATAATTACTGTAAGAGAATTGCCATATGAAACTCCACGAGTTTCCCTGCTTATTAACAAATTGATTAAAAAACTTAAATAAATCTTCTCTTGAATTTAAATTTTCTTCACTAATCCCTGAAATTAAATCTTTTTCTATAAACTCAAGAACTTCAGCGTAAGTTTCAGAAAATTTAAAAGCCACCTTTCCTCTTCCTTCCGCCCTTTTCCAATCAACAATCGCTATTCTTAGAGTATCTATTAATTCATTCAAAGATTTAAAGCTTTGAGAATTTCCACCATTCCCTGTATTTAACCTAAACTCAGTATTAGGGACTACTATTTGAAGTCCTGTTACTTTACTCATAAATTTTTTCACTTCCTAAACAAATTACATCTTTGTTTTATTATACAATATTTTTTTAAAAGTAATTTATTTCTGGTAGCTAAATTGGTAGCCAAACAAAATAATATATCATTTTTTCACAAAAACTAATAAACTAAAATGCCTTTATATCAACCATTTAATATCAAAATAACAAACTCCTAGTCTTAGCATTTGGGGGGTCAAGTCCAAGCTGACGGCAAGCCGTCAGCCGTGCAATCACACGCTCACTCCTTACGCTACGCTCGGAGCTATGCTTACGTTCTTGCACTTTTTCAAAAAAAGCATTACGTTTAAAACGCAATAGCCTTAAAACAAAACCCAATAGTTTTTCCTCCAATTCTTTCAAGAATAAACCGCTGTCGCGCACTACCGTTTGCGAGGGCAATTCGACCGTGGAAAATGGCTTGCCTACGGCAAGTTGTCTAAAGACAAACGGAAACAAGTTCCTATCATTTACTCACCGCCGATTGCGTGGTGTTTATCTTCCTTTTTTTCACAAGATTTCATTTGATTTTGAACAGCAAAGAATAGCTTTTCAAAGTCTTTAACAGCAACCCCTCTAAGGGTCAATTCCGTCGTTTTATTATCCTTTGAAATAGTTACTCTAACACTTTTTTCTGCCATTATTTTTACCTCATTTTCAAACTAGGCAACTTCTTTGTCAAAAGTCACAAATTCTTTTTCAAACTCTGCTTCATCAGCTAAGACAGTATCAACGGCTTCATTCAAAGTACATTCTTCTGTTTCTTTGGTTAAGAAAACAGTTTGTAAAGCAATAAAATCATCTTCATTGTAAGGTGATTTTTCACTTATAGAATATCCGCCACTTGTTAAACGCTCTATGGCTGTTTTCACAGTTTTTGACGGTTGACCCAACTTGCGAGATAAAGAGGTAATCGTATAAAATTTTTCTTCCAAAAGCTCACTTTCTGCTCGTTCCTGTTCAACGTTAGAAATTGGTGGAGCTTCAAGCTGAACTTCAGTAGTATCAGCTAAAACTGGTAATTTTGAAAGCTCTTCATGAAAATCATAGCCTTTATCAAATGGTACAGAAGGGCTATAAAATTCACGTGCAAGTTCGCCATTATTGGCAACATAGCCACGACCAATTTTACCCTTGATGTATTTGAAAACTTTTTTCTCATTTTCATCACCAAAGACCATACGATAACCTGAACCAGTCAAACGACCAACCGCCAACCGTTTCATAAAGTTATCACGTAAAGCTGATTTCAGATATTCAGCATCTGGACGTTGCATGGCAAGAATTAAGAAGACCCCTGATTGACGACCCTTTAAAACAATTTGAGTTAAAATTTGAATTACTTCATCAAATTCTCTAAAATCTAAACTAGAAATAAAAGCAGCCCATTCATCAAAAAGTACAAATTCAGGTGTCAAACAATAATCAGAATATCGTTTCCCTGCCTTATAATCAGGGTGATTTGTCATATAATCATAGCGTTCGTCCATAAATTGCATTTTTGAACGTAAACACTCAATCATAGACTCTTTATCAAAGAACACACGATTTTCAAAAACTGGAACATCTCTCATTCCCACAAAGTCAGAACGTTTAGGGTCACATATATCAACATGTCCTACTTTAGCAAGGGCTGATAAAATTGACATCAAAAGAACGGTTTTGCCACCCCCAGTACCACCTGCAATAAGCATATGTGGGTCAGCTTCATAATTCCAGTAAACCCCATTCATTAATTTTAAACCTAATTTTTTATCGACTATGACATCATTAACTGAAATACGATTACGTTCTCCGTCAATAGCAAAAACATACTCAACAAATGCTTTTTTAGAAAGAATTTTACTTTCATTAATAAAATTTTGTTCTTGATAATCGGCAAAAAAAGTTGTTTCTAAACCGTCAGCTAAATCAAGAAATTTTTCTTGATGAACTCCACCGTCAATTGGAAAATATGTATGTAATTCATACGTGTTAGGTTGCTTCAGATAAATAGGCGCTAGTTTTAACTTTTCATGACTTCCTTTTTCATCTTTAACCATTTCTTTTTCAACTAAACCATGCTTCACAACATAGTTCAGTAACAATCTTTTATAATTGTTTTTTGAAAAGAAAAGGAACTTGTGATAAAGCAAAATCAATAAACCAAAAGCCACCGAAAATGCAATGAGCAGAATATCTACAGCATAAATTGCTAGCACTTTTGGTGGCAAGGTTTCAAAATTTTTATAAAAGAACCCTACAGGACTAGCGAAAAGTAAACCAGTAATCAATACAAAAAATTCACGGTCATACTTATCTCTAAGCTTTAAACGAGAGCCTTTACTTATTGTACGTTTTGCCATTTATCATTTCTTCGGTTCATTGTTTTTAGGTTCAGGCTTTGGAGATTGTTCAGGTTTTGAATTAGATTTACCCACTTTTTCAATCCCTTCAGCATTCCATTTTTCACCTGAAAAGTAATTCGTTCGGAACTGACCGTTTCCAGTAGGTACGAGTTCTTTATCAGACCAAAAATTAATTGAGCGATTCGTCAATTTAATTTCATCTTCATATTCAAGCCCCGAAAAATCAGCTTCAGCAGGCATTTTTACAACAATTTGCTTGTCTTGTGCGTCAGAATAAATGTTGACCTCATAATAATCAACTTTATCCGTTGGATAACGTTTAATTTCACCAGTTTCTTCATTTGGTTCTCCGTCCTCAAAGATCATTACTGGTTCAGCATGCAAGAACAAAACTTTACCTAATGCTTTATCAAAATCACCGATTTCTTCAGTCAACTTGTTTTCTTTTTCAAAAATTTTACTTAACTTTAATGACATTTAATTTCCCCCTATAATTACGCTAATTTGAGCGCTTCAGCATAAACAACATATTCTTGTGAATATTTGCCTTTTGGTGTGCGATTACGAACATAAGCAACCGTGACATCTGTCAAAACAACTTCTTGACGGCGAGTAGGTTTAGCCCCTTTACCATTTGGTACACGTAATTCAAAACCTTGCGGTTGTAATGGACTTGTAGCACTATACTTGGTATAACCTGATTCAACACCTGCTCTTGGTGCGACTGGTTCAATGGTCTTATCGACAGTAACTTTTGAACCTAAGAGTTTCGTTGCGTTAATTGGAATTTTAATCATATTTCCACCTTTCTTTATTAGTTTAATGACATCTCGGTCAATTTATGCGAACGTAGGGACTTGAACCCCATTCAACCGTACTAATTCGTTCGCTTAAAGAAAAAATCACTCTCATTTAAGAAAGTGATTTTTTAAATAAATAAAATATTTTATGCAGGCTCAACACCATATCTTATACTATGTTCAAATCCTAAATTAATAACTTCAGCTGAATTTACTGTAGCATCTACATAGCTTTGAGCTTCACCTAAAGTATTGAAAGTTTGAGAATATCTTCTCACTCCGTCAACTGATACCCAACCTAAATATTTTGAAGTATGTGTTGGTTGACCTGAGTTTCCCCCATTAGAACCATCATTATTTGTGTTAGAACCATTCCCACCTGTGTTTGAATTAGAATTATTTTGTCCACTATTTCCTTGACCTTGATTACTTGAACCTGAATTAGTATTGTTTTGAAAAGTATTTGAACCACCTTGTGAATAGTTATTTTGACTTCCTCCACCGTAAAAATTAGAACCACTAGCAACATCATTATTTACTGTGCTTTGTGAATCAGTACCTGTATTAGCATTGTTACTATTATTAGTTGTATTTCCAGTTGAATCTGATTGTTCTTTATTGGTGTTGGTTACCTTCGTTTTTGAATCACTTGCACTCTTAGCTTGCTGTGCTTTTGTAGCGTCATCAGCTTGTTTCTTAAAAGTCGCAAGTTGTTTGTTCAACGTATCTTTCAAACCTTTTGAATAAGAGCTTGTAAGCTTATTTACAGCTTGTTGAGCTGTTTTATACTTATCTTGATTCATAGCGTCTTTTTGATAGTTACTAACGGCTGTCTTAGCTTCAGTTTCCAACTTCACACGATTTTTAATACCAACTACTTGATTGTCAAAAGCTTTTTTTACTTCAGCATTTTTAACTTTAAGAATTGAAGCTTCAGCTAGTTTAATATTCTTGTCAGTAGGAGTTTTTTCAGTAATATCTAGTAATTTCTTACTGTCTGCTTCATTAGATTTTTCAAGTTGTTTTGCTTTTTCGGCCCTAGCCTTACAAAGTTTAATTTTTTTATTTTTTAAAGCTTCAATTTTTCTTTCTTTTGCTTGATGATTTGCATGATTAACTATTCCAGTAGTAACACCACCGATTAAAACAATCGCAACTGCTCCACCAATAATTTGTTGTTTTTTAGTCCAATTTAAAGGGTTCAAATTCTTATTCATAAATGCATTCCTATCTTTACTCTAATTTAAGTTTATTATATCACAAACCAAATGGTTTGTTAAAAGTTAATTAACATTGTTTCTCGATTCGTCTCTTTTAGCAACAAATATATTACAACGTGTAATTTTTTCGATATTCTGCTAAACCAGTTTTAGCTTTCAATCCTTCAATAGTATCATCATATTCAATATTTTCTAAAACATCTAGTAAATATTCCTCACCATTTCTAAGGTGACTAATTCCTAGCATATACATAGGAGTAACTTTGAAGAAGTTAGCAAATATTACAATAGTTTCATTGTCAGGTGTTCTACTTCCATTTTCCCAACGATTATATGTTGATTCATTAATATCTAAACTCTCTCTCACTTGTTTTCGTGTTAAATTATTGCTGTGTCTTAAATGAATTAACCTTTCAGAAAAACTTTCCATAAAATCTCCATTCTTTTTTCATTAAGGGAACAACTGGATTTGAACCAGCACCATTACTTATAAAGTAATTACTCTAGCCTATTAAATTATATTCCCATAAAAAAATCTATCTTAGTTATAAATCAAATTTCCTACGGACAGTATCAACAAATCCCTAAGTGAATTAAATTTATTAAGATAGATTTTTACTAAAACCATTATTTTTCTTAAATAAAAAACTGCCATTTCTAATAGTTTAAGCGACTAGTTTTTTGTCATCTCGGACAATTATTTAAACTTTATTTGTTCATATTTTAATTAAAAGAGAGAATATAGTGTCTCTCATTGACAGCATACTCCCCCTTAAACGGTATATTCAGAATGTCTCACGACAATACGACCTTTCGGTTATCGGGGTGCATTCATCGGCTCTCTCCCCTAGCTTGTTAGATAAATGGAACAAGCACCTGCCACGTGACTTAACACACAGCTATTCAATTGTATAAAGTTTGATTTAAAACTTAGTGCTTGCATTGACTTATCTCCTTCAAAAATGTTAAAATTAATAATGTTCAGGTTATTAATTTAACATTTTAGTGGGAGTTGCCTCAGCGCGCTTCCGCTTCTTTTTTGTAGTTATATTAACTACATTCAATATTGTATATTATTTAACTACACATGTCAAGTATTTTTATAAAAAATTTTTATTTTTTTACTAATGAAGGGAGTAACTGTTTAAAATGCTCTATGAAAGACTTCAAGAACTTATTAAAAAATCCAATAAATCAATGAATCAAATTGAACGTGAACTAGGATACCCTAGAAACACAATTTCAAGCTATAAAAGACAGAATCCTTCCACAAAACGATTAGACGAGTTGGCAGAATATTTTAATGTCAGCGTTGATTATTTATTGGGTCGTGAAAATGTACCAAATTCTGATTATAGTGATGAAGAAAATGAACTTATCGCTGCTTTTCGTATGGAACGTGAAGATATGACACCTGATGAACAAGTAAAATTCAATGAAGCTATTAAAGACTTAATGAAATACGCTAAAGAACGATTGAATGACGATTCTATCTGGAAAAAATAATATTACTCTATGAAAAAAGTTGAATATAGAGTTGTTGATTCTAACGTTTATAATAAGTGTCTAAATCTAGCTAATGAACTACTTAATCAAATTTCGGCTCAAAGTCAAATACCAGTATCAAAAATCTTTCCTAAAGATATAATTTTATACTTTGAGTCCAATTACAATATTAATTTTTCGTTTTTTGAATCTAAAAAAAATGAAATTATCTATAAGGACCTTGTACAGAATCCTGATTTTATCATCCTAGACGATAGTTTAGTGCATAGAACTTCTGGTTTAACAATGCCTAAAAAAGATAGAACATTGATATTTATTAATCAATCAATGCCTTTAACTCGAATCAAATTCACTATATTACATGAGCTTACTCACTTATATTTTCATAAGTTAGAAGATAATAAAAAGGTATTTACTTCAAAATTTTCAGGAAAATATTCTGATGACGTTTTACCATTTGAAGATGAAGCCAATATTATCGCTTCACTCTTATTTTGTTCAACTCCAAAATTAGAAATGCTTTTAACTAGAAATTATTCTTTTGACAAAATTAAAAGTATAACTGGCATGAGCATTAAAGGACTGCATAGCAGACTTTTAAATTTTTTACATCACATCTTAGGGTTAAGTAATTCTAAAGCATTAGAGCTTGTTTTGAAACTCAGAGATAACGATTATAAAACTACTATTGAAATTAAACATCTTGTCAATAATAAAAATAATCAACTTAGAAAATGCAAGAATATATTAATAAAAATAAGTCGTGGACTTGTTATCGAGCAAAACGCTTGCGTTTCTTTTTTAAAGAATTTATCCATAAATGAATTAATCAATGAGCTAGAATATGCCCATTCAACTAAAAACTTTACCTTAGAGCAATTAGTCATGAATGAATATTATCAGAAACAACAATAATTCTTATTTGAACTTATAAAAAACTGCTAGACTTCAATAGTTTAGTAGTTTTTTTATTTGACATTAAAAAAAACTTTTATACTTTAGAACTTGACATAATAATCAAAACGATATATACTTAGTTACATAACCAACTAACCAATTAACGAAAGGAGACATATGAAATTTAATTTTGATAGTGATATTGCTTTGTATCAACAAGTAGCTGAAGAAATTTCTGAAGGCATATTTAATGGTTCCTACGCAGAAGGAACTCAAATTCCTTCTACTACTGAAATTTCAAAGAATTACAAAATCAATCCCGCAACGATATTAAAAGGCATGAATCAATTAGTAGAAGAAAAACTAATCGAAAAGAAAAGAGGATTAGGAATGTTTGTTACAATTGGCGCACAACAAAAAGTTTTAAATCAAAGAAAAGATAATTTTATAAATAAAGAACTACTTAAAGTCCTTGATGAAGCAAAAAAATTAAATATTAGTCAAGAACAACTAATAGAATTAGTAGAAAGAGGGTATGAAAAATGAGTTTAATTATTGAAAATCTTTATAAGACATATGGTAAAAAAAATGTCTTAAATAATATTTCTGTTAATTTTCAAGCAGAAAAAATTTATGGACTTTTGGGAAATAATGGTGCGGGTAAAAGTACCTTATTGAATATTATTAATAATAGAATTTTTGATACCAAAGGTAAAATAACTCTTGATGGTCGACTTGTTACTGAAAATGAAAAATCATTAAATAATATCCATCTAATGAGCGAGGATGACCTTTACCCATCAAAACTAAAAATAAAATCTTTATTTCATTTAATGGAGGGTTTTTATGGTAATTTTGATTGGAGACTCGCTAATGAAATGTTATCAGAGTTTGAGTTGGAACCTACTAAAAGAATGAATAAGCTCTCAACAGGTTATAGAAGCATAGCTAAACTCATCATTGCATTATGTGTGCCCTGTGAGTATATTTTCCTAGACGAGCCAGTTCTTGGTCTAGATGCTAATCATCGTGAATTGTTTTATAACTATTTAATAGAAACATACCAAGAAAATCCACGAACCTTTGTTATTTCAACACACTTAATTGAAGAAATATCAAATCTACTTGAGAAAGTAATCATTTTAGATAAAGGCAAAATTATCAAAGACGATAGTGTCGAAAATATATTAGAAAACACCCATATAGTCACGGGATCTATTGAAGAGGTGGAAACTTTCACAAAGCAACTACAAATCTTAGAAAAAACAACTCTGGGAGGTTCTCTTACCGCTTATGTCAAAGGAGAGTTACCTCAGAAAAAAATGGGTAACATAAAAATAGAATCTATGAGTTTACAAGATTACTTTATGAAAATTGCAAGTAAAAAGAAAGGAAATTAATATGAAATTTCAAGTAGCAACTCGATATATACTCATTCACCAATTAATCTCTTTAGGTATTTTCTTTATCTGGTGGATTTTATTTGGAATCCTCTTTCCAGTTTTTGGACTATACTTTTCTGGAAGTAGCGATCCAGTTTCATCTGATGTGCTCATACCGATAGTATTTTTCTCAATTATTATTTCTTTCCTAAGTATGAATTCAGATTTCAAATTTTTTATTCAATGTGGTCTTAAACGTTTTTCCATTTTTATGGTTAATTTATCTGTGATAGCTATTTCTTCACTTATGAGTTCTATCATTGCACTATTACTATCAAAAATCTCAGTCGATAAATTTAATCTAACAATTTTCTTAATCTCTAAAGATGCCTACCATTCAGATAACTTTTTACTCTCTCTTCTCTTGGTATTCATTCTACTATTTTTCTTTTCCTCATTAGGATTAGTACTAGGAACTTTTAATGATATTTTTTCTGGATTTAAAAAAATTATTATTTTACTTTTGGTAATGAGTATTCCTATAGTACTTTCAATTCTTATACAACTTGGAAATTCAGCAATGAAAAATAAGTGGTTCAACTTTCTAAAATCAATCATTGGTTACTCAAGGGAAAAAGGATTCTCTCCCCTTCCATTTATTACTACACTATTTATTGGTTCCATTGTTTTACTATTCCTATTCTACTTCATGAACCGTTCTCATGAAGTTTGGCGTAAAGGCGTATAATCGATCAATTAAAATACACAAGAAAACTACTAAACTAATCCTGTTTAGTAGTTTTTTTGATTTCATTTCAGAAAATATTGTGCCATCTCTTACTCATAAGAGAATATATTTTTATGACTTATTATCTGATTTATCTCTCAATTGAAATAAAGCATAATACAATAGACTAAACAAGAAAATAAGTCCAAGTATGGAAGTCATAACATATCCCGAGCCATAAAAAGCCCAAAATCTTGAAAGCCCCCCATAAGCACTATTAATCTCAAAAGGCTTCACAAAAATAAATGATAAGGGTATTCTTATGATAAATACACTAATATAAAGAGTTAAACTAGCAAAAGCAAAGTACTTCCCAAAGTAGTGATTCTTTAAAGTATAAAATACAGACAAAGAAATCATCAATATTAAAACAATGGTATCATAAGGAATCTGATTTATCAAAAGATAAAAGAAATCTTCTCTACTTTTACTAATGTAAAAAACCGTATCCAGTTTCTCTTGGTTTACTGTAGAAGGCAAAAACATAGTTCCAATCCAAATAAAGAATAAAACTAGTAGATACCACTTTTTTATTAATTTAGTTTTCATGAAACTTCTCCTCTTAGTCTAATAAGCTCGGTTAGTTGTTTGAAATTTCCATGTATCATTTCCACGTTTCAAAGTAGCATAATAAGTTGCTCCAACAAGAGCCCCAGAAGCAGGAACTTTTACTGGTTTATAGTTACGTGTAATTGTCCACGAAGAACTAATCCCCATATTTTTATCATTTACCTGTTGGGAATAGCCTGAAGTTCCTTTGATTTGACCGGAGGTAGATGTAGTGACTGAAGAGGCAGAGACATAAACTTTATCTACAGCAGTACCATAACCTCCAGACACAGTTGTAAGTCCCGCGTATCCGTTAGATATCGTCCATGAAATATTTAGCCTGAAGGAAATTGAATATGTTTTATCTGAAACATTTTGGTTTTGAGAATTAGCAAAAACTTTTGTCCCAAAAATATTTTGCCAAGCAATACTGCCAAAATTTACTCCCAAGTCGTTGTTTTCATTAACCACTTCAGCTTGACTTAAATCAGTAGTAATTGTTGTAGTACCTTTGGTTGTAGTTCCATCATTTGAAACTATTTGACTATCTACTGTGATTGGTGTTGTAAAATTTGTTCCAGTTGTTAAATTTTGTAAATCAATTGCACTGTCTACTTGATATTTTACTTGTTTATCGTCATCTGTAATGACCTTCTCTGCACTCTTCGGAGCACTTAGTTTAACTTCACCATTTGGTAAAACCTTAATTTTCGGTGAAGTCACATCATCAGCTTTAGCAGTGATTCCTACAAATGTTAATACTGAAAGTGATAATATGGCAATACCCAATTTTTTCTTACGCATAACACTTCTCCTTTTTAAATAAAGTAATGAACAACATCTAAATACATATTTTGCAACGATTATACAAATAATTGAAGCTATCATTCATGGCAATCTCATGATTATGAAAAATACTTACCGATTTTATTATTTCTATAACTTAATCATAACATAAAATGTCTTATACGTATAGAAAATTTGGAAAAATTAGAATATAATAAACATACAGAACATTCAATCTCGCTACTTTAAATTCTCAACCAGCTTGCAAGTATTTAAGAAAATGCTATATACGATAATCTGCTTATCTAATAAGCTTCTTCTTTTTTCTCATCCTAAGTAAAACCATCCCATTATTCTCAAAATACATCAAAACATCTAATGTCTTGAAAATAATAGGCCACTTATAATTAAATAGTAATCCTTTATTCTATAATATTTTACACACATCTTATTGTTGGTTAGTTTTCTGGTTAATTTTTGACATTGTAATCTTCAAAATCCCTTATAAAAAGGATTGCTAGTCTTTTTGTCAGTTTTTTGATAGAATGGCGTAAAAAATCTTATGGTGAAGGTCTATTAGCTTCAATACGCTCTTTTTCGCTGTTTTTATCCCACCTTCTATTTCACATAAAGGTCAGTAAATATCCATTAAATAATTATTTTGAGTTAGTTTTTTTGTTGACTTTCCATTCTAATAGCTCATTTTGCGTCTAATTATTTGGCATTATTACAATAAAAAAGAGCTTGATAAAATCAAACTCTATATTAGTTAGTGCTGTTCTTTTTTTACAGTTTGTTTTTTTAGTCGCTTATATTCTTTTTCGACATCAACTTTAATTTTACTTTGTTCTTGTTTAAAACTACTTTGTAATTGTTCAATTTCTTTATAGAAATTATCATTACTTGCTGGAACTGGGGCTGGTGTAATTACACTCATATTAACTCCTTCACTATTAAATATGTTCTCTATTTTTCATACTCTAAAAACTCTCCCACTTGACCATGTTGTATATTCATATTACTAACTTCCAATTGAAGTTTATAATATTTCTTTACATCATTATTTTGGAGTCCATTTTTTTGAGAATTATATAACTTTAAAAGATCGTCAGAATCTTTTACTATATATTTAGGAACTGAGGAGTAATTTCTCATTCCTTCCAAAGCCTGAATTGATACTGTAATACTATCATTTAAAAACTTCTCCATCGCTTTAATATTATATTTATAGAAAAGCCAACTAATACAATAAGTTAGGGACCAGAGGAATTAATAAATACAACTTCTTAAGTAACAAATAGTTCTCTTTCTACACTAAAATCAATCTTTTATCAGATAACTAATAGCATCCTTATTCTGTTTTTTTTAATCTTTTCTTCACAATCATTCGAAAACAACCACATCTTTGGTACGGTGCTAGTCTTTGAAATGCTTGTTTTGTTTTGTCTAGTCTAGTTATCTTTTTTCTTTGTTTTTAATAAATTTGAAAAACAAAGGAACTTTACAAGAGGAGCTTCATTTTTAACTGAACAGTACCAAAACCAATAAAGTATCGTCGTAGTAATTATGATTTAAACTGCCATAATCCAAAACAAATGATTGTTCACGATGAAGTGTTTGCCATCTTTGGCTAATTGAAGAAGCATAAAATATTGGAGCTGAAATACTAGTTGATTGAAATTTATTGAGTGGTTTACCAGACATAGTATAACCACCACTTATTTTTTGAAGAGAACTAAAAAATTTCATCATTTCTGTCAATACTTGTTTTTCTTTACTACTTTTATTTTTGTTAATTGCTAAATTATATGGGACTCGAAATGCATTGTAGTAATAATCGTCATCATGTTTATTTAATTTTAGGTTTTTATCCTGAGATAAAGAATGTACTTTATTTCCGTTCGTCACTTGGATAAAGTCTGGAACTAAACCAACTTTGCTTTTATGACTAGCTTGATAAAGGCTATCAAGCATTTTAGTTTTAATTAGCCTCCATTGTGAATTATTTGAAAACTTATAAAATTTATCAAAAAAGGAGGGTAAAACATCAGAGGTTCTCATCAAATTTTGATACTTTGATGAAGCATTTGCCCAATTACCCACTGTCAAAATATTGTTATTGTGATTAACATTATATGTTAAAATATCATTCAAAATTTGTTTTGCAGTAGTTTTATAAAGAGGTTTATGCTGTGACCATTTTTCAGAGGCTAAAATTAATGCATAAGCAATATATAAATCACCATCGGTGGCATTATTATTTAAATCAGTTTGTTTTTGTGTCTTGCTTCCATTAATATAACGCCAAGACATAAGACTTGTTCCCTTTATTCGATGATGAGTGTAGTAAGTAAAAAAATCATGAAATTGACTTTCTGAAGCCTTATCTTGATTATTCAATACAGAAATTAACATGCCATATCCCTGAGCTTCAGACAAAGCAATGCGATTTTTACTATTAGCTGAAGTATTGACATAACTTCCTTGAGAAGTTTTAACAATATACTTATATTGCCATTGATTATAAATTTGTTGTTTATTGTGTTGTGAGCTTTCTTCTTTTATATACATCACAGAAAAAATAAAAAGTAATATAACAATAAAAAACCAAACAAACGATAAAATTCTTTTAGACATCTATACTTCCTTTAATCACCAAATCTTTTTGTTTTGTACCATTTTGTACCATCTCTATGTAAAATATGGTCCAAAAGCACAGACACCACAGATACAACAGAAACAACAATAAATAGTTGAGCATATGTTACATATGATATCAGTGCAACTGATAGATTCTTTACCGTTAGTTGTCCAAATTGGCTCGCGAGCGCTATATTGATTTGCAATAGATAAATACCAACCATCAAAAACCAATTTATCATCAATAAATTCGCAAGTTCAATGTTATTACTACCAATTGTAAATAAAATATGGGTACTTGGATTAAACATACTGATTCCCCAAGTCACTATGTTAGCCACAAAAATAATATCAGAAATGACGATTGCAGCATTAAACCAAAAAAATGTACTAATATAATAGAATACTTCCCACTTTATTCGCCAAACGCTCCTATCAAATAAATGTTTGAAATTATCCAAGATCACCTGATAATTCCCCTTTGCCCAACGTTTGCGTTGGTGGTAATAAGCTGACACTGTCTCCGGTTCTTGTTGGAAAGCTTCTGAATTGTGTGCCAAAGCAATTAGCTTCCCACTTTGCATTATTTTGAACGAGATGGCTGTATCCTCAGTCAATGCTCCATTATCCCAACCACCAATATGTTTAACAAAATCAGTTTTGATGATAAAATTTGTACCAGGGATTCGACCAATTTTGAATAGGTGCCATAAACCTACATGATGAATTCTTTGTGTATTAACAATTTCCAAGTTAATACACCTTGTTAAAAAATTCTGTTTATAATTTCTGGTCTTATTTCTACCAAAAACGGCCCCATACTTCTCAGGATTTTCCAAAGCTTTCTCTACTAAAAAGTGAAGTGCATTTTTTTCAGGCATTGCATCGGCATCATACACACAAATCCACTCACCTGTGGCAATACTTAGAGCATCATTCAGTACACCTGCCTTACCACCCGTTCCGGTTCTTTGAATAACTTGAGCACTAATATGTTTATACTTTTCTAATGACACAACACTTATTATTTGATTATATGTGTCATCTTGACAATTATCCGCATATAACAGTAATTCTAACTGTGTCTTAGGATAATTTAAATTCATTATGGATTCAATAGTTTGAGCAATCACAACCTCTTCGTTGTGAGCAGGGACCACGATAGTAATTTTAGGATAAGTTGCTAATCTAAAGACTTTTTGACGTTCTTTCTTAATAGTGGTTAACCAAAAATGGGTTGCGCTAAATAGGATCATCAGTCCCAAACCAGTAGCTATCCAAATGGATATAATTGCTAATATCATAATTGTTTGGATAAAATTCATTCATTCGCCCTCCACTTTAAAAGTGTCAATCACTTTGTAATAAATTATCCATAAGCAAACGAAGAGGATAACGAAACTTGTAAAAAATATGCCTGTCACTAACCATGAAATCAGTACGAAATTGCTTTCTGTCATTTTTTAATCCTTATAATAAGTATTCATCAATTAAATCCGTTTCTAGATTTCTATAAAGCTTTTTCAATACATCATCAAAATTTAAAGGGTGCTGTTGATCTAGCTTTATACTCGCAAATTGATAACGTAGTTCATGTTTTTTTCCGTTAAGCATAAAATATATGTCATTAAGTTGTTTGCGAGTCTCAACATTTAATGCATTAACCTCGTCTTCTTCCATTCTTAGACTCACAATAATAAATTCATTATTATCAAAAGTAAAAATACGCTCACTAGGAAGACGTTTATCTTTTAGTAACACCGAGATATCTGAAAGAACTTTAAACAGTTGATTTTGATCTGCATACTCTCGTTGTTCATAGTATGGAAGTGAGATTAAGGTTAACACCACAAGTTGCTCACTATCAGAAAATTGTGTGACAATTTTGTCATAATATTTTCTAAGTGATACTTGGGTAGGTGTTTTAGTAATCAAATTTTTCTTTTCCATTTTACGCATAATCAATTTTCGATTGTTAATCAATGTACTACGACTCAAAATTCGTATACGAATTAATGAGCTCATAGTAGCGAAAAAAGGAAATATAACAAGTAATAAAGTTTTGACTATACCGTTGACTTGCGAACCAATATTCAAAACAAATGCAATACCAATAAATGTAACAATCGTTACTAACCACACTAAAATAATACGATCAATAAAAAAACCAGTTATAATACTAATCAAAATTATAACTGTTATTGGAATCATTAGATATTTATCTAGAAAACCAACAAGAGTTGTTATTGCTAAAATAAAAACAATAAACAAAAGAATTGTAACTTCTAATGTCAATGATCTAATTTTATGTTTCATTTATAAATTACCTACTAAACTATTGGAAGTGATGATAAATAATATCTAAAATCCGTTCAGACGCTCTACCATCACCATAAGGATTTTTAGCACTTGCCATCCCTTGATAAATATTTTCATCATCGAGTAATAAACGCATGTTTTCTTCAACAATGTCAGACTGAGTACCAATTAATTTCAGAGTACCAGCCGCTACACCTTCTGGTCGTTCTGTATTTTCTCGTAAAACTAAAACCGGCCTCCCTAGAGACGGTGCTTCTTCTTGCACACCACCAGAGTCTGTCATAATGAAAAAACTACGAGCTGCAATATTTTGAAAATCAACCGTATTTAGCGGTGGTAGTAAATGCACTCTATCAATATCATCAAAGTATTGATGGGCAACCTCTTGTACCTTTGGACTCAGATGGACTGGGAAAATAACTTCAACATCACTATACTGATTAACTACATTTTTGACTGCACTAAAAACTGAATCCATACCACTTTCTTGGTTTTCTCGTCGATGCATTGTTAGCATAATAATGCGATGTCCTTCAGTTACCTTATCTAGTACACTGTGATTATATTCTTTATGAACGGTGTACTTTAGAGCATCGATTGAAGTATTACCAGTTACAAAAATGTTATTTCTATTATGATGTTCTAAAATCAAATTCTCTTGGCTTTGAATAGTTGGTGCAAAATACAAATCCGCGAGCGTATCAGTTAATCTTCGATTCATTTCCTCTGGAAAAGGTGAGTATTTATTCCAAGTTCGTAATCCTGCTTCAACATGACCAATAATAATTTTATGATAAAATGCACTAACACTTGCAGCGAAAGTTGTCGCTGTATCACCATGAACCAAAACAATGTCTGGTTTATCCTTTTCAAAAATTTTTCCTAATGATTTAATAACATCAATTGTTATGCTTGATAAGGTTTGTTCCTTCTTCATCAAATGTAAATCATAATCAGGGACAATTTTGAAATCACTAAGAGCTTGATCCAACATCTCTCTATGCTGTCCGGTCACAACAATAATTTCTTGAAAATGATTGTTATTTTCCATCGCCTTAATAATTGGGGCCATTTTAATTGCTTCTGGTCTAGTTCCAAAAATAAGCATTACTTTAATTTTCTTCTTCATAATATCCTCTTTGTATTATGTAAGTCTAAATAAATTTAAAACTTTTTAATTGGTTTTTATACATGTTTGAAAATGATCACTATTGATAAAGTCGCTCTTAGAAAGTACTCATTAAAAAATTCAATATTCATTTGATCTTTCGGATTTACCACTTGATTCAACTAAATCATTTAGAAGATGGTAAAAAATTAATCATTCATAAATATAATTGTCTTTTTTCAGAAAAACTTTAATTTTTCTGAAAAACCAAAGCAAAAATTGCTTAATCTAAAACCATTTTGGTGCTTTTTTTTAGTTTTCAATACTATCCTAATTATATAAAACTAAACCTATTAATGCAAATTACAATATTGGTTCCAAAATTTAAACCATAAGAAACTTTACATATCAAAAAAATATAATTTTAATCAATTAGCATAGATTTTCAAGCTATTATTTACGAAAAATTAAAGTTTTCCTGAAAGAAATGAATAAAAAGAGAGATTATATTCATGAATGATTTATTTTATCGTAGGCTAAAGGACTTGATTGAAAAAAGTGGTAAATCTGCAAATCAAATAGAGAGAGAATTGGGATACCCAAGAAATTCGTTGAGTAATTATAAGTTGGGAGGAGAGCCCTCTGGAATAAGGTTAATTGTATTATCAGAATACTTCAATGTATCTCCAAAATATCTGATAGGTTTAATTGATGATCCTGCCAATAGTTCCACAATGATTTTAAGTAATGAGCACAATGATAGCCCTCCAATTAATATTTTTAAGAGTCTAACTCATAAGGAGAAAAAAGAAATGTGCTTAATCTGTCAAAAATGGCTTTTTTTTGAATATCAGGTAGATTTATAACATAAATAAATTTCATATTATGCTATAAATGGTGCTGAACCGTTTTATGCAAAACTAAATATAAAATCATCAAAAAATGCTTTTAGTTATGGTACGAATACTGTAAACCTACAAGATAATTTTTATTTAGGATATGAAGTATTTTATGGAATAAAATATAAAATTATATCTCCACAAATTACAGTACAACAGGACTAAATCGATCGGTTAAAATATATAAGAAAACTACTAAACTAGTCTTGTTTAGTAGTTTTCTTATTTTTCTTATTTTTTTGATTTCATTTCAGAAAAAAGCGTGCACTTTTTTAATCTTAAGAGAATATATTTTTATGACTTATTATCTGATTTATATCTCAATTGAAATATAGCATAATACAATAGACTAAATAAGAAAATAAGTCCAAGTATGGAAGTCATAACATATCCCGAACCATAAAAAGCCCAAAATCTTGAAAGCCCCCCATAAGTACTATTAATCTCAAAAGGTTTCACAAAAATAAATGATAAGAGTATTCTTATGATAAATTTATAATAAACAAAATGTTATTACCTGATTTAAGGATAATTAATTGGAACTGGCACATTTAGTAATACTAAGATTATCATAACTATCGGAATTATAAATAGAATGAGAAATATTATTCTACCAATAGGATGTTTAGGATTTATATAGACCCCACCCATACGAGGTCTTGTCAATTTTGAAGAACCTTTAAATATAAAAATAGACATTTTATAGGCAAAAAATAGTAGTACGATAATTAACGATAAAACTATTATATTAAAAACCTTTGTTACCATTGGATTAGGTTTTTTTCCAAATAACGTATGAATTGAAAATACACAAATAAGTAGTAGCAAAAATAAATATATTCCAACATGTACTCGTTCATATGTCAAAAAGTTTTTTGGGAACTTTTTGTTTTGAACAATGTTTTTAGTGAGCTTTTTCATATATACTCCAACTAAGTAAAATTCAAACTTCATAGACAATTGTGAAATAATTATCAATCTATTTTTATAATATACCTATATTTATAAAAAATCAAAAATTTTATTAGTCAAATATACTTTACACCAAAAATATTTATCTATAATTTTTAGCGTATAAGACACATTAAAACTATGAGAAATTTACTAAATAAAAAATCACTAGTTATTATTACCAGTAATTTTTTATTTAATAAATTTTTTATATACACTTTTTCTTTACTTGGTTAGTTTTTTGGTTAGTTTTATTTTATCAAACTTCAAAATCACTTATTTTAAGCATTCCAAGCATTTTCTTACTTTAATACCACAATAAAAAGCAATAAATTTATAACGCCATCTAATATACAATTATTTAGGTAAAGAACTATCTTTATATTTTGTGGCTTTCTACACTTGGTATGATAGTATATAATTTAAAAAATCAAAATATAAAATATCATTTATTTAAGAGGTAAAACCTTTTCAATAAAAAGGGAACAATCCTTATGAAAAATATTCTCACTCAAATTCTTACTTAATTCTTGACTCACATTTCGATAGATGAGTGATGGAGTATTTTGAACAACATAATAGTATTTTCCATCATTTTCGTAGATAGGGGCATCTATACTAGTAAAATGAGTTCCTTCAATAGTATTTCCAGCATCAGCTGCTACATCAATTATTAATGCCCCTTTTTTCAATGATTTTTGTTCTGAAAAGCTTAAAATTGGATCATCATCTTTCCCAATTTCAATTCCATTAATAATGATGTCGTACTTTGTATAATTTTCTTTGAAAATTGACATTGTTTTTCGATAATACATTCGGATGTTTGAGGAATATTTTGAGATACTACTAAAGGCACCTTGCGCAACATTTCCAGAACCTAAAATAGCTATTTTTGTCTCTTCAGTTGGAATAAATCCATATTGCAACAAAGCGTCTATAACCCCTGCATAGCCTGCGTAAAAACTATTTTTATATAATAGTCCCTTTGGAATACCTGATTCAAATATCTCATTTTCATAATAAATGCAAGGCGAGTTACTATCTAAATCTACAACAATTAACTTTTTAGGCAGAGCTTGCTCTTTCATGAACGATTGTCCTGAACCAAAAGGATGTGTCCAGCCTATAATCATCTGTCCCTCTCTAAGATGGGAATAGTCAGTAGGCTGGATGAGTTTTAGTGAGAAGATTGCTTCTGATTCCGCAAAAACTTCAGCTCTTGATAAAATGTGACATCCTTTGTCAATGTATTCTTGATCATCAATATCAAGAAATTTTCCAAACCCCTCCTCTACCAATATTTCATTTTTAAAATCTTTAATATCTTTTGGTAGAAGTGGGACTCGTCTTTCTCCAGGGAAGTTTGCTTTTACTAGGCCAATTTTCATAGTTTTTCCTTCTTTTCTTTATAATTTTATAAATTTTTCTAAAGAGATTTTTTCTTTTTTAACCAGTACCAAACTAATAGACTGATTAGAAGTGAAATAACAATTACAAGTAACGAACCATAAGGGACACCTTGAAAAGGCAACTTGAGATTTATTCCCCAAAACCCATAAGTAATTGTTGGTATTGTTAAGACAACTGTAAGCTCAGTTAACGTTTTCATAATATTGTTCAACTGAAACGAACTATTATTATTTATAATTGCATCCAAGCTAGAAAGGTACTTATTATAAGCTCTTACCAAAGACTCTAAGGTGTCCATCCTCTCTTGAAGAAGAGTTACTTCAGTTTGCATATGAATTTCTTTAATATTTTCCATTTGTTCTCTTTTTATAAAGCTTAATATTTTTCTATCGGAATCAATAATAAAATCTAACAAGATAAGATATTTTTTCAGTCGCAAAATTTCATCAAATATTGTCCCTGAAGGTCCTATACTTTGTATTTGTGTTTCCAACAAACTAATTTCTTCTCTTTTCTCTTTAACATCTTTAATTACTTTTTGGATGCTCACATTCAAAAGCTGGATAAAATTTACCTCACTTCTTTCAACATTTTCTTCTGTATTGTTAAAAAAATCAGAAATGAAGTCTTCTTTCTCACTCGTTACAATAATGAGCTTTTCCTCTAGTTTTAAGATAACTAAAGCCTTTATTTTCCGATTCAAATCATTTTTCAAGTTTTGGTGAGGTAAAATAAAAAGTATCTTTAATTCTTCTTTACCTGTCTTTGTATCAGATATCTCGTGTATCACTTCCTCTTCTTCATACAAAAGGTTTTCTAAATCAAGCTGATACTCTTCTTTAAAAAAATCGTAGATTTTATTTTTAGGGTTAAAAAGATATACCACTGAGTGTAAAGAATTACTGTTTGAACAGTTAAGCTCCTTTAAATTACTATTTCCCCCGTCCACTTCAATATAATCTATCATGAAAGATCTCCTTAGACTTATTTGACTCGATACTTCTATCTAAATAAAAAACTGTATAATTGAACTCACTTACTAAAAAAGCCTCATAATAGAGGCTTTTATTTCTCACGATTTATCTAGAAATTTATTTAACTCTAGCTTCTTTATCTGTATTGTCTTCTACTTTGTCTTTTACTTTATCAACTTGTTCAGAGGTGAATTTTCCAGTTGTTTGAGCCGCGCTAGTCACTCGATCTTGAATACTTACATCATCTTCTTTTTGTTGCTCTTTCGTTTTAATATCTGTGACTGTTACGTTAACTTCAACAACTTCCAATTCTGTCATTGCCGCAACCTCTTTACGAATGACTTCTTTAATTTTTTCATAAATATCAGGCACATTCTTACGATATTCTGTAACTACTTTCAAGTCTACTGCAACCTGTGTTTTCCCAACTTCTACGTCAACACCTGTTGTAACATCATCAGTATTAATAAGTTTTCCTGTTAAGTTTGAGAAGAACCCACCTTCTACAGAAAGAAGTCCATCCACTGATTCTAATGCTAGTCCTACAATCTTTTGCACAACTTTATCTTCATAAGTCAAAGTCCCCTTAATTTCTGGTTGGGTTTCCTTTGTTTTAGGAGTTTCTTTTTCTGCCATTGTTCCAAATGCTTTCATGTTTT
>NZ_JAALEQ010000030.1:0-2541 GCF_011800585.1 Lactococcus sp. EKM203L
ATCTTTTGTCTAGTATAACCTATTCAGAATGAATTAAAATCGAAACTTTTTGTGAGCTAGGTCTGTCCAATACCCAAGTGGCTTATTGGGACGTTGACGATAATCAACAGTTGTCGTTGGTTTGTTACTCTAAAAACTTGACTTAACGTCATAGCTCCACTTTAGTGAAAGGTGTAGTATAGTGAAAGGTGTAGTATAATGAATGTAGATAAGACAGAATAGAAAGAAATGGAGAGAATCGTGGAAGTAGGACAGCAAAAAGAAGGTTTTTGGAAAGTCGTTTTTTCGGTCGCGATTCCAGTTGCAATTCAAGGACTACTATATTCAGTATTGAACATACTTGATCAAATTATGGTAGGGCAAAAAGGTGAAACAGCCGTGGTTGCTGTAGGATTAGCCTCAAAGAATTTTTCTGTTTTGAATTTTACATTAATGGGTTTAACTGGTGGGCTCGCCATTTTATCAGCTCAGCTGATTGGTAATAATCAGAGAGAAAAGATCGCAAAAATTCAGGGAATGACTTTATTTTCAGGAGCAATATTAACTTTATTGTTTGTGGCAGTTTCACTCTTTTTACCAGTTTGGAGTATGCATTTGTTTACCGCAGATCCGAATGTAATTCGAGAAGGAGCCCTATATCATCAGGCACTTGCTCTAGGCTATATTCCAGTCCTACTAATTATGGTGTATTCGGCAGTTTTACGTAATGCTAAGATTGTGAAACTTCCTATGTATGTGGGAATGGCGGCCGTTGTGCTAAATGCCGCTTTGAACTATATTCTCATTTTTGGCCATTTTGGCGCCCCTGCTTTGGGTGTGTTTGGTTCAGGGCTTGCAACTACTATCTCTCAATATGTTGAGTGCGCCATTCTACTCGGTGTTGTATTTGGCAGGAAGCTAATCGGAAACTATGGCTTACGCAAACTCCTTTCTTTTCTAAAATTTGATGCAGACATAAAGTTGGACTACCATCAAATAGTTAGACATAAAATGAACTACAGTAAAAAACAAGACACGTCTTCTTAAATCATTCTTTTCCGGTCTACTTATATAATTGATAAAATAAATTGTTTTTTATAAAATTGATTTTTATAGTTATAATTTTTGAAACCCTTTTCTAAAAGGAACAAGAAATGGAGATTGACATAAAAAGAGTACCGCCACTTTGTTTTATGTTATTTTTATTTTTTAATAAATATTAGAAGTTTCAAGTAATAGAAGTTCTATTTATAACCTTTTATCGATAAAAGGCCTATTTTTATCGATTTTTCAGTAAAAACATTGTGAATATTGGTGCAAAAAGGCGTATCATTTTTAAAAAATTTTAAAGTACGTTAAGATAAATATAGAAAGTGAGGAGAAATAAATGACAGAACCCGTTTTAAGAGATCCGAGAAAATTATTTTATAATGATCGTTTTGAAAAACAAGATCAAGATACTCCTGCTCTCCAAACAAACATGACACCACGACCAGATTGCGGCGAAGAAAGTTATGTTGGAAGTAAAAAAATGGAGAATCGCAGAGTATTGATTACTGGAGCAGACTCAGGAATTGGACGCGCAGCTGCCATCGCATTTGCTCGTGAAGGTGCAGATGTGGCTTTCCAATACTTCCCAGGTGAAGAAAAAGATGCAAAGGAAGTTGCTGAACTGATAGAAGCAGCTGGAAGAAAAGCCGTATTACTTCCCTATGATTTGAGGGATGAACAGGCACCAAAAGAAATCGTTGCAAAAGCAGTCGCAGAATTAAATGGATTAGATACATTAGTTCTTAACTCAGCACAACAAATTTCCCAAGAATCGATTGAAACTTTACCTATTCAACAAGTAAAAGATACATTTACCATAAATATTATTTCGATGTTTGCGATTGTCCAAGAAGCAGTCAGTCATCTGCCTGCCGGTAGCAGTATTATTACGACGACTTCGGTACAAGCATTTAATCCTAGTGATAATTTAATGGATTATGCAGCTACAAAAGCAGCTATTGCAAACTTTACGGTTAGCTTAGCCACCCAATTAGCTAAAAAAGGTATCCGTGTCAATGGAGTAGCACCAGGACCAATCTGGACACCGCTTCAGTTGGATCAAGGACAGCCTGAAGAAAAATTACCAGATTTTGGACAACAATCATTATTAGAAAGAGCTGGACAACCAGTTGAACTGGCACCAGTATATGTCTTCTTAGCTTCAAATGATGCAAGCTATGTTACTGCTCAAATTTATGGTGTAACGGGTGGCGAGCCGATCAATCTTTAACACCAGTATTTAATAATGGTTTTATTAAGAGAAAGCTAATTCTCTTTGTTGATAGTTACTAGACTGATTCAAAAGTATACGAACAACAGACTAATAATCAGAGTACTTCGAATCAGTTGCAATATATTGAAGGAGGGGTTCTTTTGCAAAGTTTTAAATAAAGAATAAAATCCCTTACGGTATCTATGATTTAAGCTGGGATTTCCAATAATACCTTGATTTCAGTACAGACCGAAAACCCGAAGAGAGTGCCTTCTTTTCGGGTTTTCTTATATAATCCT
>NZ_JAALEQ010000031.1:0-1945 GCF_011800585.1 Lactococcus sp. EKM203L
CGAAAACCCGAAGAGAGTGCCTTCTTTTCGGGTTTTCTTATATAATCCTCGGATGGCTTCCATGCCTTTAATCGTGGGTGAGGCAGTGCGTAGACTTCGATAAAATTTATTGCGTCGTTTGATTGGTCGATGGTCTTGCTCAATGAGGTTATTGAGATATTTAACGGTTCTGTGTTCTGTTTTTACATATAACCCATTGTGCTGTAGCTTTTTAAAGGCAGAGCCAATAGACGGCGCTTTATCCGTGACAATTACTCTAGGTTCACCAAACTGCTTATGTAGTCGTTTCAAGAATGCATAAGCAGCTTGAGTATCCCGTTTCTTTCGTAACCAGATGTCTAAAGTCAATCCATCCGCATCAATTGCTCTGTACAGATAATGCCATTTGCCCTTGATTTTGATATAGGTTTCGTCCATTTTCCACGAATAGAAGGACTGTCTATTTTTCTTTTTCCAGAGATGATAGAGGATTTTACTGTATTCTTGTACCCAGCGATAAATAGTGGTATGACAAACGTCAACCCCACGATCATAAAGGAGTTCTTGGACTTCACGATAGCTCAGATTGTAACGTAGATAATAACCCACAGCGACAATAATGACGTCTTTTTGGAATTGTTTGCCTTTAAAATGATTCATCCATATGTCCTCGCTGTCTTTCTATCCCATTTTACACCAAAATAGACTTATCGGAAAACTTTGCAACAGAACCGAAAGTTTGGAGTGAAATCTATTTTGGCAATTGTTTGAAAATTGTTGCATGCCTTTAATTTTAAGAGTATACTGATATTATTGAATATAAATGAGATTTACATATGGAAAATCAAACAAATTTTGAAGTAGTTTCAGATGAAGAACTTTCTAAAATTAATGGAGGGGTAGCTTTGGAACTTACTCGTGAAGGTTACTATAATCAATATGGGGGCCCACTTCTTTATGAAAACCGTCCTTTGTTAGAATATTGATTCTTAAATGACAAGTCAGTAGTCTTGCAACCGTCGAATTAATTGTTAGTGAATTAAGTATTGGACAGGAAATAGATTATCTATTTCTTGTTTTTTAGGTGAAGTATTATATGAAAACTATAAAAAAATATAAATTAAATCTTTTTTATTTATTGTTATTTGTTCTCCTACATACACTCTATAAGATTCCTGGATATTTGGTATTCGCATATTATTTAGACAATCCTTTGATATTGCCCTTTACAGATTTTCTATATACAAATTCTGCGTTAGCTTTTCCAATCTTACTAACTTTGGTGGCAGTCATTGTTATAATTATTCCATATTACTTAGGTTTTTTTAAGAATACGTTTGAAGGGTGGTCGACAATAAGAGTATTTAGACTACTAGTAATTCTATTTGTTTTATTACTCCTTATCTATTTTACTAATGTGTTAATGATTAGGTTAGGTTTTTCATCTTCAAATCATGTTGGTAGATCACAAAACTATTTGATTACAATGCCAAAAGTTATGCAATATTATATTATTGGAATAGTAGCTCCTATTATTGAAGAAATTCTTTGGAGAGTATTTTTATTTAAAGCAGTAGGAAATAAAAATCTTGCCCTATTTGTTTCATGGCCTTTATTTGCTTTTGCTCACACAGGCCTTTCTCTTGAAATAATTCCTTATTTGTTATTATCCTTCATCGTTACTTGGGCATATTATCGCAATGAGAATGTATTAGAAAGTATCTTTATCCATGCTTCCTATAATCTTTTAAGCCCTTTATCTGCTCAATTTTTAAATTCTTTTTTTCATTTTATAGTATAGGAGAAGAGAGGTTCTGTTGCGAAGTTTTAAAATAAAATACAACCTCTCTGAATTTCAATTATCTTAGGCTGATATTCCCAATAAGATTTTGATTTCAGTAGATACCGAAAAGCCGAAGAGCGTTCCATTTCTTCGGTTCTTTTTGTATATGCCTCTCAATGCTTC
>NZ_JAALEQ010000032.1:0-1935 GCF_011800585.1 Lactococcus sp. EKM203L
CTTACCGCTGTGTCTGACTTACCACTTACCGCTGTGTCTGACTTACCACTTACCGCTGTGTCTGACTTACCACTTACCGCTGTGTCTGACTTACCACTTACCACTGTGTCTGACTTACCACTTACTGCTGTGTCTGACTTACCACTTACCGCTGTGTCTGACTTAGCTTTTCTTTTTATAAAGTTTTGTTGTTCAATATTTAAAACAACTATTCCTTTATTATTTTTTTTGAGTTCTTCCTGTGGTATAGACTTCATATGGTAACGAACACCCTGTTTAGAAACACCCAACTCGTCAGCAAGCTCTTTGATTGTTTTTAAGTTCTCACTCATGGTCTAAACCCTCGCCACGTAATTTTTTCTCAATTTCTGCTTCCAACCGTCTTAATGCTTCTTTCTCCGTTTCACTGGTTTCGTCCTGATAGTCTGGTAGAAAATCTTTCGCTACTACTTCTAGACTTCTTGTTTTGGGCTTTTTGTAATTGGCTCGTTCAGGTTGTTCTACGTCTTGCAAGGCAATGGTCGCTAAATAGCCTTCAATGGCTGTTTTAAGGTACTTGACTACATTCCGCTTGGAATATCCCTCTTGTTTGCTTGCAATATATGAGAGGTGCGTTTTTAGCCCATTTAATCCCCGTGCTTCTTTCAGTTCATCATAGAGGGGGTAAACATGGACTTGTAATCCTGCCATGATTTTTGTATCTTGCATTTCAAACGGACTTAGCAACATATTTTCTAGCAATAGCGTGGTGTACTTGCTTTTCATTGCTTCAATAGCTAGCTTATCTTCGGTTTCTGCTTTACGTGCTTTATCTTCTTGGTAGACTTTATCTTCCAACTTGTAGCTGTTATCGTCTGCTCGACGTTTTTTCGTAATATGAAAGACGATAGAATCAATCGAGCGCCCCTTTTTGACTTTGTCATACGTCACTGTAAAAGAAGTATGATCATTGATTTCTTCCAAAGGTTTTTTTAATATCCATTTTTCTAAATCTGCAAAAAGTTTATATTCATTGACTATATCCGTCATTTCTCGTAATTCTCGGATTGAAATTGAAGGATTGCGGTAGGCTTCCACTTGTTCTTCTCTCCGTCCACCCTTATAACTATAATGCTCGTATTGGTTATAATTCATGGATAACCAACGATACAAGATGATAGAATGTTTACTATTGAGTTCTGAAATATCGGACAAGGCATGTTGTGTGAAATTCTTTTTAAGATTGATTAGATAAGGCATGATTTCAGGACTAAATCGAATAGTAACTTCATCATGATAATCGGTCCACTTTACATAGGGAATAGGGACGATATTTTCAAACTCAAACCCATGTTCTTTTTTTTCTTTAATTTTGAAAAAAGCTTGTTTCTGCATATTCTCAACTGCCTGCTTGAAACGACTATGTTTGTCATTATCAGAAACTTTAAAAAACGCAAAAAGTTCTTCTTTTGAGAGATAGACTGTATGATCTTTAGGCGGTTCTTCGGTATCAATGCAAGATACGGCTAACTCAAACATTTTGAGTGGGGTTTTATCCATTTTGGCAATGCTGCTAATTAAAGAATTATGCTCCACTACTTTTCGTTTTGATAATTCGTTCAAGATTTGCACCTGCTTCTGATTTTGTTCATTTTTTGGTATACTAGACATAGAAATACGCTCCTTTGAGTGTTTTTAGATACGCATGAAGATTCTCTCGACGAAAAGTGTTTCTTCATGCTTTTATTATACCACAATACATGGAGAAGGTAGTAGACATTCTCCATATATAAACAGTTTTTTCTCCATATATAAACAGTTTTTTCTCCATATATAAACAGTTTTTTCTCCACATATTATTCTTTAACCCCTTGAAAACACTCACTTTTTTTTGACGCAAAAGAATAAAAGATTAAAATATATAAGATAAATTAATATAGGCTTCGCCTTTTTTTA
>NZ_JAALEQ010000033.1:0-1354 GCF_011800585.1 Lactococcus sp. EKM203L
TGGCTACTATTCGTATTTACACTATTTGCAAGCGTGGTAGAATTAGCCTCTTCATCTGTTTCTGAAATAAATGCCAAGATATGTAATGCTACAGAAAATTTCGTATCCATGATTCACCCCTTAAATAAATATAACTCTCATACTTTTTCTTGTACCTGTACCGAGAACAAGAACATTATAACAAAGAACAATATATGAGTCAAATATATAGGATTAAAGAAATAAAAACAAGCCAACAGAGTATACTTCAAAGGTTTATACTTGTTTTCTGATATAATTGGATTCAAAGAAGGTCAAATAAGTTGAGCATTGAGTTCATTCAGAAAAACAGCAGAGGTGGTTTAATGCTAGAGAATGAGTATTTTGTATTTACTGGCACCCTTACAACGATGACAAGAAAACAAGCACAATCAATCATTATAGGTTTAAAAGGGCATAATCAGAACGCTGTGACTAAAAAAACGACTAGACTAGTCACGGGCAATTTTCCGATTGATTTAATAAAAGGCTATCATCATTCGCATAAAATATCAGAGGCTAAGCAATCTAAACGAAAAGGACAACGAATAATGATAATGACTGAAAAAGAATTTATCGAATTTTTAGCTCAAACTTTTCAACTTCTCTCAAAAGGGTTATAATTATGCTTGTTATATTATTGATAGAGGAGGAAGTTTGAAAACTTTAGGAAAAGCTATTGCTAATAAAATTGCTTTAGTTTTGTCCCAATACTTCCAACTTCCACCAGGATATCTGATGGGAGTTATCCCCAATCATGTCCCCAATGACCCACGAGCTTACTTCGAGCAATTGAATGAAGAACAAAAAGTAAAAATGTTAAAAGTATGCCACAAATGGTCGGAAAAACGAATTGAAAATATGCAATACTTAAACTGAAAACGTAAAAAGTTTATCATGATGATAAGCTTTTTGTATCTTGCTTAACTTATTGACCTTGGGGAGAATTCATATTTGTTTCGCCCAAGATTCACTGAAAGCAACCTATTGCAAAGTTGGTTCAGTTCGTTGTCCAAGACAGTACTCAATATGTAATTGCAGAAAATTGGGAAAATCAAACAGCGTTAGATTTACATAACAAAAAGGAACGCTTGAAATCTTTTGTTAGAAATATCAGTCAATATCTTATCGAAGATTGTAAAATTAGTATGAGTTACTAATTATACCAAAGTAAAAAAATTAAACCAGCTTGCACCTTAATAGTTGTGAGCTGGTTTTTTAGTTTATTCTAAAACTTATTAATATATCTATAAATCGTTGTTCTTGAAACTCCCCAAGAATCCGCAATCGACTTAATCGGCGTACCACTTTCTACCAAGGTTTTAAGAAGCTTTAC
>NZ_JAALEQ010000034.1:0-1262 GCF_011800585.1 Lactococcus sp. EKM203L
TCAAATAGAACAGCTGCGGTTTTTCGACTGTATAGCCGTCAAGCCATGCACGCATATAATCTTCTTGGTGTTCAGAAATCCAAAATACAATATTTTGTAGTTTTTCTTCTGTAAAGCCAGCTTCTCCGTATGTTTCTGGATTTTTTAGTGGTTTAAGACCCTTAGATTTTAATGTTTCTATCCACTCAGCAACAAAATCAGGTACGACTGGCAGGGCTTGCTGTTGGAGTTGGAATTTTAAATCAATGATTTGCGATTCTATTTTAGAACTTCTGATTACTTCTTTTTCGTAGTTATCATTGAGATTACTATATTTATCAAATAACTCCTGAAACTCTTCGTCTGAGTGCCAGTTTTTGAAGTGATTTATAAGTGTAGATTTTTTATATTCTGCTTCTGTAGTTAGTTCAATATTAGTGACTTTCACCTTGTTGAATAATTCTTCTTCAAACTTAGTCATTTTTCGTGTCCTTTCAATAATTCAGGGTTCTCATAGATATTTCCGATGACTTCGCTATAGCTCAGGATATTTTTTAATCGTATATCAAACCCTTCAGCCTTGAATCCACCATTTTCGAAAATTATTTTAAAATCTCTATTTATGGAAAGCGACCCAGAACCAGTCATTGGATTTCTGAAAGAATTCCTACAATTTATTACGTCACCCTCATAAATTTCAACGCCGTTTTTATCTTTTAATCCTGTTGACTGCATTAATATAACGTCATCAATAGAAAATTCATCAACTAAATCGAATGGTTTTAACTCTGCAAACTTACAGGATATTACTTCGTGAGCAAAATTAATAGAACTAACGGTTCTCATGCGCTCATCTTGTTTATCCCAAGCTCTTAATTTTGGTATCATCTCATCCCTCACTTCGTCGCATTAACAGCATCGTCTGACAAGTCTTTAGTCTGTTGTGCATCGGTCACAGCTTGCGATAGCTCGTCAGTCTTTTGTTGAGCGGCAGATAGCTTTGCGTTTAAATCACTAATCTGTTGCGCCATGTTCGCCTTATCTTGGTTCGCTTGATTTAACTGATTGCTAACATCCGCTTTTTGCTGATTGAGTGCGTTCAGTTGGTTTTGATAGCTAGCAGCTTGATTTTGCAAGTTTGAGTTGTCTTGATTGATTTGGTCTTTCAACTGGTTGATTTGGTTGTTCAATTGATTCAATTGGTCTGCATATTGCTGTGAGCTATTATTTGCCTGTTTAAGCTGTTCGTTTCGGTCTAGCAAGCGTTGTTTCAAGATAGAGAT
>NZ_JAALEQ010000035.1:0-1250 GCF_011800585.1 Lactococcus sp. EKM203L
CGTTACTCTGTCCTCTCTGTCTTTTTTCTCAATTTTACACTAAAATAGATTTTTTGGAAAACTTTGCAACAGAACCAGTTAAAGCAGCAAGGAATGACTTATAAGATGATTGAACGAAAAACTGGAATCAGTATTGCAACTCAAAAAAGAAGGTTTGGTGCAATAAAAAAGTAAAAGTGTTGATTTCTAAATGAATGATCATTAAAAAATATAGTAATATAGCAAGTACATTATGATACACTTATAATAGTAGAAACTTTTTTAAATTCAGCCCCAGATCTTTGAGCGACTATATGTTTAACATAGTAAATGGTGAGAGATTTATTAATCTGCAATCATACAATATCACGAAGAATAAAGTTTTAAAATAATACTGATTAAAAATAAACTAAGTAAGTTGACAAACTAAATAAATAAAAGTATAATTTATTTAACGAAGATTGTTGTGAGTATATTCTCACCACTTAAACCGAGGGCTGGCAAATTCCCTCGGTTTTTTTATTGTTTATTACTATCAAAAAACGCCCCTCTGGCAAAGGGACGAATAGTGGATTAAAGGCGCTTATGTCGGTTTTTTAACCAGTCCTTGACCAGCTCAAGGATTACTCCAACCACTATTGGAGCGACAACTGATACGAAGATTGTTATGAGCATAGACTCACCTCCCTTCTAAGGCAATACTGCATCAGAAAGGTGCGCCACTAAGAATTATATCATAAAAAAGGAAATAAATACCCTAGTAGTAGAAGAGAAATATCTTTCAAGAAAACTATTCTTTTTCGGAAATATACTATTTCTGAAGTGAAAAACATAAAATTTTCATTTTAAAAACTTTCGTAAATTTTTGCTCACTTTTAATAAAAAAACTCCTTCAGTTAGAAAGAGATTTTTTACTAAGTAGATTAAAAACCATTCAATGATTTTTAGGGGTTATTATTATAATGTATCCATTCTACCACTTCAATATTATTTGTCAATAAGAAAAACATCAATAGTTGATGTTTTTCAGGAGTATTTATGAAAAGTTTTTCTGGAATAAGCATAGTTTATCATAATTATATTAACATTCGCTTAATGGAAAGTCAACGAAAAACTAGACACGGAGTTAAGAGAATTTAAGAATTATATTTTTCAAAGTCCTTTGGAGACTTGTAATCAAGACCTGAATGCATTCTTTTTGTATTGTAATAGGTCTCAATGTATTTAAATATTTCTTGAGTAGCCTCAGCTCTTGTCTCAAAATGAGCATC
>NZ_JAALEQ010000036.1:0-1118 GCF_011800585.1 Lactococcus sp. EKM203L
TTGGGTATTGGACAGACCTAGCTCACAAAAAGTTTCGATTTTAATTCATTCTGAATAGGTTATACTAGACAAAAGATCAGCTCCTAAAAATGGGTTGTGTTAAACACCATTTTAAAGGAAGCTGGTCTTTTTCGTCCGAACAGCGTTCGGATTAATTTTACTATAATCTACCAAAGCATATCTAAAATTCAGCTGTTCTGCAAAAACACTAAACAGGCTTTTAGTGATCCTTGCCTTCAATCGTTTCGATATCGCCTTTGCCGTCACGGGACACGATGGCCTTGATAGCGGCAGTGATGCCTAAAACATCATCATCCAATGACAACGCTGGTGTTTCCGGACGAGTGACAACCTGTTCCGGCAAAAATGGAATATGCATGAAGCCGGCCTTAATATCGGGAAACATCTTATCCCGCATATACTGTACCTGATAAAAAATGTGGTTGCAGACGTAAGTGCCTGCTGTGTTGGAGACTGCTGACGGAACACCAGCTTCCCGAATGGCTTTGGCCATGGCCTTAATTGGTAACTGGGTAAAGTAGGCATTCTCGCCATCGCCATGAATCGTGTGATTAAGTAGCTGATACCCGGCATTATCTTGAATCCGACCGTCATCCAAGTTAATCGCAACTCGCTCCGGCGTGAGTTCAAACCGGCCACCAGCCTGACCAATGCTCAACACATAGTCAGGCTTTTCTTTGGCAATAGCATCTTTAACGACATCGGCTGAAACATTAAACTTTGTCGGAATTTCCAATTTAACGATTTGTGCCCCAGCAATTTCATCCGGCAAACGTTTCACGGCTTCAATCGCAGGATTAATTTTATCGTCGCCAAAGGGATCAAATCCGGTAACAAGAATTTTCATGAGAAGATTTCCTTTCTAAAATGCCAAGAAGTACAGAAACTATCGAGAAGTGTATCTTGTACCATCTTTAAGACGTTGGAGTCTTTGATGGGTAGGACAATTTGTTGCGCCATGATTTATATATACCTTTCTGAAATTAAATAATTAATTAAATAATTAATTAAATAAATTGTTTATTTATTGATGACCAGGACCGTATTTCTAAACTTCTTTTATGGTTTATTATATCACTTAACAAAAAAACAGCCCC
>NZ_JAALEQ010000037.1:0-1047 GCF_011800585.1 Lactococcus sp. EKM203L
TGTGCCTGTGGAGGACGGAGAATGAAATGTGATGAATGTAATTTAGATATGAAGTGGTTTGATGACTTCCCAGATGCTTGCGGATGTTGCGGTACTTTTTATTATAAATGCCCTCAATGTGGGGCAGTAAAAACAAAAAATTATTGAGGTGTGAGAATGAGCGATATATCAGGAAAAAGTTTGCGTGAAATATACAAAGAAGATGCTAGAAAATATAAAGAGTCAATAGCGAAAGAACGTCTGTATAGTGAAGCACCAGGTAATTTAATTGGGAATTTTGATAAAAGCGAATCTCTGACTGTCACAATGCCTATGGAAGAATTTGACAAACTTCAAAAGCTAGCACTTTCAGCTACCACTGACAAACTTTCGGTTGAAAAACTCCAAGAAGAACTAGAGAACTGCATTCAAACTTTAATTAGTATCAGTATCCTAGCAAACGATGATGAAAATATTGTTATAGGAAATTTTGTTGACTCTAGACTTCCAAAGTTTGCTAAGACTCATGAAAATGTAACTAAGTATATTGAAAAAGTAACTGGAAAGAACATTGATGTTGTACTAGCTGAGAATGCGGCACTTGAAGCGCTAGAGGGAGAAAAGAATGACTGAAAAAACAGAACTTTGCGGTTTCCAACATACAGGAAGGTCAGAAGATGTACCTAAACCGCCTAAATATAATTTAAATGCAGAATTCTGGCGCACTCAATGGTCAGAAGCTTCTGGTGCTCACTTGATGGAATATCTCAGAGCTGAAAAACTCCAAGAACAGCTTAACACTGCGAAAAAGGCACTGACAGAAATAGACCGTTCAAGATATGGTATGCAGTTCAGGAGAAATAGAAATCCTAACATAGCTAGACATGCACTCGCAGCGATTGGAGGGGATGATGAGTAAAAACAAATATTTTGTTGATGAGTATGATGACGGAGAATTGCTAAGCACTACTGATTTCGATGATTTCAACAGTGCTTTGAAGTTTTATGCAATGAAGTGGAAGTGGGGATATTCCGCTAGACTTTTCCGAAACGTCTTAGATTTGGACG
>NZ_JAALEQ010000038.1:0-877 GCF_011800585.1 Lactococcus sp. EKM203L
TAGAACAAGCGTAAGTAAAAGGAGATCAAGGATAATGAGTATTATTTTCTTTCCAGTTGCCAAAACTCCTCCTTTCTAGATCCTAAGATCTACTAATTCATTTTAGATAGGACGAAAGATACAACAGCAACCACAATCACTGCACCAACAATGGATGGGATTAGCGCCATACCAGCTAGCGAGGGACCCCAAGTTCCAAGTAAGGCTTGACCTACAAAAGATCCAACTAACCCTGCTAAGATATTAGCAATCCAGCCCATTGAACTTCCCTTATTTGTAATCGCACCAGCGATTAATCCGATTAATGCACCAATAATTAATGACCAAATCATAAGCCACCTCTTTCTAAAAAATGTAATTTATTTCTTACTTTAATTTAACACATATAGAAAGCGCATACAAGAGATATGATTTGTTTTTTTAATTTACTAATACCAATAATTGTGGCACTTCAAATAACTAAAAAAAATAAAAAAAGCCAGCATTGCTGGCACTTATGTTTAAGGTACTCCATTATAACATATCTCTCTATTTTTGATCTTAAGACTATCTATATGGTATTATTAATTTGTATGTTTTAAATATTAACTTCTTAATCTATGAACATGCACCAAAAAACTGCCTATCATTATGTGCTGTGATAGGTGGTTTTTATATAAATCTTTTAAATATAAACTTTATTTAATAAATATTGAAAAAACCACTCTATATTAGAGTGGCCCTAATTTATGCATGGGAAGTGTGAGTTTCCTCTTGCTGGCTAAGTATATCATACTCTCTCATAATTGCAACTGAATATAAAAAAACTGAAGTAATGACTCCAGTTTTTGCACGATTTTCAGATATAATTATGCTTTTGTGATATTAACTGCTTGAG
>NZ_JAALEQ010000039.1:0-824 GCF_011800585.1 Lactococcus sp. EKM203L
TTCGAGGAATATATAAAAAGAACCGAAGAAATGGAACGCTCTTCGGCTTTTCGGTGTCTACTGAAATCAAGGTATTATTGGGAATCCCAGCTTAAATTATAGATACCTTAAGGGATTTTAATCTTTATTTAAAACTTTGCAACAGAACCCAAATTTATCTGCTGAATTTGATTTATCTAAATTACCTCTTAATGGGGAAACTAAATCAGTTACAGATTCACAAGGTAATGTAACATATTTCAAAGTTGAACCTGGTTCAAATCCTATGGCTCGTATTTCAAATGGTTCTCATAAGGTCACTGCTTGGGATGCAGCCTGGCATGTTTCCTTTTATATAACAACCAGTGGTAATAAAATTACAAGCGCACGGGATTTAAATTATACGATTGTTGGAGCGCAAGTTAATTCGGCATCCTTGCGTGTAGATAATAGCAAACGTGCAAGTGCTCATTTTTCATTTACAACTCCAATATGGAATGTAATATCTTGGACTGGATGGGTTAGAGCTACAATAAATTCGTCAAACAATCTTGTAGTTACAAGAAATTAAAAAACTCTATTATAATAATATAAAGGAGGTTTTTATGAGATTAGTTTCTATTGTTTTTTTGATAACAGTAATTTTAATTGGGCTGGGTATTTATTTCTTGATTAAATTTTTCAAAAATAAAAAATAAAAAAGAGTTTTTAAGCTCTTTTTTATTTCTAAAATTTTGCAACAGAACCCTCTGTCATGAGTCGTCGATTTAACAAACCAACGACAACTGTTGATTATCGTCAACGTCCCAATAAGCCACTTGGGTATTGGACAGACCTAGCTCACA
>NZ_JAALEQ010000004.1:0-196847 GCF_011800585.1 Lactococcus sp. EKM203L
TTTAAAAAAGTCGTAAGTCCTATTGCATACGGATTAGCATATAAATCGAAGCTTGGAACTACAGAGTATCAACAACTTTATGCTGAGGATGATGTTATTAAATATTTTAATAATAAACCATCGCTCACGATTCCTAAAAGCATTGTAGAACAAGCGGATAAGACAGATTTAGATACATTATTTGAGTGGGGGAAACAAGAATTTTATCAATGGTTCAATCATGAACAGGATGAATTTATGCCTGTCATTTATGCCTACCTCGCAGGCAAAGCCCTCGGAGTTGATTTAGTGAAAGTGGTGGAGGGATGAAACCAATTTTAGATATATGCTGTGGTTCTAAAATGTTCTATTTTGATAAAGAAAATCCTAATGTTGAATATTGTGATATTCGAGAAGGTACTTATAAAAATTTAGACCGTGGGAATGTCAGAATTACAGATGTTAAACCTGATACAATCGCAGACTTTAGAAAGTTACCTTTTGAAAATAACTCTTTCTACCAGGTAATTTTTGACCCACCACATCTTAAGTATGCTGGAGATAATAGTTGGCTCAAAGCAAAATATGGATGTCTTGACCGTGAGAACTGGGAAGCAGATTTAAAAGCTGGATTTTCAGAAGCATGGAGAGTTTTGAAATTAAATGGGACATTAATTTTCAAGTGGAATGATATTGATATTCCTTTAGCAAAGTTATATCCATTATTTCCAGCTCAACCAATATTTGGCCAGAAAAGACCTAAAAATAAAAAAGGAAAATATTCTCATTGGTTAGTGTTTATGAAAGTAGAGGATATATTGAATGACCGACAAACTAATATCGCTGGTCAATGACTGGTGGGGAGGGATTGAATGTACGAAAGAAAATCATTATATATCAAACCAATAAATGAAATACACGATAGTGGGTTCGAAATGTTAGAAGTTGGCTATGTAAATAATGAAGAATGCAAAGCCATAGGGCAATGTTCTGATGTTATAAACTTTGGTTTTTGTGGGATTGATGTTATGCCAAAAGATTTAAATATTGATGTGAGCCCAAACGGAGCAATAAATATTTGGTCATTTAATGAGGAGCTTGAATGGAAAAGACCGATTTTATCTAATGCTCAAGTGATTGTTAAAAACAAGGAGGGCAACCAATGAAACTTTTGTGTAAGCTGTTCGGGCATAAGCCTGAACTATACGGTAAGGATTTAGTATGTGTTCGATGTTTTAAAGTTTTTAATTCCAAAATTATCAACCGCTCAGACCTTGACGAGTCCGAGAACGTGTTCCCTGAAAAATGGCTTGATAAACATATGGATTGAGGTGGAGATGAAAAAATTTGAATTATATAGCGCAGAATTCGTTAGCAAATATAGAAAACCTAAGTGTGTAATGAGTATTGTTGAAGCTAATAGTTTAGCAGATTTAATTCAAGAAATAGAAAGTAATGCAGGTTGGTACACTGCTGACAACGGAGCTTTCAAAGTTGCCTATATCGAGGAGGTTGTGGAATGATGTTTGAAACAGTGAAATATTATGGAGAAGGAATTAGCGGTAATATTGTTGAGCGGGAAACCCCTTATGGATTCTCACGAATGAAACATAAAAAACGTACTAAAAAAACAGTTTCTCAACCGTTGACTCTTGATGATTTTAAATTGATGGGGGAAATAGCTGGTAAAGCAGCAAAAGCTTTTGCCGAAGGATACATAGAGGGAATCAAATGACAAATAAAAACGAAAACGGGAAGTTAACTAATTTTCTAATACAAGTACTGACAGCAATAATCTTAATCGGAATTTGTGTGATTGTTACTGGACTGATACTTCGAGTAGTTCGTTTTATATGGTTCGGATATTAAATACAAAAAAGCCCGAACTGACTAAATTCGAGCGAAAGTAAAACCAAAACTGTTTGTTTTTATGATCTTACAAATTATATCATACTGAGCTAGGAACTCGCTAAACTCAACTGGAGGAGAAAAATGATTGCAAATATAATTATCATAGCCTACGTGCTATTCCTAATTCTTGGCCTGTTCGTTACACCTTACGCAATTGGGAAGCCAAGAAGTCCAATAAGTGTTGGGACCGCAACCTTTAATATATTATTTGGGATTGCGTTTCTAATCTCATTATATTTTAAATTAATTAATTAAACAAAAAAGCCCACGGCAATGGGCTTCGGCAACTGAATTTCTAACTTAATTATACCACAAAAGGAGAATTTGATGAATGGCTGATAAGTTAGATATAATTATTGGAGATTACTTGACAGGGAAGTTAGCAGCAAATATCAAAGCTAGAGAACTTGATTTAAGGGCTAGAAAACCTACAGATAATCTTGGAATTAGAACGCAATCACTTGGAATAGCACCACAAGAATCAGAATTTTTAAGAGTTGAGGAAGACGAACTTAATGGTATTCTCGGAAAAATGAAAAGGCAAAAAGAAATACTTGATATGTTTTGGGATGTAGAGTGTAGTGAGACGAAACAAGCTTTACTTCTTCATTATCAGCAAAGAATGACATGGTACGGAGTAGCTCAAGAGATGTTTGTAGGTGTTACTACATTATGGCGCTGGAACAAATCTTTTAAAGAAATGATTAGACCTTATTTGTAAGTTGTAAAATCGTGAAATGTTTTTGAATGATTCGTTGAATTTTACCCCGTGTTTTAAGTGGTATACTTATATCATGGTTTAAGACGACGAGCCAATACTCATAATTCTCCAAGTGATAAAAACTGCTAGAAATAGCGGTTTTTTTGTGTAGATTTTTAGAAAGGAGGAGAAATGGCAAAAGCTAAATATGAAGAATGGATTTTAGAAGAAGGTTTACTCAAGATTCAAGGTTGGGCAAGAGACGGCTTAACAGAGGAGCAAATCGCTCATAATATGGGGATTGCTGTTTCAACTCTGGGTAATTGGAAAAAAAGTCATCTGGAGATTTTGGAGGCCCTAAAAAAGGGTAAAGAAGTTGTTGACATTCAAGTCGAAAATGCTTTATTAAAACGTGCTTTAGGTTATGAATTTGTTGAAGTAACTAAAGAGTTAACCGAAACAGGATTAATAGTAACGAAAAAAGTCACTAAACAGCAAGCACCAGACACAACCGCGGCTATTTTCTGGCTTAAAAATCGTAAGCCAAATGAATGGCGTGATAAAAGAGAAACACAAATTTCTGGTGACATTGGGGTTCGTAATCCTATGCAAAACCTAACGGAAGAAGAACTTCGGAGGTTAGCAAATGGCATTGATGGAACATGATATGAACAAAATCCGTGAAGAGGCCCTTAAAGAGCTTGCTAGAAGAAATTATATTGATTATTTCTATTATGCTAATAACTGTACTTTTGTGCCGTTAAGACATCAAAGGTATATTGCTCCTTATTTGCAACGAATATCAGACGGTGAGCGTCTTTTTATTATCGTTGAATTACCACCTCAACATGGGAAATCAACATTCATTACAGAATCTTTCCCCTCATATTATTTGATGAAGAATCCAGATAAACTTGCAATGGTTGTTTCTTACTCGGAAGAACTTTATAAGAAGTTTGGTAGAAAAAACCGAGAAAAGTTTAGGACTTTCAGCAAGGAATTATTTGATTTAGAAATCAGTTCTGATACTGCTAGTGTTTCAGAGTGGGGAATTGATAAACATTTAGGGCAACTTTACAGCACATCAATTTTAGGTGGAGCTACAGGGCGTGGTTCAAATTTACTTATTATAGATGACCCTATAAAAAATAGGGCTGAGGCGGAATCTAAAACTATTCGTGACAAAATATATAGCGAATGGCAAGATACCTTTTACTCCCGTTTATCTGCTGATGGTTCTGTTATTGTTATCATGACTAGATGGCATGAGGATGATTTAGCAGGACGACTTCTTAAAGAAAATAAATTGCCGTGGATTGAAATAAAAATACCAGCAGTTGCTGAAGAAAATGATTTATTAAATCGTGAAATTGGTGAATCTCTTGCCCCTGAAATCGGAAAAGATGAAGAGTGGGCAAGACAAACTAAAGAAGTGACTGGCTCCCGTGGTTGGGCCGCTTTATATCAACAAAGACCAACACCAGCTGGTGGGGATATTTTTAAACGGTCATGGGCCAAGTTTTATGTGCCTACACTCGAAATGAAAGTTAAATTAGGACTTGGTGATGATGTAAAAGTTATGCCAAGTCATTTTGATATTCAAATGCAGTCATGGGACTGTACGTTCAAAGATAAAAACACATCTGACTTTGTTTCTGGTCAAGTATGGGCGCGTGCTGGTGTCGAAAACTATTTGTTAGACCGTCACCATGAGCGAATGGGGATAGTTGATACAATGAAAGCTATTGAAGTCATGACAGCCAAGCATCCAGAAGCTATTGGAAAACTTATTGAGGATAAAGCCAACGGTTCTGCAGTAATTGAAATGCTACAGAAAAAAATAAAAGGTATAGTACCAGTAAATCCACAAGGTGGTAAAGAAGTAAGAGCGCAGGCAGTATCTCCTCTATGGGAGGCTGGCAACGTTTATTTACCACATCCACTATGGAAATCATATAGTGATGAGATACTTGATGAGTTAACAGCTTTTCCAAATGGAGCGCATGACGATGATGTCGATAGTATGACCCAGGCACTTGTCAGATTAGATAAAAGGCCAGTGCATACAAGAAGAGAAAATAGAACAACAGCATTTTAGGGAGGTGATAAATTGACATCTAAAATTATTAGTGGTGGGAAATCTGGTGGAATTCCAAAAGGTTTAAAGAAGCAGGATGTTATGGCGGATGAAAGCAGGGTATTAGCTTCTGTTATCAAAAGCGAAAATGGAGAACAGAGTTTTAGAAGAGATTTAACTTTAATTAGTCCTCCTTATGATATTGCTGCCTTGAGAGATGTAGTTGATAATAGTAATATTCTTAACCAATGTATTGAAGCTTATGCGACTAATGTTGCTGGATTCGGTCTTGACTTGAGATACAAAATGGATGATTCCAACGAAAATGAGGAAACAAAAGCAGAATGGGATATTCTTACAGAATTACTCAATGAATTAAGCTTTGAACGTCCACCTAAGGAAATCATCCAAGAAGTTATTCGTCAAGTTGAAGAATGCGGAAACGGATATTTTGAAGTTATTAGAAATGGCGTCGGTCATGTTGTAGGGATTGATTCAATCAAGCCTGAATTTATGACAGTTACCAAGCAGAATGTAGTCACTAATTACCAAGGTCAACAGATTAAGGTTAGATATTTTAATTATCGTGACAACTCAGATGATAGCTCCGTAAATTCTGGGACTTGGTTTAAGACTTATGGCGATACAACGCCACTTGATACGAATGGTTCTATCGGCAATGGAACAGCAACTGAAGTCATTCACATTAAAATCGGAGACTTTCAAAGCCCGTATGGCGTTCCAAGATGGATTGGACCGCTGATTAAAATTATTGGTAATCGTAAAGCCGATGAGCTGAATTATCGTTATTTTGTACAAGGTCGGCACATTCCTCTGGCAATCATGCTTGAAAATGCTCAACTTACACAAGCAAGTGAAGCGACTTTGAAGAGCTATGCTGATTCAATTGGTGGAGAAGAAAATCAACATAAATTTATTTTGTTAGAATCTGAAAAAGTTTCGCCAGGAGAAGAAGCGGCAGGCTACGGAGAAGATAAAAGCAAGCCGTCAATTAGAGTTGAGCATCTTGCTGATGTTTTGCAAAAAGATGCACTTTTTCTTGAATATGATGAGAATGTCACTCAAGCTGTTTTAGGAGCTTTTAGGCTTCCTCCAATATATGTGGCAAAGACTACTGACTACAACAGAAACACTGCTGAGACTGCCAAAGAATTGACAGAGGAGCAAGTTTTTCAACCTTTACGTGAATCTTATGCTTGGCGGATTAATTCTTTATTTAAAGAGTATGACCTAAAATATGTTGAAGTTTATCTTAAAGCTCCAAAAATTAAAAACATGGATGACGTTACCAAGTTTATTCAAGTTGCAAATTCTGCTGGGTCTGTTGCTCCAAATGATTTGCGCGGACCTCTATCAGAAGTGCTTGGCTTACCTTTAGAGAACTTTGAGGGTGAGGAGTATAATTTACCGACCAAACAGTCTAACGCTCAAAACGGGCTAAATTCTGATGATGTGAACCTATCTAAAGCCTATGGCACAGAAACAGGGGCAGATATAGCGGCAGGCATCCGTCAAATAATGCGGAGGGCGCGTGATGAATGATGCGGAATTAATTCAAAAATCGTTAGAACTATCAGCAGAGGAAAAAGAAGAGCTGATTAAGCTTTTAAGGAAGGCTGGTTTTAGCTTTACCGAAACTCTTGCTGATAATATATCTGATATTGAACAGGAATTAGAGGATATACTTCAGGAAGATTATGAGCAAGTTGCGCCAATCTTGGAAGAGTTAGCTCAAAAAGATAAAAAACCAAGTCGGAAAATGATTATAGCAGCACTTGCAGCTAGAGTTTTCATTAGTAAAATGTCCGAAAGAGTCAATCCCAAAATAAAACTTTCTTATGTAGCACTTTTTGATAAATTCAATAGCAAATATAAAGGAAAGAGTGAATTCAATCCTAAAAGCCGTCATTCAAAAGAAATTGATAAGTGGCTTAAAGGCTTACCGAAATTAATGGACCTAACTTCTAAAGAGAGGTTCATTTTTCTTGTCCAATCCTCGTATGACGAAGGGAAGGGCATTAAATGGCTAGAGCGTAACCTCTCTAAACTAGACGAGTTTGGGCATAGCAGAGCAAGAACTACATCAATTACTGAGGTTTTAAGGATGTATTCAGGTTCTCAGTATGAAGCGATGATGTCCAATCCGAACATAGTAGGAAAGGAATGGAGGCATACTAGTGGTATAGGAGAACCAAGAATGTCACATGGGCAGGCAGACGGAACAGTTGTTGCAGTTGATGATTTCTTTATTATTGATGGCGAAAGAGCGAGGTATCCAAGGGACCCTCAATTATCACCAGGTAATTCTATCAGCTGTCATTGTTTCATGAATCCTGTACTTGCTGACAAGTACACCAAAAATTAAACAGAAAGGATAAAAATGCGAAAGCTAGAAAATGTAAAAGTTACCCATGTTTCGTATGTTGACAAAGCAGCAAATAAAAAGCAATTCTTTTTGACTAAATCTGCTAGTGAGCCAACTTTTGAAACGACAGTAAAACTTTTAACAAAGTCAGATGACCCTCAAAAGCTAGTTTATGGAGTTGTTTATGAGCCTGATGTAGAAGATGCACATGGCGATTTTATGGACGCTGAAACGATTGAAAAAGCAGCACATGGATTCATGGAAGAATATCAAAACATTGATAAGCAACATGATTTTAAAACGAGTGCTGGGAAAGTTGTTGAAAGTTATGTCGCTCCAAGTGATATGACCGTAGGTGATACTGCTATTGCTAAAGGAACTTGGGTTCTTGTAACAAAAGCTACAGATGAACTTTGGGAGTCAATCCAAAAGGGAGAATTTACAGGATACTCTCTTGCTGGAACAGCAGAGGTTGAAGAAGTCAAGAAACAGACCACTGACAACTTCAATAACAGCAAAATGTATCGTGATATTAATGCTGCGCTTGATGCGTTTCGTTCTGCAACATGGAATATTTTGGATAACTACGCTGTTGATGATTCAACAAGGATTGAAGGTATCCAAAAAGAAATTAGTGAATTATCAGCATTAATTAACTCATTTCAAACAACACAACCACTTACTAAACAAGGACTAATCAGTACGGTTAAGTCTTTTTTTAATTTAAAAAAACAGGAGGAAGTCGAAATGACTAAAGAAGAACTCAAAAAAGCTCTTGGTGAAGCTTTTGCACCAATCAATGATCGTTTGGAAGCTTTAGAAAAAGCTACAAAAGACCCTAAAGATGAAAATAAAAACAAAACAAAAGAAGACGGGGAAGAAACAGCTATTGATGCGAAAGCAGTAGCAAAAGCTGTTTCTGAAGCAGTTGCTCCGCTCAACGAAAAAATTGAACAGTTGGAAAAAGCGCGTGTAAGTAACAACCACGAAACTTCGTATCAAACAAACGTTACTAAAGCAGAAGTAATTCCAAGCTATGTGGATGCTGCTTTCCCATTGGACTAATAGAAAGAGGATTAAAATATGAAAAACGAAGATTTACTCAAACAAATGGCTGCAATTACTAAAGCAGGGAACAATGTAACTTTACGTGACGACAACGCTCGTGCTTTCGTGCTTGATATGACAGGTAGCCAAGCAACGCTTGCAAAACTCCCTGTATACTTCGCTAAGTCAGGTACAGGTTCAATTGATAAACTCGGGGTAAAACGTCGTAATTTGAAAAAGCATCAAGGTGTAAACACTAAGCCTGATGGTACAGACATCAAAGAAGAAGCATCAGTTGACTTCTCTTTGACTTCGCTTTATCTTGATACGTGGATTGAAAATTCAAATACATTCTATACTGCTCGTACTCGTGGGCAAGATGTTCGTCAAGCTTTACTTTCTCTCATGCAAGGCCAGTTCGGTGCAGACTTACAAGACCTTGCCTTTAACGGAGATGAGGGTAGCTCTGATGTATTCCTCAAATTGAATGATGGATTCATTAAGATGGCAAAAGCTGATGCTTCTGTTAAATTGGACGGAACTAAACTTCCAACTATTCAAGAACTTACAACTGGTGTTGTAGGTAAAGTTGAATCTAAGTATTTGAACAGCTCGTTCAAATGGTTCATGTCCCCAGCTACTGCTTCACATTATGTGGCAGAAATTCAAAATCGCGAAACTGTTTTAGGCGATTCAGCAATTGTCAATGGTACTCTTACAAACATTGCAGGTTATGGTGTTGAAGTTGTTGACTCAATGGAAAATGATGTTGTAATCTTCACGCCATTTGAAAACTTGACCCAAGTTATTGGATTGAATGTGACTTTAACTACTGCTGCACAAGATTCAACTGCAGTTGCTAAACAAGCTACGTATCACTTCATGTTGACAGATATCGACTTTGTTATCCGTGAAAATAAAATGGTTGGTATTGTTACGGTGACACCCTGATGCTCCCCAAGAACCAACTGGGGTAACGTTGGATAAGACAACAATAAGTTTAGTTGTTGGGGGTACTGAAACATTGACAGCTACTGTCCTACCAGAAGATGCTGATGACAAAACAGTAACCTTTACTTCTAGTGACCCTACAATTGCTACTGTCACTCCTAAACAAGGTAGTGTAGTAGGTAAAGCTGCAGGCACAACAAAAATTACTGGAACAACAGCTAACGGATTAACCGTTACATGCGATGTTACCGTAACTGCTGAATAATTCTGATAAAAGGAGTGGTTTGTGCCACTCTTTTTTTGGAAAGGAGGTCAAATGGAATATGTAGACAAAACTTACTATGATGAAACTTATGAAGGAGAATCACTAACAGATGATGGATTTCCGAAATTTAATAAACGTTCTCAGGATATCATTGATTCTTTGACAAGTTATCAAATACCTCAAATTGGATTTGATAATTTAAAAACAAATGTCCAAGAGTTAATTAAAAAGGCTGTTTGTGCTCAAATTGAATACTTCAAAGTTGAAGGTATTGAGTCAAATATAAACGGCGTCAGTTCATCATCTCAAAGTGTTTCTATTTCTGGGTTTAGTTATTCTTCAAGCCAACCTTCTTCAAGTAGGCAAACAAATAGAGTATCCCCCAGTACATTAATGTATCTGGAAGGAACGGGTCTTTTAGTCAAGAAGGAGGTAAAAATAAGTGTTATTTGAACCAATCCCGAAAAGAATGCTAATTCATGAAGTAACCTACACAGAACCGCCAAACGGTGGCGATGGTTCTATGGGAGGTGGCTCTAAGCCTAAAAGTACAGTAATTAAGAATGTACGATTTACTCCAACTCGAAAGAAAGTGACTAAATCGGATAATACAGAAGCTTATACAAATGGTATTCTGTTTATTGATTCAGTAAACTCTAGCCCTTTCATTGAAATTAATGAGGGAGGAAAAATAACTTTTAAAAATAAGAAGTTGAATATTATTGGCTGCCTTGAAGCTTATACTGACCAAGAAACCCCTCATCATTTGGAGGTACAGTTACAATGAGTGTTAAATTTAAAGGAAACTTTAACCGAGTTGATAGAGCAATTAAAAAAGCACTCAATCCAACAAGCGTAGAGTTTGCTAAAAAAGCCAATAAGTATGTCAAAAAAGATACTGGAGCAACTGAATCGAGCGTTTGGAGCGCTAGTAATTTTGATAAAGGGCAAGTTATCTGGGATACAGATTATGCTGCTTATGCTTATTATATTGGTACCCCATCTAGGGAACATAATCCAGATGCCGAGCAGAGGTGGGGAGAAGTTGCAAAGTCACGAGACATGGAAGATATTAGAAGAGTTGCTCAAAATGCTATTAAGGAGAATCTTTGATGGATATATTTTCAGTTCTTTCTAATCGTTTGCGAACTTTACAACTAGAAACGCCACGATTAACCGATAACGACCGCCAAATTATCCAAGAGGATAATCCTCCACAAGATAATGAACGTGACATATCGCTTCAATCTGTGGCGTCTGGACAAGGAACAAAAGACCTTTCTCTTGGTAGGGAAATGTCTTTTTTAGTCCAAGTCACAATAAAAAACACTGACCAATTGCAAGCTTACAATGATGCATGGAAGATAGCTAATGATTTTGATAGATTACCTCGTTATGAAAATAATGAATTGGTAACTCTTGAATCAGGAAATGGCTCTTTTTTCTTTGATTCTAGTTCAGTTTATACTCAACCAAGAAATCTTGGAAAGCAAGAACATGATGCTTATCTTTATGTTTTAACGCTTGCACTAAATATTAGAAAATAAGGAGAAAAAGTAAATGACTTATACAGGATTTGCCTTAAATTACCTCAATAAGTACGAAATTGGAGAAGCAGGAGCTGTTGACCCTATCACAGGTAAAGTAAAAGCACCTACTCAACTTTATGAACTAGCAGAAGGCATTCAATCTGTCGATTTAAAAAATGATGAAGATTCATCGGATTATTCTTACTACGCTGATAAAGGCGGTAAGCAAACGAATATTTCATCTGTTTCGACAAGCTATGCATTTAAAGGTCACCGTCGATATGCTGATAGTGATGCACAATCGTTTATTCGTGAACGACTTGCTAAAACAGGTCAAGACCGTGTGGTCTATTTCAAACATACAGAACCAGATGGACGAATTATTTCTGGTAATGCCACTCTTTCAGGAATCGTTCATGGTGGTGGGGATGCCGGTGAGCGCGGTAACTTTGAAGCAACTGTCACTTTCAATGGATTGCCAGATGATTCAAAACCAACAACGGGTGTGTAATACATACATAAAGCTAGAGGGGATTCCTTCTAGCTTTTATTTTTTAAGGAGAAAAAATGGCAAAAAAGCAAAATGAAATCGTAGTTGAACTCAAGAAAAACGTCATCCCTACTCGTGTTTTTGGAATCAAGTTTGAAATTAAAATGGGTACTCGATATTTAAAAAAATATACAGAAGAGCTTCCTAAAATTAATGAGCAAATTGAGAGCAAGCGAAAAGAAGTCAAGATTTTAGAGGATAAAAATGACATTAAAGCATTATTTGAATTGCTTGAGTTCATTAAATCAAAAATTCAAGAATACACAGATTTAATTTTGGGTGATGGTGCTTTTGAAAAGCTCTATGATGTTGCAGATGAAGATTTATTTGTAGTTGAAGAAGGAATGCGTCAAGTAACAGAGCAGTTCCAATTGATTCAAACAAAATCTAAAGCTCAATCATTTATTGACGGTAAAAAACGTTAAGACAGGAGGCTTTACATGGTACTTTCTCTTTCATGGAGTCAGCCAGATGTAATTGAAGCCAAAACTGCTGATTATGAAGTTGTAATGGATTTTTCACGAGTTCTGAGGTTATTTGAGCTTTATAAGCAAGATGATATCGATGTATCTGAAAAACTGTTCATTACCATTGAAATGTTCTTTTTAACGCCTATTAATGAGATACCAGAGGAAGACTTTCAGCTAATACTTGAAGGATTAACACAAAAGATAATTGGTGATAATTCTAGGGAAGAAACAGTTGAGAGGGATATGAAAGGAAATATCCTCGAAGAAGAGAAGAAATTTTATGACTTTGAGGAAGACGCTGATTATATCTTTGCTTCATTTATGCAAGATTATGGAATTGATTTAATAAAAGAGCGTGAGAAATCCAATTATTACTGGAATAAAGTTCAGTCTGGAAAGATGTCGCTTGAAAAATTTAGAAATCATACCATGAGTTGGGATAAGTTTAACGCTCTCCTAACTGGGTTGTCGGAAACTTCTAAGTTTAGGCGCGTGATTGAAATTCGGCAAATGGAAATTCCTGAAAATGCTACTGAAAAAGAGCGTAAAGAAATCAAAAAAGCTAAAAGTGCAGTTGCTCTGAAATCAGACCGCGAAAAAATTGAATTCGAAATGATGGATTTAAAAGAGCAACGGGAGTTCATGAGAAGAAAGGAGGAAGAATTAAATGGCCAATGATGGAGCAGTAGTAATTGACGTCTTGTTAGATAGTGCAAAGGCAATGACTGAATATAATAAATTAGGTTCGGTCATGTCTGGAACTGGTAGCAAAATAGGCAGTGCTTTAAAAGCTGGAACAGCTGCAGCAATTGCTGGAACAGCCGCAGTCGGTGTTGCAGCTGTTGGGATTGGTAAGCAAGTTCTTGCCTCCTATGCTGATTATGAACAGTTAGTTGGTGGTGTTGATACTCTTTTTGGCAATGCTTCTAAAACAGTACAAGGATTTGCTGATAATGCATATAAAACAGCAGGACTGTCAGCTAATGCCTACATGGAAACTGTAACAGGTTTTTCAGCCTCTATGGTTGCATCTCTTAAAGGAGATACTGCAAAGGCTGCTGATTACTCTAATCAAGCAGTTGTCGATATGGCAGATAATGCCAATAAAATGGGTTCAAATATCGGTGATATTCAGAATGCTTATCAAGGTTTTGCAAAACAAAACTACACAATGCTTGATAACTTAAAGCTTGGATATGGTGGTACTCAAGAAGAAATGAAGCGCCTCTTATCAGACGCTGAAAAATTTTCTGGACAGAAGTATGATATTTCTAGTTTTGCTGATGTAACCCAAGCTATTCACGTTGTACAAACGCAAATGGGCATTACGGGAACGACAGCAAAAGAAGCGGCTTCAACTATCAGTGGTTCAATTGATAGTACAAAAGCGGCTTATGAAAATCTGATTACTGGTCTGGGTAGTAGCAACGCTAATATCAAACAATTAGTCGATAACTTAATGGGTTCTTTGACTAATGTTATTAACAATATTACTCCTATTATCGGAAATCTGATAACTGCATTGCCTCCCGTTATTACAGGTTTATTGGGGGCAATTGCTAAACTTCTACCGACAGTATTCTCTACAGTTTCATCACTTTTTGGAACTTTGCTGACTACAATAGTGAGTCTTTTGCCAACAGTTATTCCTTCTTTTACAGCAGGAATAATTTCATTGGTAAATTCAATAATTACTATAATACCTAGTATTATTCAAGCTGGGGTTAATATCATCATGAGTTTAATGCAAGGTATTGTTGGAGCTACTCCTCAGCTTACCTCAGCACTTGGTCAAGCAGTTCAATCGCTTATTGGTACATTAGCTCAAAGTGGACCACTTTTAATAATGCAAGGAATATCCATGATTGCGGGGCTAATTGATGGAATTTCTCAGCAAATACCTGCTTTGATTCCACTTCTGACAAATGCGCTTTTAGAAATGGCTCAATCACTTGTCAGCGTACTACCATACTTAGTTGGTGTAGGTCTTAAATTAATCCTAGCAATCGTACAAGGCATAAGCGCTGCATTGCCTCAATTAATCGCAAACTTTCAAGCTATGATTCCTCAATTGATTACAATTTTGACGATTAATATTCCCCAACTTATTGATATTGCTGTTCAAATCGTTTTAGCTCTAATAAATGGATTTGTAACCGCACTTCCTCAATTAATGCAAATGTTCACAACGTTATTACCTCAAATCATTCAGGTTATAATGACAACTTTACCTCTTTTAGTTCAAGCAGCACTTCAAATAATTATGGCGTTGGTTGAGGGTATTACAACTGCTTTACCAATGCTGATTGATTCATTTACAGCATTAATGCCACAGCTCGTTACTATTATCATTGTTAATTTACCTACTATTATTCAAGCGGCTATTAAAATAATTCTTGCGATTGTTGATGGTATTGCGCAAGCATTGCCATCGTTAACTCCAGCAATTGTTCAGGTTATATTGATGATTGTTAAGACAATTATTAATAATTTACCATCAATTATTATTGCTGCTATTCAGATTTTGGTAGCAGTTGCCAGCGGGATACTTCAAGCTATACCAAAAGCAACAGGGGCAATAAATAATATGATAAATGCTTTGCTGAGATATATCGCTTCATCTATTGGAGACTTCTTAAGCAAAGGTGGACAAATCATTGGAAGCTTTGTAAATGGTATTATTAGCGGCAAAAATCCAGTTGATGTTTTTAAGAATTTTATAAAAGATATCGCTGGGCTATTTGGACTAGATACACTTTATGAACAAGGTTCCGCAATCATTAGCGGATTTTTTAATGGTTTGAAAGACAAATTCGAAGATGTTAAGAGCTGGGTAGGTGGTATTGGTAAATGGATTTCAGACCATAAAGGGCCACTTCCATATGATAGAAGATTGTTGATTCCTCATGGTGGAGCGATCATGGCAGGTTTGGACGAAGGACTTCAAGACAAGTTCAAAACAGTTCAAGCTAATGTCTCATCTATGGCCAATAAACTTGCTAATTCATTTACAGGGGAATTACCTTCTCTTGATAAAGCGTTGAATGCTACTGTCACAGGTTCTAGCACATTTATCCAATCACAGCAAGCTAATTCAAATAGTTCTAGTCTTGCTTCGAAAGTAGATAGAATGGCAGATAAAATTGATGAAATGAACAAACGAAAAATCATCTTAAACGTCAACGGTAAACCTTTTGCCGAGGCTACTTATGATGATTTTAAAAAGGTTTCCGATAAAAAGACCACTATCGCAAATTTATTAGATTTTTAAGAAAGGAGAGTGGATGTTTAAAGTCAAATATGGCGAAGATTATTTAACGGACTATATTCGATTTATTAAAGTAAATCGGGGAGCAGGAACCGAAAACGATCTGTCAGTTGAAGATAACTCAGGAATTGGCTCTAAGGTAATAAAAACTAGAAGAAAAGCTAAAGAAATCTCAATGACTTTTCATGTTATTGATGGTCTTGATGTTAATGTTGTGCGAGAAAAACTAGGAAAAATTATTTCTACAACTGAGACAAAGCAGTTAATATTTAGTGATAATCCTAACTTTTACTATGAGGCTATTCTAACTGGAACTATCGAATACACCGATGACGGTTTTAATGCTGATGGGGGCTTTACATTACTTGTTCCAAGCGGTTACGCAGAATCAGTCGATACTAAAGTATTGAATAATGATAACTCAGGCGGTGAAAATGGAACCATCATAAATAATGCTGATAACTCAGTTTCGGTATTGATTAATAATAACGGAACCTTGCCTATCTATCCCACAATTAAAGTCACTCCAACATCTGAAACAGGCTATTTAGCCTTTGTTGGTCAGAATGGAATCCTTGAAATTGGTAATCCAGATGAAGCAGATACAACTACAGCTAAAAGTCAAAAGCTGGTTTGTGATTTTAAAACTAAGTCTGATTTTGAAACTAACTTTGTTCCAGATACAAGCTGGACGACTTCATGGCCAACAAATCTTGAGGGAATGCCTTTAAATAGTACGATTGCTTGGAAAGATGATGGGATTCGAATTGCAGCAATGGCGCAATCTTCGCTTTGGAACGCAGGAGTTTTAAGATATGAAGTACCTAAAGATGATTTGGGTAATTATGTTAAAGATTGGCATGCTAATTTCAATACGCTCTATATTCAAAAGAACCTTGAACAGTGTGGCAGATTCCAAATTCATTTTGCGGATGAAAACAAACAGCCTCTTGCTTGCTTTGAAATCTATAAAGGGGGTGTTGGTGAAAATGCAAGTTTGAACTTTTGGCTGATTGGTGGAGATAAAAAATTGAAGCTTTTCAAAAATCATACCTTCTCAGCGACAACTGGAAAACCAGATAAAAATGGGTCTCCACTTTTTGCTGCAAGTCATGGAGGACAAGCCATTGTTAAACAAGGCAATAAGATTTCTTTCTATTGGCGAGGTGCTGCAGAAACTTATCTTATGGGCGATGGTTCTGCATCTACCAAACTTGCTTATGTTTATGTTGTGATTGGGAAAAGACGATATTATCAAATGGTTGCAGATACAAGTCTTAGATCATTTAAACTCATGAATCTAAACAATGAGTACACTGTGGATATTCTTAATAAGTATCAACCAGAAGATGAAGTAAAGGTTGATATGGAAAAATCAAAAATCACAGTTAATGACTTAGGGGCGAACTCAGACTATATCACGGGTTCAGAATTCTTTTCAATTCCTCCAGGAGCAAGTCAAAAACTAGATATTGTGTATTCAAATTTCACAAAGACCCCACCTAAAGTTGAAATCGAGTGGAAGGAGCGAATCTTATAATGTTAATCTCAATTCATGACCACACTTTAAAACGGGTTGGTTTTCTCAGTAATGATGATTCAGAAACCCCTGATTTTAAAGATGATAATTTTCATCGCTACTTAGCACAGGGGACATCAACTTTTGATTTCACGGTTAATAAAATAAAAAATGGAGTAGTCCAAGATTATGTTCAATTGCTAAATGAGCGAGCTTATTTCAGCTTTCAGTATGAGGGAGAAGACTTTCTTTTTGATTCTGTCATTGTCGAAGAAGATGATGACAAAATTACTTTCAATTGTCTAACTCTTAATCTTGAAATGCGAAATGAAGAAGTTAAAGCTTTAACAAATATTGCCAGTCATAACATTCAATGGTACTTTGACCAACTAGGCCTAATCAATTTCGCTAAAATCTCACTTGGCATTAATCAGGTTGAAAATGATACAAGGGTCATTAATTATGATTCAGAAGATACTAAACTTGCTCGTTTAATTTCAGTCATTCAAAACTTTGATGCCGAGTTTGAGTTTGTCACAAAATTAAAAAGAGATGGAACGCTTGATAATATCACACTCAATATTTACAAGAAAAATGATGGTGGCGATATTCAAGGAGTTGGTCAAAATAGGAATGATGTGCTTTTATCCTTTGGCGAAAATGTAACGGGGGTTAATCGAAAAGTTGAAAAGTCTCAAGTTTTTAATTCCATTTATGTCACTGGGAAAGATGGGTTAAGTTGGAAAAACTCTTCCTGGTCAGTTACGAATTCAGAAGGGCAAGAGGAGTTCTATAAACGTGCTGGGGAAAGTTATGCTAAAGCTCCACTATCCGCTCAAATGTTCCCCTCACAGCTTCAATCTCCAAGCAGTGACATTTATACTAATAAAAATATAACAACTGAATACACTACAGTTAATGCAATGTGGGGCTATGCATTAAGTCAACTGAAGCAATATGCTTACCCCTTAATTACTTATGAAGTGACAGCCACAAGTAACTTGACTGTTTCAAGTACTGGAGATGGTATGCCTTTGCATATCGGAGATACAGTAAGAATTCAAGATAAGAATTTCATTGATTCAGATGGAAATGTTGGCTTGTTTTTGTCGGCTCGTGTGAGTGAATTAGAAATAAGTTTCACTAACCCTACAAGTAACAAAATTACATTTTCGAATTATATCAAGCTTAAAAGTGAAGTGTCTGATGATCTAACTGCTAGAATGCAAGAAATTATCAATGCTAATACTCCTTATCGAGCAGAACTGACTACTACTAATGGAGTTCAATTTAAAAACGGTACTGGAACGACTACATTAGGCGCACATATCTATTTTGGCTCAGATACAACTGAGACAGTCGCAGATAGCTATGAATGGTCGAAAGATGGAACAGTTGTTGCGAATGCTCAGACAATCACAGTTGATGCTAGTGGTGTAACTGATAAGGCAGTTTACACATTTAAAGCAACGGTTGGCGGTAAAGTAGTCGCAAATCAGTCGGTGACTATCACTAATGTGGATGATGGAACTAGCCCGATTAATCTAGTTATTGATTCATCTAATGGCTATCAATTTAAAAATAATATCATTAATACAACTTTCACTGCGATACTTTATCAAAATAATAAAGAAATTGATAGTGATGGAACAAAATTTGCTTATATATGGTCTAAAACTAACTCTGATGGAACAGTAGATACCGCTTGGAATCTTGCTCATCAAACAAGTCAGAAATCAATTACAATCACAAATAGTGATGTTTGGCAGAGAGCTACATTTGATTGCACTGCAGAACCACTTAATTAATAGGAGGAATAAAATATGTCAATTGTCTCAAGTGGGCAAATCACAATCACAGATTTATCAGATGGGATGCAACTCAATGCTTTCATCACAGCGAGTGGGGTGACTACTCAAACTTATGATGCAACAGCTCAAACATGGTCACCAAGTTATGCAACTACTCCACAAGTGTTAACTCTCAATCTTACTAAAGCAGGAAGTACAACCTCTGTTGTTAGTGGGATTTCAGGAACTATTACTTGGACACGAGCAGATGGAACGACAACAACAACTATCACTTCAACTACTAATACTGATACTCAATATATGAGCGGAAGTGCAAATAGTGTATTGACAACAAAAGTCAATGTTCCAATTGCTAACTCAGCATCACGATTCACTGCTTCTGGATTATGGGTTGACCCTAATACAGGTTTAAATGTTCCATTCTCTGCTGTTTTAGATTTAACTGTTGTACAACTTGCTAAATCAGCTGTTCTTGCGAATGTTTATGCTGGAAATGGTGGAGCGTTCTACAATTCTATGCCTGCAAGCTTAACAGTTAACGCCGATTTATACAAAGGAGGGCAACTTTCTGCAGGTAACAAGCAAATATTCTTCGGTTATGCAGATAGTACTGTAACTACAACTGGTTCAACTGGTTATAACTCAAACCTTGGATTAGGTTGGCATTTATGTACTTCATCTACAACTGGTCAAACTCCCAATGTAGCAGCTGGAACAAATACAACTTCTCAAGGGATACTAACAGTTCTACCATCAGCTATTACAAACTCCCAAACATTTAAAGCAGTTATTATTGACCAAGTCGGTGGTACAGCAGGAACTGCAGTTAGTGGTATATGTACTCTTCTTGATTACACAGACCCATTAACTTGTACGATTGATAGTACAGCAGGTAGCATTTTTAAAAACGGTTCTGGTACAACAACACTTACTTGCCGAGTATTTCAATCTGGTGCTGAAATTGATACAGCTGGAAAAACCTATACTTATAAATGGTCTCAACGTGACCAAAATGGTGTATTAAATGCTAATTTTGGCGGTACAGGCAATCAATATAAAACTGGTAAAACAATTAGTGTTGCAGCAACTGATATTAATGTCAAAGCCCAATATACATGTGAGGTAAATCAATAATGAAAAGTACATTTTATGCCAATATTGAACTTGGGGGAGAAATCACACAAGTTAGCTTTGAAGCAACAAGCGCAAGTGATGTGATTGAACAAATCTGGCGGACTTATGGTATCTCCACTCCAATTATTGAAATTTGGGCGGAGGTGACCGATGACGATAGTAACAAAGAGTAGTCTTACCTTAAGTAACGTTAATGATGGAACAATAACTCACATAGCCTACGCCAACAGCGCAGACGGCACGGACGGATTCACGACTGTTTATCCAAAACCTAACCTTTTAAATGGAACTAAAGTTCATGATATTTTCAAAGGAACTGGAACAGCAAACGCTGGTGGAACACAGAGATATACTCTTGACAAAGGTCTTAAAATAAGTGATTTAAAATTAAGCAAATACCAAGATTTAATTTTTGAGTTTGACTGGAAAGCTACGGGGACAAATTTGTCAGGAGCTTTCGTTTATCAAACCCAAACTTATTATAAAGGGACAAGTATAACTATTTCTCCAACAAATACCTCTGGGCATGTTAAAAATACATTTTATAACCTACCAGTAACAACAGACATTTCAACTTTCATGACTATAAGACAAGATAATATTCCAACAACAGTTACAGTAGAAATATCTAATGTGATGATGTATATTGTCGATTATTCTCCTTGGATGCCCTCATCTAGCGAAGTCACAACTGCTGACTGGCCAAGCTATATAGGACAGTACACAGACTTTACGCAAGCTGACAGCACTAATCCATCCGACTACACTTGGAGTCTGATACGAGGGAATGATGGAGCAGATGGTCAGGATGGAAAAGATGGAACGAACGGCAAGGATGGTGACCCCGGTAAAGTTGTTTCCGATACCGAACCGACCACTCGATTCAAAGGTTTAACTTGGAAATATTCAGGAACTGTAGGCCTTACCGCAAGTGATGGAACAGTTATCAAGCCTAATACGGAGTATTACTTCAATGGCAAAAACTGGATGATTAACTTTCTAAGTGCAAATAACATTGATGCAAATTCTATTACTGCAGAAAAAATCAATGGTACAGATTTAGAAGTGAAAAACGGGAAGTTCACAGACGGAGTTATTGAAACGAGTTGGAAAAATGGAACCGTTGCTGGGAACACGAATATTGAAAATGACCATTTAATAATTACCCGAACAGATTCCTCTGTTAATACAACAAATTCTATTGGTTTGGATAGCACCCAGGGGCTTATCATGGTTTACACCGAGAATTCTACAGGACGAACAATATCAGTCGGTACGAATTTTCAAGGCATGTCCTTAACAGACAGCACAGGGATTTCTGCGAGTATCTCACCAGCTGGCGTCAAGTTGTCCTCCGATGTAAACTGGACTAAAATCGGAAATATCGGTGGACGTAGAGCTGAGTGGAAACGTGAAAACAATCGAGTTACGATGAATATCCACGGTGGTAACGGTGATGGGTTCCCTGTCGTCACGAGCGGTGGAACACTTTTGGGAATACTTCCAACAAACGCTAGACCACCCAGTGATATTTCCATGCCTGCTACTGCTCAGGGAGCTGGTGCAACCGCTCAAATTTCAATTAATTCCACGGGAGAAGTGAGGTGTTATCGCTGGGGTGGAGATTCTGTTTATTTTGGTGCTTATATTTCGTACTATGTTGAATAAAGGAGAAACAATGAAAATACTAAAATCAAACATCTTGCAGTATGTAGGAGAGACTGGAACAGCTGATATTCCAACAGGTAATATTAAAGGAAATGTTAATGAAGATGGGTCTTTCAAATTGGAAGTAACTGTTTTTAACGCAAATGAATTTTTCAGTGAGGAAACTCAAAGAATTGAACTAACAGAATTTTTCAATCAAATTTTGGACAAATCCAAAGAAATAAGTAGTGGATCAAGTAAAGAATAGAAAGCAGGGGTTATGGAGGAGCAAGCATGGCGAGAAGTGCTCGAACGATTAGCTCGAATTGAGACAAAGTTGGACAACTATGAAACAGTTAGAGATAAAGCAGAACGAGCGCTTTTAATAGCCCAATCAAATGCAAAACTTATAGAAAAAATGGAAGCCAATAATAAGTGGGCTTGGGGCTTTATGCTTACTCTTGCCGTAACTGTTATTGGATATATAATTACTAAAATACTTTAAAAGGAGAAAGAACATGAAAACAATCGACAAAGGAACACTCACACGTACAATCTTACTCTGGTTGGCAATTTTAAATCAAATTTTAACAGCGTTAAATATGAACCCATTACCTCTTGATGATAATACTGTCAGCACAGTTATCACAACAGTTTTTGCACTTTGGGCATGGTGGAAGAACAACGACTTCACTCATGCAGCTAAAAAAGGAACTGAACTTACTAAAAGTTTGAAAAATGGCGATAGTGTTCAAGTGATTAAAGCTTCTAATGCTGACCACGAATTCACAGAAGGAGGCAAATAATGTCAAGTATTGAAAATATGATTGCTTGGATGCAAGCTCGAAAAGGTAGAGTTACCTATTCAATGACTTCACGAATGGGGCCAAACAGTTATGATTGTAGCTCGTCAGTGTTCTTTTCAATGATTGCTGGTGGCTTTTTGTCAGCTGGCTCAATGGGAAATACTGAGACATTGTTTGGAATGTCAGGAACAAAACTGAAAGAAATCAGTCGTGGAGAAGTGCAACGTGGGGATATTTTTATCTCAGGCACTCCAGGAGGTTCGGCTGGTTCAGACGGGCACACTGGTATTTTCCTAAGCAACGGTTCATTCATTCACTGCTCTTACACTCACAACGGAATTGCGGTTGATACGAATGATGCATACATGAGCACTCGCTTGCCACATCACTTTTATCGAATTATCAGTTCAGGTTCAGGAAATACTGACAACAAACCTCAAATGGTTACATTGAACGTTGATGGACAGTTTGGAAATGCGACAGCTAAACGACTTCAAGAATACTTTGATACAGCTGGGAAAGACGGAGTAATCAGTCACCAGTATAAACAAACCTTTAATCAAAATATTTATGCGGCACAGTTTGATACATCACTGACTGGTTCAAACGTTGTTAAAGCCTTGCAAAGATTCTTAGGAATTGGACAAGATGGATTGTTTGGACAAGCTACGATTAAAGCTTTGCAAAAACACCTTGGAACAACACAAGATGGGACTATTAGCCCAATTTCCGATTCTGTCAGAGAATTACAGCGTCGATTAAATGCGAATAAATTGTAAAATAAACCCTGACTTCGGTCAGGGCTTTTTTTGTTTGATAAAAATATAAAATAGTGTACAATATAAGAAGATAACGTTTTCAAAAAATGGAGGTAAAAATGGACAAGAAGAAACTGCGCTATGTAATCTTAAAAACATTAGATGAAAAGAAAGACCCTTTTATTGAATTACAGAGTGAAGAAATTCCTGAGCAAGAAATATTTGAGCAAGGGGGCTTTCTTCAAAGAGAAGGATATATTATTGGTAATACTTATGCTGATAATACAATTTATATGTGGGGCCGTTTAACGGAACAAGGAGAGCAATTTTTAGAAGATAATAAAGGGTGGAAGAAAGCCTATAAAGGACTGAAGGAACTGAGAGATTGGATTAAATGATTATCACTATCATATCGTTTCTTAAAATATAAAATATGATATAATGAAACTCTTAAACATGGTGTCAGCATTTTGCTGGCATTTTTTATTTTGAAAACTTAACATATTTATCAAAAAAAGGTAAAAAGTTAACATGCATACCCTATGTAACCATTTCACCTTTTTTTCTTTAAAAATGTAAACTTTAGGAACTATATAATAGTAGAAACTCTTTAAAATGAGTTTTTTAGTTACCTTAATTGAGATGTTAATTGTACTAGCTATTATTAGTATTTTGATATTACTATTTGTTCCAAATTTAATTAAAGAAAAATCACAAGTTCAAAAAACTGGAGAAGCGGCAGTTGTAAAAGTAGTAGAAAGTCAAGCTCAACTTTATGAATTAGATCATGATGATGAGAAGCCGAGTCTGTCAGAATTGCTCAACGCTGGGATGATTACTCAAAAACAAATTTCTGCTTACGATAATTACTATGATCAGAACAAAAATGAAGAACGAAATTTTAATGACTAGAGCATTTACTTTACTAGAGTCTCTTCTAGTTTTGTTGATTATTTCTTTTATCACAACTCTTTTTTCTTCAGAAATAATACAAACAGTCCATCTTTTTAAGGGAGAATTGTTTGTTCTTCAATTTGAAAATTTCTATAAAAGGAGTCAAGAAGAGGCTGCACTGCTTCAAAAATCTGAAAGTTTAGTTGCTAAAAATCAAGAATTAATCTGTGAAGATAGAAGTATCACAATTCCAAAGGAGGTAGCAGTTAAAGATTTTACAGTTAAATTTGATGATAAGGGAGAGAATTCTAGCTTACAAAAACTCACAATTTCTTTACCTTACGAAAAAAAGTTCATCACTTATCAATTGGAGATAGGCAGTGGAAAATTTAAAAAGAAAATCAGTTAAGGCATATTTGCTTTTGGAAAGTTTAATTAGTATAGCTCTACTCGCTTTTCTAGTCAGCTTTATCGTAAGTTCTCTTGTGCAAGTAAGACAAAAAGATACGGAAGAAAATCAAAAGATTGAAGCTTTAAACGTGGCACAAATGGCGATTGAAAGTCACTTAACAGAATTATCAATCAACGGTTCTGATATAAAGATAAAAGAAAACCAAAATTTACTGATTATTAGTAATCATGGAAAGGAAATTATGCGACTTGAACTTCAAAGTTAAAGCATTTACCTTGTTGGAGTGTTTGGTGGCACTTCTTGCAATTTCTGGTTCAGTCCTTGTCATCTCAGGTTTAACAAAGATGTTGAAAGAACAAGTGGCGATTAGTCAAAGTGATAGCATAAAAGATTGGCAAATTTTCTGTCAGCAAATGCGTTTTGAACTCTCAGGAACAAAATTAGATAGGGTAGAACAGAATTTTCTGTATGTAACTAAAGATAAAAAACTAAGGTTTGGTTTTATGAGTGATGATTTCCGGAAGACTGATGACAAAGGTCAGGGTTATCAGCCAATGCTTTATGATATAAAAGCGGCTAAGATTCAAGCTACTAAAAATTTAATAACCATAAGAATTGATTTTAATCAAGGAGGTGAAAGAACATTTATTTATCAATTTCCAGAAGATACGTAAGAGGAGGAATACTTCTATATACGCTAGTCTTATTATTGATGTTTTCAATGTTTCTTCAGTTCTATTTGGAAAGGCAAATAGATGATGCTCGACAATTAAGAAGTGAAAAGGAGCAGTTAACAGCTGAATTAATGGTGTCAGTAGCTTTAAAGACTGATTTAAAATCTCAAGGTCAAATTCATTTTGATTCAGGGGATTTGTCCTACAATTTACTGACAGACTCGTCAGCTAGTTCAAAAATTACTGACCATTCAAGTGATGAAAATACCTATCAATTTAGTATCCATCTAAAAGATGGCACAAACTTTCAAATAAAAAAATAAAAAAATAACGTTAACTGGTTGACATTATTTTTTCTTTGCTATATAATTAACCAGTAAACTAATTATGGAGGACGAAATACGATGAGTATAGCAAATCAAATCGACCAGTTTCTTGGGACAATCATGCAATTTGCAGAAAATAAGCATGAAATATTACTTGGTAAGTGTGAAAGTGATGTGAAACTAACGAGCACACAAGAACATATTTTAATGCTTTTGGCAGAACAAATATCGACAAATGCTAAAATTGCCGAAAAACTAAAGATTTCTCCAGCAGCAGTAACTAAAGCTCTAAAGAAATTACAAGAGCAAGAACTAATTAAATCAGGTCGAGCCACAAATGACGAACGCGTGGTCCTTTGGAGCTTGACAGAAAAAGCGGTTCCGGTTGCTAAGGAGCATGCTACTCATCACGAGAAAACTCTGAGTACTTACCAGGAATTAGGGAACAAATTTACTGACGAAGAACAAGAAGTGATAAGTAAATTCTTATCAGCACTTACGGAGGAATTTCAATGAAAAAGATATTGATGTTACTTGCTATTCCAGCAGTTTTACTCTTGGCAGGTTGTCAAAAATCAGCCAGTAAGCCAGAAGTTGTCACGACTTTTGAGCCAATGTATGAGTTTACGAAGGCAATTGTTGGTGACAAAGTCGATGTCGAAAATATTGTCCCTGCTAATCAGGAAGTTCATGAATTTGAACCAAGTGCAAAGCAAGTTGCGACAATGACAAATGCTGAAGCTATTGTTTACAATTCTAATGACCTTGAAAAATGGGCCAAAAAAGTAAATAATAAAGGGATTAAAATCGAAGCCAGCAAGGATGTTGATAAGATATCTGGTGACCCTCATACTTGGATTAGTCCAAAGCAAGCAATTATTGAAGTTAATACCATTGCCTCTGAGCTTGGGAAAAAATTCCCAGATGATAAAGCAACTTTTGAAAAAAATGCAGCGAGTTATGTCGCTAAATTGAAAAAGCTAGACAGTGAATTTGATACTTTGAAAGATGCTAAACAAAAAACATTTATTACACAACATGAAGCTTTTGCTTATCTAAGTCGTGATTATGGTTTGAAAGAAATTGCGATTGCTGGATTGGATCCAGAAGTAGAACCTTCAGCATCAACGCTAGCTAATTTAAAAGTTGAAATGGAAAAAGCAGGACTAAAAAATGTTTATTTTGAAGGAAATGCTAACAGTAAAATTGCTGAGACTTTAGCAAAATCAGTAGGGGCGAACCTTATTGGTATCAATACTGTTGAAGGATTATCTGACGAGCAGAAAAAAAATGGTGACAATTATCTCACACTGATGCAAGATAATTTGACTGCTTTAAAGAAAACTATCAAGTGAGTTTAAGGAAAAATTAAGATGAAGGATTTATAATGAATTTCTTCCAAAAAATCTTTTCATAAAACTCCTTGAAACTCTCGTTCTCATGAACGGGAGTTTCGTGTTTTTGAAATAAAAATAGATTAGTAAGAAAAACATCGAAATAAGAATTACTATTAGAGATATAAAGAGAAAAAATGAGATATATCAATGTTGAAAACTTGACTTTCTATTATGATAGAGAGCCAGTTTTAGAAAATATCAGCTATCATGTTGATTCCGGTGAATTTGTCACCTTAACAGGTGAGAATGGTGCTGCCAAATCAACTCTTATAAAAACAACTTTGGGAATTTTAAAACCTAAAAAAGGTAAAATAAAAATTTCTCCCAAAAATAACCGAGGAGAAAAATTAAGAATTGCTTATCTTCCTCAGCAAGTTGCAAGTTTTAATGCTGGTTTTCCAAGTTCGGTTCATGAATTTGTTATGAGCGGACGCTATCCGAGACAAGGTTGGTTTAAAAAAATGACAGCTCACGACTCAGAACACGTTAAGGCAGCCCTTGACTCAGTAGGAATGTGGGACTACAGAAATAAGCGTATTGGTGAACTCTCTGGAGGGCAAAAGCAAAGAATTGCTATTGCAAGAATGTTTGCTAGTGATCCTGACTTATTTATTCTTGATGAGCCAACAACAGGAATGGATGATGTATCAAGTAGTGACTTTTATGAATTGATGCACCATGCGGCTCATAAACATGGAAAATCTGTTTTAATGGTCACTCATGATCCGGAAGAAGTGAAAGATTATGCTGACCGAAATATCCATTTATTGAAAGATAAAAATGGGAAATTTGCTTGCTTTGATTTGCATACAGACCGCGATAGAGTAGCTCAAGAAAAGCAACAAGAATTAAAGGAGGAAACTGATGTTTGAATTATTTCAGTATGATTTTATGCGAAACGCTCTTTTAGCAGCAACCGCTATTTCAATATTTTCTCCCTTGCTTGGTGTATTTCTTGTACTACGTAGACAGAGTTTAATGTCAGATACATTATCACATGTTTCATTAGCCGGTGTCGCTTTTGGGGTTCTCTTAAGTTGGAATCCAACGATTACAACTTTAATTACAGTTGTAATTGCGGCTGTTTTTCTAGAGTATTTAAGAACAATTTATCATAACTATATGGAAATTGCGACGGCCATTTTGATGTCAGCAGGACTTGCCATTGCCCTTTTGATTTTGAATTCCTCAAAAGGAGCAACAAGTGTTAGTTTGGAGCAATATTTATTTGGCTCAATTATCACAATTTCCTTATCGCAAGTGATTATGCTTTTTGTTTTAGCAGCTGTCGTTTTACTTGGATTTATTCTCTTTTTACGTCCGCTTTACGTGATGACTTTTGATGAAGATACAGCTTTTGTTGATGGACTTCCTGTTCGATGGATTTCGATTGCATTTAATATTGTCACGGGGGTTGCTATTGCCTTGATGATTCCTGCAGCGGGGGCTTTACTTGTTTCGGCAATTATGGTTTTACCTGCTTCAATTGCGATGCGTCTAGGCAAATCTTTTAAAGCTGTGTTGTTTATCTCGGTTATTGTAAGTTTTATTGGTTTAAATGCTGGCTTGATTGCCTCTTACTATATGGATGCTCCAGCATCTGCTGCAATTACTTTAATTTTCATCGTCCTTTTCTTGGTAACTTCAAGTTTAAAACGATTGATTCGAGCCTAAGAAATAAATAAAAAGAAGTGGTAAAAATCACTTCTTTTTATTTTGTTTTATTTAAAATGTCAAGGAAGCTAGTACTAATTGCTGGAATTTCTAAAATTTTATTTTCAAATGGATGGGGAATAATAATTTTATCAGCATGAAGCATCATTCTTTCCTGTGTTTTTGGGCCATACAAAGCATCACCGATAATAGGGTGCCCCAGAGAAGATAAATGGACGCGTATTTGATGAGTTCTTCCAGTATCTAAGGTACATTTAACAAGAGTTTTGTCAGTAAATTTTTTGATAATCTCAACATGAGTCACTGCTTTTTGACCCTTTGCGGAAAGGATTCGTTTATTTTTATCATGGCGATTCTGACCAATGGCCCGATCAATGGTAAATTGATTTTCTGGGAAATGACCTTTGACTAGTGCCAAGTATTCACGATGAATTTTATTTTCTTCAAACATTTTACCAAGAATAGGGAGAACAAATTGATTTTTTGCAAATAAAACAGCACCAGATGTTGCTTGGTCCAGGCGATGGACAACAAAAACTTCCTGATTGATTGCCGCTGCAACATGATTTTGTAAAGCTAATTCATCAGCCGTATTTCCGTGGGTCTTCATTCCTTCAGGTTTATTAACAACAATCAAATGTTCGTCTTCATAAAGGATGTCAGCTAAATTTGCTGAACCGAATTTTAGAGATAAATTAGAGAAATCCTCATTATCAAAAATAAGAGTGATTTTATCTCCAGCATGGACGAGCTGATTTTCGTTAATAAGCTTGTTATTGACTAAGCAATGTTTTTTCATTCTTAGAAAGTGTCTTTGTTTACGAGGAATGAACCAAGTTTTTTCGAGTAAATCAGAGACAGGCTGTTCTATAAAATTTTCGGGTAAAATGAAGTTATATTCCATATTCACATTATACTATAAGTTTTTATTTGGCCCAAAAATATAAGAAACTGAAAGGGTGACAGCATCGGGATTATCAAGAGAATTACTTTTCAATTAACTCTAGGTTTGTTATAATCAAAGTATCTTCTTAAAAATACGTAATAAAGATAACTCAAAATGTAAAAAATAATAAATATTATGAGTGAATTATAGAAAGAGAAAAAAATGCTAACAAAAAAATTTAAAGAAACATTAAAATATGAAGGTTCAGTTTCCCTCACTTCATGGGGAGCAGAGAAAAGTCCTCATGTTACAGGAACATGGATTTCTTATTTACAGCTTACCAGTGATGAACGAATATTGGCACCAGCAGCAGGGATGCATTATTTAGAAGAAGATATTAAAGTGAATGATACAATTTATCTGATGCTTGGGGTTAGAGAAGTCGAAGGTAAAAATGGCTATCAAGGGATTGGCTTTAGGGTGAGTGCTAAAGCAAAACTTATTTCAAATGGTCCAGAATTTGAAATGATGAAAGAAAAGTATCCATTTTTGCGAGCAGTTCTTGAACTTACTCCGGTGGAAGTAGAACAACTATTATAAAGATAATATTTCATCTTAGAAGGTTTATTTATAAAATTAAATGAGGTTTGAATAATTATAAAATGATTTATTAATCATTTTTTTAATATAATAGTTATTAAGGGGTGAAAAATATGAAATTTTATGATATTGAATTTTTAAAATCGCAAGCTGGACTTAGTGATTATCTTCGATATATCTTTATTTTTGGGAGTCTTGTAGTTCTTGTTATTGTATTTGCTATATATATTAAGCATAGAATTAAAACGAAATATAGAGATCTTAGTATTATTTTATTATTATTTATTATTTTAGAGATTGGTATACAATATTCAAATTATCAAATTAATCAGTCTAAGCATACTCAATCTTCACAGATGGTTGGATTTATTGAAAGAGTCGCTAAAAACGAAAGAACGAATAAAAATAATATTTTTGTTAATTCCACGCAATTAGCTGATGGTGTGATTGTAAAGATAAAAGGTGATTATTATAAAGTTAACCTTAGTGCTGATCAACAGTCATACACCCTTACTAAAAGTTACTTGATTAATCCCGAAAAATAAAAAATTAGGAGTTAAAATGCAATTATACAGCCCAATAATACTAAAATTTGCTTTAGGTATTATTTGTTTAATTATTCAAATAAATTTAATGGGGAAAGGTAATCTTGCCCCCTCATCAGCAATGGATCAAGTTCAAAATTATGTTTTAGGGGGAATTATTGGTGGAGTCATCTATAATGATTCTATTACGGTTTTACAATTTGTCTTGGTTCTAATCATATGGACACTGTTAGTATTAATTTTAAAATTTGCAAAGGAGCACAATCGCTATGTAAAATTAATCGTTGATGGTAAACCATTGACTCTGATTCAAGATGGAAAAGTGAGAGTAAATGAATGTCTCAAAAATGGAATCTCTGCTAATGAATTAATGTTTAAATTACGTTCTAATGGTATCTATGAGATACATAATGTTAAAAGAGCTATTTTAGAACAAAATGGTCAATTGACATTGATTGAATTTGGTGGTGAAAATATTAAATATCCAATTATTGTTGATGGACAAGCTAATTTTGATGTTCTCGAATTAATTGATAAAGATGAAAATTGGCTTGAACAACAAATTAATCTGCAAGGATATAACCAAATTAAGGAAATATATTTAGGAGAATACTTATCAGGTGAACTTAAACTTTACGGATATACAAAATAATATTAGAAAGCGAATACTCTTGTTTTAATTTAGAGTTAGTTAGCTAAATTATAAATAGAATTTTGGTGTTAGAAGTGAAACAATTGAAAAATCTAGAGAAACCTTTATAATAAAACATAAATCCCTTTCGTTTTACAAACTTACATTGTAAGCCAAAGGGATTTTTGGTAAAATAATCAGAACTGAAAAAATGAAATCTAAATACCTTACAAAGATGTAAGGCAAAAAAAGCAGAAAAGTATTAAAATAAGGTATTGCTGTATTCATTTGAGTAAGTAAAGAAATAAAAAGCATCTGAGGAACGATATATGTCTGAAAATAATAATTTCAGTCGGCGTAATAAAAAGGAATCTAAAAAAAATAGTTTAAAAATTCCTAATTTACGCCCTAAAAAACAAAAAAAGCTTGAAGAAGAAATAGAAAAACCGGCTAAAACGAAGTTCGGTAAATTCATGAAACCAATTAAACGGTTCTGGAAACGTTATAATCTGACAAAAATCACAATTATTTTTGTCTTAGTAGCCATTGTTTCGACAGGTTCATATCTTTTTTACTTAGCTAAAACAGCTAATGTTAAAGTACTGCAAAGTTCTATTTCGGCACAAACAGTCATTTATGACAAAGATAATAATGAAGCTGGAAATCTTTATGGTCAAAAAGGAACACCGGTCAAGATTGACCAAATTTCCAAAAATATTACAAATGCTGTTGTGGCAACTGAAGATAGAACTTTCTATAAAAATCATGGTGTCAATTTGAAACGTTTTGCTCTAGCAGCCGTTACTCTTGGGCGTTTTGGTGGTGGTTCAACAATCACTCAGCAATTGGCCAAAAATGCTTATTTGACTCAAGAACAAACGATTGACCGTAAAGCGCGTGAGTTTTTCTTGGCACTTGAAATCAATAAACATTATAGTAAAGATGAGATTCTTGATATGTATCTGAATAATTCTTACTTTGGTAATGGTGTTTGGGGAATTCAGGATGCAGCTTTGAAATACTTTGGTGTTCCAGCAAGTGAAGTAACTGTTGATGAAGCAGCCAGTCTTGCGGGAATGTTAAAAGGGCCAGAAATTTATAATCCTCTTTACGAAAAAGGAAAATATGCGACTGACCGACGTAATACAGTTTTGCAAAATATGGTTAATGCTGGTTATTTGGAGCAGTCACAGGCAGATACTTTTATGAAAGTTGACTTACAAGCTCAATTGCAAGACAATTATCAATCTAAAAGTAGTCAATATAAATATCCAAGCTATTATAATGCTGTAATTTCTGAAGCGGAACGCAAGTATGGTCTGACATTACAAGAAATCATGAATAATGGTTACAAGATATATACGGGCATGGACCAAAATATGCAATCCGGTTTGCAAAAGACTTATTCTGACCCAAGTTTCTTCCCACAAGCATCTGATGGAACTTATGCCCAATCTGCTTCGGTTGCTATTGACCCTAAAACGGGAGCTGTCAATGCTCTTGTCGGAAATGTTAATACAGAAGGTTCAAATAGCTTTACTGATTATAACTATGCCACAATGTCTAAACGTTCTCCTGGTTCAGTTATCAAACCTCTTATTGTTTACGCTCCAGCAATTGAAGCGGGGTGGTCAATTGATAAAACGGTTGATGATTCACCAGCAGATTATAATGGCTGGAAACCAACCGATTTTGATAATCAATGGCGTGGACAAATCCCAATGTATACTGCTTTAGCAAATTCATATAATATTCCAGCTATTAATACATATCAAGCGATTGGACCAAAAGTCGGAAATGCTTTAGGGCGTGAGTTTGGTTTAGATTTAAGTAGTAAAAATGATGTTTTACCGACGGCACTCGGAGCTGGAGTTGAAACGAATCCATGGCAAATTGCTCAGGCTTATCAAGTTTTCGCAAATGGCGGAGTGATGAATGATGCGCATTTGATTACTAAAATTGAAAATGCTGCAGGACAAGTTGTAAAAACAGCAAAGGTAACCAAAAAACGGGTTATTAGTAAAGATACAGCTGACAAAATGACTCAAATGATGCTGGGGACTTATACTAATGGTTCTGCTTGGAAAGCTTCACCTAAGTCTTATACACTTGCTGGTAAGACAGGAACCAATGAAGACCAAGACCAATGGGTAGTAGGTTATACACCGGATGTGGTTATGGCTCTCTGGGTTGGTTATGCGGATGGGAAATATAAACTGACAGGTTCATCAGAAGGACAAACCTCAGTCATTTTCCGTCAAGAAGCTAGTTATATGTTGCCTTATACTAAAGGAACGGCATTTACAGTTGAAAATCCTTATGCGGAAGCAGGTGTTGCCGCACAAGAACCTTATTGGACTCAACAAAGACAATATCAAGATGATATTGTGGACCAAGAACAAGCAGAAGCTCACACGACTGGAAATACACCAGAAAGCTCTAGTTCTAGCTCTTCATCGTCTTCAGATTCTGGTGGTTTGGACCTTGGAAAAGTAGGTAAAGATATTGGAGATGCAGCTAAAAATGCTTGGGATAAAGTTAAAGGGATTTTTGGCAACTAAAACTGAAAAAAGAGGTAGAAATATGGTAGAATTAGAGGTAAAGCGTAGTAGTTTTAAGACAAGAAAATTTTAAAGAATAAAGATAGAAATCGAGAAGAAAAATGAAGCGTTACGTCACAGGTTTTAATGGATTACGGACGATTGGTGTTTTAACAGTTATTCTATATCACCTCTGGCCAAACCATGTTCAGGGTGGTTTTCTTGGTGTTGTTTTATTCTTTGTTCTCTCGGGCTATTTGGTGACGGATTCGCTCCTTCGCGAGTATGAAAAAAATAAGAAGATTAATATTTGGAAGTTTTGGGGAAGAAGATTAAAGCGTCTCTATCCTTTACTAGTTGCAATTTTTCTTCTTGTGACACCTTATATCATCATTTTTCAACCTAATTTGTGGGCGGGATTACGTTCTAATTTCCTTTCTGCTGTATTTTCGGTTCAAAACTGGTGGCAAATTTCGCAAGGAAGTTCATATTTTGCTGATATTGCGGGTGCTTCACCTTTTAAACATATTTATTATTTATCAATCGAGGGGCAATTCTTCATCCTTTGGCCTTTGCTGTTGATTGTTTTGCTAAAATTTGTTAAAAAAAGAGGTAGGATTTTTGTCATTGCTAATGTTTTGGCCTTGATTTCGGCAATTTGGATGGCAATTCTTTTCGTTCCCGGAGCAGACCCAACGCGGGTTTATTATGGAACGGATACGCGTTTCTTTAGCTTGATGATGGGGGCTAGTCTTGCTTTCATTTGGCCTTTGAATAAACTTTCACATAAGGTTAATAAACGAGCGGTTAAAATTGCTTGGCAGTTGACTATTGGATTATCTTTGCTTTTGCTGCTTGCTTATATCTTTATGCCTGCTCAAGGGACATTTACTTATTATGGCGGAATGTGGCTAGCAAGTTTGGCCAGTGTGATAATGGTTGCTTTGGTGGCACATCCAAGTCTTCCGACTAACAAGCTATTTTCAAACCCTGTTTTTGAATATATTGGCTCACGTTCTTACGGAATTTACTTGTGGCAACTTCCTGTTTTTGCTTTCGCTGAAGCTAAGGTACTTGCTCCTACCGCTTGGTATAATTTAATTTGGCAATTGGCGCTCATTCTTATTCTGACGGAACTTTCATATCGTTTGATTGAGCTACCAACGCAGCGCTTTGATTATAGTAATATTTTAGGAATCCTTCAAAATTTTGTTCGAGAAAAAGGTTGGAAACTTAAAAAGAATATTTTACCGATGCTCATTTCAGGGCTTGCTCTAATAAGCTTAGGTTTCATTATTTTTTCACCGCCTTCACCCCATGACCAACGAGTGATTGAAGAAAAAATAATGGCCCAACAGGTTGCACTACAAAAGAAACAACTGGCTGAGGCTAACAACAAAGTACCGATGTCCTTAAAGGCGGTAGCAGAAAAGTATAAGGTTCAACCTGTAGTTGCTGAAAAAGCTTCTCAAATGAATGTTCTAGCCCTTGGAGATTCGGTTATGGTTGCTGCTTCTACAAATCTTCAAGAAGTTTTTCCACATATGTATATTGATGCAGCAGTTGGAAGACAAGCAGAGTCATTGGCGACAGACTTAACGAATGCTAAATCAAAAATGCCTAATCCTGATGCTTACTTAATTGGTCTAGGAACAAATGGAACAATTAAAGAAGATGAAATTGATGCTGCGATGAAAGTGGCAGGTAATAAACCTGTTTATTGGATGAATGTCCACGCAGACCGTGTTTGGGCAAAACCTAATAATAATTTGCTGACGAAAATGGCAAAGAAATATAAAAATTTGAAAATTATTGATTGGAATAAAAAAGCATCTGGTCAAAGTTCATGGTTCTACAGTGATAATATTCATCCTAAAGGAACAGGGGCCGAAAAATACGCCGCTTTAGTAGCTAATAGTCTGACCAATGTGGAAAAATAGTTTGCGCTTCTAAATAATTTTTGATAGAATAAGAGATAATATGTTAAGAAAAGCTGGATTAGCGTGCACCATATGTGGTTCACGAAATTACACCCTCAATCTTTCGTCAGTTGCGAAAGAAAAACGAGTTGAAGTTAAAAAGTTTTGTCGTACTTGTGGCAAACACACATTACACAAAGAAACGCGTTAAATCGTATTTACTTTAATAGGGTTTAAACACGTCGAACTGACATTCTGTCAGTAAACTTTTATAAGAAATGGACTCTGTCAGTAAATTTGTGGCAGTGATAGGAAAAGATTATGTTTAAATTTATTGGTAGCATTATTGAAGAAATGAAATTAACCACTTGGCCAAGCAGAAAACAATCTGTTCGTGATTTTTTTATGGTCATTGAATATACGGCTTTCTTCTTGGTGTTCATCATAATTTTCGATTGGGTAACTCAACATGGAATTACATTTAGTGTTAACCATTTAATCCCATTTCTTAAATAATCTATAAATCTGTCAGTTTTGACAGATTTTTCTTTTCTAATTTTATTAAAAGTCCTTTTAATTCAAGATAAATATGATATAATAATATTATCTGATAAGGGCTTGGCCCTTTTTCTTGTACCCAAATTACTGACAGATTTCTGTCAGCTGGGATTTTAACTGATTAAGTAAAAAAAATAAATACAGAGGTATTTCAAATGGAAGATAATAATTTAGTAAGTTTTGACCAAGGTTGGTTCGTTATTCAAACCTATGCAGGGTATGAACGTAAAGTTAAAGAAGATTTGCTTGAGCGTGCTGAACTTTATAACATGGCTGACAAAATTTTGCGTGTCGAAATTCCAACTGAGACAATTCGTACAGAAGTTAACGGCAAAATGAAAGAAGTTGAAGAAAACTTATTCCCAGGTTATGTTTTGGTTGAAATGAATATGACTGATGAAGCCTGGTTTATTGTCCGTAATACACCAAATGTTACTGGATTCGTTGGTTCACACGGGAATAGATCAAAACCTACACCACTTTTTGAACAAGAAATTCAAGATATTTTGGTTGGCATGGGCAAAGTTGTTCGTGAAATTGACTTTGATGTTTTTGTTGGAAAACGTGTTCGTATTGTTGATGGTGCCTTTTCAGGATTTGAAGCTCCAATCACAGAAATCAATGGCGACAAATTGACTCTGACTGTTGATATGTTTGGTCGTGCAACTCCAGTTGAATTGGACATGCACCAAATTGAAGATATTCAAGCCTAATTAAGTATTATAATAAAAAAAGCCACAAGAATTTGTGGCTTTTTGCGAGTTTACAGAATATTTGTTATAATTATAAAAAATGTGATTGGGGAATAAATATCATGGTAACTTTTTATCAGTCAACACGTGATAAATCAAATAAAAAAACAGCGTCGCAAGCTATTTTGCAAGGTTTGGCAGAAGATGGTGGACTTTTTGTTCCCGTTGACTTCCCAAAAGTTGATTTAGACTTTGAAAAATTAAAAAACGCTTCTTATCAAGAAATTGCTGAACTTGTTTTGAAAGCATTTTTTGATGATTTTTCTGCTGACGAAATTAAATCAATGGTGACAAAAGCATACGGAGAAAAATTCGATAGTCCGGAAATTGCACCGCTTAAAAGACTTGGGAATCACTATATTCTTGAACTTTTTCATGGTGAAACGATTGCTTTTAAAGACATGGCACTCTCTATCTTACCTCATTTAATGACCCAAGCGGCTAAGAAAAATGGTGTGACTAATGAAATTGTTATCTTGACTGCAACTTCTGGAGATACAGGGAAAGCCGCAATGGCCGGTTTTGCTGATGTGCCCCAAACAAAAATTATTGTTTTTTATCCCAAAGGTGGTGTCAGCCATATTCAAGAGCAACAAATGCTGACTCAAAAAGGGGAAAATGTCCATGTTGTTGGAATTGATGGAAACTTTGACCAAGCTCAAACAGCAGTAAAAGAAATGTTTAATAACAAAGTTTTACATGATCAACTTTTGAAAAATAATAAACAATTTTCGTCAGCAAATTCAATGAATATTGGACGTTTGATTCCCCAAGTTGCTTATTATATTTATGCTTACGCACAACTTGTCAAAACTGGTCAAATTACTGACGGAGAAGAAATTAATTTTTCAGTTCCAACAGGAAATTTTGGAAATATCTTAGCGGCTTATTATGCTAAAAAATTGGGCTTGCCCGTTCATCAGCTCATCTGTGCTTCAAATAAAAATAATGTACTGACAGACTTTTTCAAAACAGGACTTTATGATAAAAATCGTGAATTCTATGTAACAAGTTCACCTTCGATGGATATTTTGGTCTCTTCAAATCTTGAACGTTTAATTTTTGAATTAACTGACGAAAATGATAAAGTAACCTCAGATTTACTGACAGCCCTATCAGTAGAAGGGCATTATCAAATTTCTAAAGAAATGATTACTAAACTTCAGGGATTTGTGGCCGACTGGGCATCAGAAGATGAAATTTCAAAAGAAATTCAAGAAACTTTTGAAAATGAAAAATATGTTCTGGACCCTCATACAGCAGTAGCAAATTATGTCTATCATCAAATTCAACCCAAAGAAAAAACAGTTGTGGTCAGCACGGCAAGTCCTTATAAGTTTCCAAAAGTTGTTTTAGAAGGGCTTGAAAATGATAAAACAGAGCTGTCAGTAAATAGAGACGATTTTGCTGCCGTTAAATCACTTGAAAAAATGAGTGGGATTCCATTACCAAAAGCAGTCATCGGACTTGAAGAAGCAGAAGTTCTACATCATACCGTTATTCCAGCCGCTGAAATGCAAAAAGAAGTAGAAAAATATCTTGGCTTAAAATGAAAACAAATAGAGAAATATTAAAATTCGCATTTCCGGCGATTATTGAAAATTTCTTACAAATGCTTGTAGGGGTGAGTGACACAATGATTGTTGCTCACCTTAGTCTTTCTGCCGTAGCAGCTGTTTCTTTGGCTAATAATCTCATCACGGTCTATCAGGCGATTTTTATTGCTTTGGGAACAATTGTTTCAAGTTTATTTGCCAAAGTGCTTATTGCAAAGAAGGTAGAGGAAAATCCGAAAAGATTAATTAATTCTGCTACCAAACTGACTTTTTTAATTGGTCTTGCCTTGGGGATTGTTTCAGTTGTGGGAGCACGACCTATTCTCTATTTACTTGGTGCTCGTCAGCAGGTTTTAGAGCTTTCCATTATTTATCTTAGTTTAGTAGGTGGCTTGATTGTCCTTTTGGCTTTAATGACGACTTTTGGAGCCTTTCTACGGGCTGATGGAAATACAAAGACACCGATGTGGGCAAGTTTTTTTGCCAGTCTTCTAAATTTGATACTGTCAATTGTCTTTATTTTTGTTTTCCATTTAGGAGTGTTGGGAACAGCACTTGGAGCGGTTATTGCTAGATTTATTGGTACGCTTTTCCTCTATTATAAGTTAAAAGATAAGCGACCCGATCTTCAATTTTATAAAGAAAAATTGGACCATCAATTGATTAAATTAAGTTTACCAGCAACTGGAGAGCGTTTGTCAATGCGTTTGGGCGATTTGCTCATCATGATGATTATTGTCAGATTAGGCGAACGTGTATTTGCAGGAAATGCAATTGGTGAAAGCATTACACAATTTAATTATATGCCCGTTTTCGGAATGGCAACCGTTACAGTAATTTTGGTAGCACAAGCAGCAGCTGAAAATAGTATTGAAAATGTTAAAGCTTATATCAAAAAGACCTACTGGTTAGCGACGATTATGATGTTTGTGATTGGTTTGGCCCTTTTACTGACAGCCAATATTCTAAATCAATTTTTCACTACTGACAGAATTGCCATGAATGCAAGTACCACTGTTATTTTGTTTTCATTTTTAGCGACTTTTTTCGTCACAGGAGCAACAACTTATACAGCAGCTTTTCAGGGAATAGGAAACACAAAACTTCCTTTTTATGCCACAACGCTAGGGATGTTTGGTATTCGCTTGCTTTTAGGAGCATTTTTAGCCTTAGGATTAAAATTAGGGCTAGAGGGAGTTTGGTTAGCAGTTTTACTTGATAATCTCTTTAGATTTATTTTTCTCAAAATCAAGTTTAATCGAAGCCTCACAATCAAAATTTAAAATAAAAAAATACTGACAGCTTTTCTGTCAGTAATTTTTTTTATTGTTTTTTCAATAAATCGCGAATTTCTTGGAGAGTTTCCAATTCTTCGTTTTTTTGTTCTTCGACAGTTTCTTCTTTTTTAGGGAAGAGTTTGTTGATGAATTTGATAAGAATGAAAATAACAAAGGCTGTAATGATGAAATTAATGACATCATTTAAGAAAGCACCGTAAGTGAATTTTGTTTTTCCAACAGTTACTGACAAATGAGCAAGAGCAGTACTTTGAACAAACATTCCGATTAACGGATTAATCAAGTTATCAACTAAAGATTTAACTAAAGCAGTAAAAGCTGCCCCGATGATAACCCCAACGGCTAAGTCCAATACGTTCCCACGTAAAATAAAGTTTTTAAATTCCTTTAACATAAATCCTCCTATATAATAGTTTATAAATCCTTCAAACAAATTATACCAAAAAGTTTAAAGATGACAAAGTAAGCTTTCTTGTCATTTCAAGTAAATTCCTTCATTCCCCAAAAAGATTTAGAAAGAATGAAAAAAAGTCTAAAAAGTCCTTGACAAGCCACATCTCCTTTGATAGAATAGACAAGTGCTGTTAAAAACAGTATGTAGCGACGAAACGAGAGGTTGCGACACACCCGAAGGTATTGCCATACCTAACGTGTCGGTTTTCCCGTGGAGCTAGCCTATTGAATACAATAGACGAGAGGAGAAAAAATGGCAACTAAAAAAATTCGCATTCGCTTAAAAGCATACGAACATCGTATCCTTGATGCAGCTGCAGAAAAAATCGTAGAAACTGCTAAACGTACAAACGCAGAAGTAAGTGGTCCAATTCCACTTCCAACTGACCGTAGCGTCTACACTGTTATCCGCGCGACTCACAAATACAAAGACTCACGCGAACAATTCGAAATGCGTACACACAAACGCTTGATCGACATCATCGAACCAACACAAAAAACTGTTGATTCACTTATGAAACTCGATTTGCCAAGTGGTGTAAACATCGAAATTAAACTCTAATTAAGAAAGGTAATTCTCATGTCAAAAGGAATCTTAGGGAAAAAAGTGGGAATGACTCAAATCTTCACAGAAAACGGTGAATTAATTCCTGTTACTGTGATCGAAGCGACTCCTAACACAGTTCTTCAAGTAAAATCTGTTGAAACAGATGGTTACGAAGCAACTCAAGTTGGTTTCGATACACTTCGTGAAGTTTTGACCAACAAACCTGCCAAAGGTCATGCTGCTAAAGCTAATACGACTCCTAAGCGCTTCGTTCGTGAATTCAAAGGACTCGAAGGCGCTGAAGTAGGAGCAGAAATCACTGTTGATACATTTGCAGCCGGAGATGTTGTTGATGTTACCGGAACTTCTAAAGGTAAAGGTTTCCAAGGCCCAATCAAACGTCATGGTCAATCACGTGGTCCTATGGCCCACGGTTCACGTTACCACCGTCGTCCTGGTTCAATGGGTCCTGTTGCAGCTAACAAAGTTCCAAAAGGTAAAAAACTTGCTGGACGTATGGGTAACAAACGCGTTACTGTACAAAACCTTGTTATCGCACAAGTGCTTCCTGAAAAGAACGTTATCCTTGTAAAAGGTAATGTCCCAGGTGCTAAGAAATCATTGATTGTTGTTAAATCAGCAATCAAAGCTAAATAAGAAGGAAAGGAGATAGAAATCTATAATGGCAAAAGTATCATTATTTAAACAAGATGGTTCACAAGCTGGTGAAGTTACACTTAACGACTCAGTATTTGGTATCGAACCAAACGAATCAGTCGTATTCGACGTTGTAATCTCACAACGCGCTAGCCTTCGCCAAGGAACACACGCACACAAAAATCGTTCTGCTGTGTCTGGTGGTGGTAAAAAACCATGGCGTCAAAAAGGTACAGGTCGTGCCCGTCAAGGTTCTACCCGCTCTCCACAATGGCGTGGTGGTGGTACTGTCTTCGGTCCAAACCCACGTAGCTACGCTTACAAACTTCCACAAAAAGTTCGTCAATTGGCGCTTAAATCAGTTTACTCAACAAAAGTTGCTGATGGTAAATTAATCGCTGTTGACACACTTGACTTTACAGCTCCAAAAACTGCTGAATTTGCAAAAGTAATCTCAGCACTTTCAATCGAACGTAAAGTTCTTGTGGTTCTTCCAAACGAAGGTAACGAATTTGCAGAACTCTCTGCACGTAATCTTGCAAACGTGAAAGTTACAACTGCTAATTCAGCATCTGTACTTGACATCGTTTCTGCTGACAAACTCCTTGTGGTTCAATCAGCATTGACACAAATTGAGGAGGTTCTTGCATAATGTCACTTTATGATATCATCCGTAAACCTATCATTACTGAAGCTTCTATGGCTGCAATGGATCAAAAGAAATATACTTTCGAAGTAGATTCACGTGCGCATAAACTTCTCATCAAACAAGCTGTTGAAGCTGTCTTTGGTGTAAAAGTTGCCTCAGTAAATACTATCAGCGTTAAACCAAAATCTAAACGAGTTGGTAAATACACTGGTACTAAATCAGGCTACAAAAAAGCTATCGTTACTTTGACTGAAGATTCTAAAACAATCGAAATCTTCGGCGAAGACGCAGAATAATAGAGGAGGAAAATCGTGGGAATTAAAGTTTACAAACCTACCACAAACGGTCGCCGTAACATGACTGGTAGCGACTTCGCTGAAATCACTACAAGTACTCCTGAAAAGAGCTTGCTTGTAAGCATGAGCAAAACAGCTGGTCGTAATAACACTGGTCGTATCACAGTTCGTCACCACGGTGGTGGTCACAAACGTAAATATCGTGTAATCGACTTCAAACGTACAACTGACAACGTTGTTGCTAAAGTTGCTACAATTGAATACGATCCAAACCGTACTGCAAACATCGCATTGATCGTTTACTCTAACGGTGTTAAATCATACATCTTGGCTCCTAAAGGCCTTGAAGTTGGAATGACAGTTGTATCTGGCCCTGAAGCCGACATCAAAGTTGGTAACGCATTGCCACTTGCTAACATTCCAGTTGGTACATTGATCCACAACATTGAATTGAAACCTGGTAAAGGCGGACAATTGGTTCGTTCAGCTGGTGCTTCAGCTCAAGTACTCGGTTCAGAAGGTAAATATACACTCGTTCGTCTTCAATCAGGCGAAGTTCGTATGATCCTTTCAACTTGCCGTGCTACAATCGGTGTTGTAGGTAATGAACAACAAAGCTTAATCAACCTTGGTAAAGCAGGACGTACACGTCACATGGGTATCCGCCCAACAGTACGTGGTTCTGTAATGAACCCTAACGATCACCCACACGGTGGTGGTGAAGGTCGTCAACCAGTTGGTCGCAAGTCTCCAATGACTCCATGGGGTAAACCAGCTCTTGGTCTCAAGACTCGCAACAAGAAAGCAAAATCAAGCAAACTTATCGTTCGTCGTATCAACGACTAATAAGTCGCTTTATTTTCACAAGAGCCTTCTCGGCGTCTTGTTAAATTTGATAAAACTTATTGTCAAATTTAATGAGATGTCGAAAGTGCATCTATAAATTCCGCCAACTCCGCCTTAGTAGCGGTAGTGGTACAAATATTTAAAGGAGAAACTCGCAAAATGGGTCGTAGTCTTAAAAAAGGACCTTTCGTCGATGAGCATTTGATGAAAAAAGTTGAAGCTCAAGTCAACGCCGAAAGAAAATCTGTGATCAAAACTTGGTCACGCCGTTCTACAATTTTCCCGAACTTTGTAGGACTTACAATTGCTGTTTACGATGGTCGCAAACATGTACCAGTTTACGTTCAAGAAGATATGGTTGGACACAAACTTGGTGAATTCGCACCAACTCGTACTTATCGTGGTCACGCTGCTGACGACAAGAAAACACGTCGCTAATAGGAGGAGAAAAAAATGGCAGAAATTACTTCAGCTAAAGCAACTGCAAAAACAGTTCGCGTTTCACCTCGTAAGACTCGTCTTGTTATCGATCTTATCCGCGGGAAACGTGTTGCAGATGCAATTGCAATCTTGAAATTTACACCGACTAAAGCTGCTGTAGAAGTTGAAAACGTACTTAATAGTGCTATCGCTAATGCAGAAAATAACTTTGGTCTTGAAAAAGCTAACTTGGTAGTAAGCGAAACATTTATTAATGAAGGTCCAACAATGAAACGTTTCCGTCCACGTGCCAAAGGTTCAGCTTCACCAATTAACAAACGCACAGCTCACATCACTGTAGTTGTAGCTGAGAAAGAATAAGGAGGTAAAAACGTGGGTCAAAAAGTACATCCAATAGGAATGCGTGTTGGCGTTATTCGCGATTGGGATGCCAAATGGTATGCTGAAAAAGAATATGCGGATTACCTTCACGAAGACTTGGCAATTCGTCAACTTATCCAAACTAAACTTGCTGATGCTTCAGTATCATTGATTGAAACTGAACGTGCAATTAACAAAGTTATCGTAACTTTGCACACTGCTAAACCAGGTATGGTTATCGGTAAATCAGGAGCTAACGTTGATGCACTCCGTGCAGAACTCAACAAACTTACTGGTAAACAAGTTCACATCAACATCGTTGAAATCAAAAAACCTGATTTGGACGCTCATCTTGTTGGTGAAGGAATTGCTAAACAACTTGAAGCACGTATTGCTTTCCGTCGTGCTCAAAAACAAGCAATCCAACGTGCAATGCGCGCTGGTGCAAAAGGGATCAAAACTCAAGTTTCTGGTCGTTTGAATGGTGCTGATATTGCCCGTGCTGAAGGATATTCAGAAGGTACAGTTCCACTCCACACACTCCGTGCGGACATCGACTACGCTTGGGAAGAAGCAGACACAACTTATGGTAAACTCGGCGTTAAAGTTTGGATCTACCGTGGTGAAGTTCTCCCTACTAAAAAATCTGTGAAAGGAGAAAAATAATCCATGTTAGTACCAAAACGTGTAAAACACCGTCGTGAATTCCGCGGTAAAATGCGTGGTTATGCTAAAGGTGGCGATACTATTTCTTTCGGTGAATATGGTCTTCAAGCGACTACATCTCACTGGATTACTAACCGCCAAATCGAAGCAGCTCGTATTGCTATGACTCGTTACATGAAACGTAACGGTCAAGTTTGGATTAAAATTTTCCCTCACAAATCATACACAGCCAAAGCTATTGGTGTGCGTATGGGTTCAGGGAAAGGTGCTCCTGAAGGTTGGGTTGCTCCAGTTAAACGTGGCGTTGTCATGTTTGAATTGGGCGGCGTTGATGAAGCGACTGCACGCGAAGCGTTGCGTCTTGCTTCACACAAACTTCCTGTTAAAACTAAATTTGTGAAACGAGGTGAAGCGTAATGAAATTGAGCGAAACTAAATCACTTCTTAAAGATTTGCGCGCTTTGTCAGTTGAAGAATTGACAACTCGTGAAGCTGAATTGAAGAAAGAATTGTTTGATCTTCGTTTCCAAGCTGCTGCTGGTCGTCTCGAAAACACAGCTAAGCTTGATGAAGTCAAGAAAACTATTGCACGTGTAAAAACTGTGCAAGCTGAATTGAACAAATAATAGGTCAGGAGAAACTATAAATGGAACGCAAACAACGTAAAGTTTATCAAGGCCGCGTGGTTTCAGACAAAATGGATAAAACTATCACAGTTGTCGTAGAAACTAAGCGTAACCACCCTGTCTATGGTAAACGCATTAACTATTCTAAAAAATATAAAGCTCACGACGAAAACAACTCTGCAAAAACTGGCGACATCGTTCGTATCATGGAAACTCGTCCTTTGTCTAAAGACAAACATTTCCGTCTTGTAGAAATCGTTGAAGAAGCAGTTATTATCTAAGCAAAACTAGGAGGAATATAGCATGATTCAAACAGAATCTCGTTTGAAAGTTGCAGATAACTCAGGTGCTAAAGAACTTTTGACTATCCGTGTTCTCGGTGGTTCATCACGTAAGTTCGCTGGTATCGGTGATATCGTTGTAGCTACAGTTAAATCAGCTGCCCCTGGTGGAGCAGTTAAAAAAGGTGAAGTTGTGAAAGCAGTCATCGTTCGTACTAAATCTGGTGCGAAACGTCCTGACGGTTCATACATCAAATTTGATGAAAATGCAGCAGTGCTCATCCGTGACGATAAAACTCCTCGCGGAACACGTATCTTTGGCCCAGTTGCCCGCGAACTCCGCGAAGGTGGCTACATGAAGATCGTTTCACTTGCTCCAGAAGTACTCTAATCAAGCATTATAGAGATATGGTTTTGTCGGAAAAATTTTTTGACAGAATCATATTTTACTGTTATTATTAACAGAATAGTCCCCTAGTAACAAAATATTAGGGTGCCCATCGGGCGTAAGAAAGGAATTAAACATGTTTGTAAAAACTGGTGATACAGTTAAAGTTATCGCAGGTAAAGACCGCGGTACTACTGGTAAAGTAATCAAAGCTTTGCCAAAAGTAAATAAAGTTGTCGTTGAAGGTGTTGCTATCATGAAGAAACACCAAAAACCAAACTCAGAAAACCCAAGTGGTGCTATTCTTGAAATCGAAGCTCCTATCCACGTTTCTAACGTACAAGTGCTCGACAAAAATGGTGTTGCTGGTCGTGTAGGTTACAAAGTTGTTGACGATAAAAAAGTTCGTTTCAACAAAAAATCTGGCGAAATTTTAGACTAAGGCGGAAAGGAGAAATAATATGACTAATCGTTTGAAAGAAAAATATACTAACGAAGTAGTACCAGCGTTGACTGAACAATTCAACTACACTTCAATCATGGCTGTACCAAAAGTTGATAAAATCGTTATCAACATGGGTGTTGGAGATGCTGTAAACAACTCTAAAAACCTTGATAAAGCTGTTGCTGAATTGGCTTTGATCTCTGGTCAAAAACCATTGATTACTAAAGCTAAAAAATCAGTTGCTGCTTTCCGTCTTCGTGAAGGTATGCCAATCGGTGCGAAAGTAACTCTTCGTGGCGAACGTATGTTCGAATTCTTGGACAAATTGGTTACTGTTTCACTCCCACGTGTACGTGACTTCCACGGTGTTTCAAACAAAGCGTTTGACGGTCGCGGTAACTACACACTTGGTGTGAAAGAACAATTGATTTTCCCAGAAATCAACTATGATGATGTTGATAAAGTTCGTGGTATGGATATTGTTATCGTAACAACTGCTAACACTGACGAAGAATCACGTGAATTGCTTGCTAAACTCGGCATGCCGTTCGCTAAATAAGATAGGGAGAATACATAAATGGCTAAGAAATCTATGGTTGTTAAAAACCAACGCCCTGCAAAATTCTCAACACAAGCTTATACTCGTTGCGAACGTTGCGGACGTCCACATTCAGTTTACCGCAAATTTAAACTTTGCCGTATCTGTCTTCGCGAATTGGCTTACAAAGGTCAATTGCCAGGCGTTAAAAAAGCTTCATGGTAATTTGTTAATTATCGTGTAACGAATAAAAATTACTGACAGAATTTCTGTCAGTAATTTTTTTAGGAGCTTTAGCGACTTTAACAGCTTGCGGTAGCGGAAGTAAAGAAAGTGAAAAAGCTGAGCATACTAGTTTGTCACAAAGTATAAAAAATAAGGAAAGTCTCCCAAGCAGTAGTTCACAATCTTCAAGTATAAGTACGAGTTCAAGTCCAAGTTCAAGTTCGGACATAAGTCCAAGTTCAACTAGTCAGTATGAGGCTGCTAATAGTTCACAAATTCTTGCAGGTGACTATTCTTCTTTAAACGGAACATGGCAAACTACTGACGGAGGTGGTAAAGCTGTTCTGAAAAATGGTACCATCATTTTTAGTTCAGAATATCAAAGAGTTATATCTGGACCACAATCAAAGAATGGGATTATTATGGCCGGTGCTGTGAATCTTGGGAAATACATGGGGTTCATGTTTGCTGCGGCTAACAGCTCGCCAACTTTTGCAAACTCTTCACAAACGGATAAAACAGATAGGACAAAAGATAGATTTGCAATAACTTCAAATGATGAGGGTATGGAAATATTTGATACTAACCCAACGTCATTTTTTTACAAGATAAGTAATGATACAACAAGTCCGAATTCGTAAGCCAGGATGAAAGTTGCTGACAGAAATTCTGTCAGTATTTTTTTATAGAAAAACCATGACACACCCGAAAACATTGTAAAGAAAAGTGTTGACATGGTGCGGAACTTCTGCTATACTAATTAAGTTCGGTCTTTTTATGAAAAGACCTCATTAATTTGAAAGTGGGATTTGAACAAGCCCAAACTACAAATAAGGAGAAATTACACTATGGTAATGACTGACCCAATCGCAGATTTCTTGACTCGTATTCGTAATGGTAACATGCGTAAATTCGATGTTGTTGAAGCACCTGCATCAAAAATCAAACGTCAAATCGCTGAAATCCTCAAAGCTGAAGGTTACGTGAAAGACGTTGAATACGTTGAAGATAACAAACAAGGCGTAATCCGCGTTTTCCTTAAATACGGTAAAAACGGTGAAAAAGTTATCACTAACTTGAAACGTATTTCAAAACCAGGTCTTCGTGTTTACGTGAAATCTGATGATGTTCCTAAAGTTCTTAACGGACTTGGTACAGCAATCATCTCAACATCTACTGGTGTAGTAACTGATAAAGTTGCTCGTGAAACAAATGTTGGTGGTGAAGTAATTGCCTACATCTGGTAATTAGTTCGGAGAGACTTCATTAATGGAGTTGATCTAAATGTTTAATATCGACTTTTGATGATATTAAACTGACGAGCGAATTTTTCGTAAGTCAAAATTACTGACAGAAATATTTTTATGCCTGTCAGTAAAATAAAAGTTCTTTTAAATCAAATTTTGATTTAAAACCCGTGAAAACAGATTGAATTAAATCTGATAATTTAACAGGAGAAAAAAATGTCACGTATTGGTAACAAAGTCATCGTTATCCCTGCAGGCGTATCTGTAGAAGTAAACGGTGCAACTGTCACTGTCAAAGGACCTAAAGGTGAACTCGTTCGTTCATTCAACGAAAATATCACACTTGATATCGCTGAAAACGAAATCACTGTAAAACGTCCAAACGACACTAAAGAAATGAAAATGCTCCACGGAACTACTCGTGCCCTTCTTGCTAACATGGTAGAAGGTGTTTCAACTGGTTTCTCTAAAGCACTTGAAATGATCGGGGTTGGGTACCGTGCACAATTACAAGGAACTAAACTTGTATTGTCAGTTGGTAAATCTCACCAAGACGAAGTTGAAGCACCAGAAAACATCAAATTTGTTGTTGCAACTCCAACTTCTATCGTTGTTGAAGGTATCAGCAAAGAAGCCGTTGGTCAAACAGCAGCTTACATCCGTAGCCGTCGTTCTCCAGAACCTTATAAAGGTAAAGGGATCCGTTACGTTGGTGAATACGTTCGTCGTAAAGAAGGTAAGACTGGTAAATAATTTTTGTCAAAATAATGTTCACTTGAACATTTATTTAGCAAAAAATGTTATCCGTAATTGGTGGTTTGACTTGTCAAATTGCCAGTATTTTGTCAATGCTAACTTTGTTAGACAGACAAAAACTCCCCGCTTGCTGACAGTATTACTAGAATGCTGTCAGCAAGAAAATCGATGGCAAAAACTATCGAAATTTAAAATTATATAGAGGTAGAATTGTGATTTCTAAACCAGATAAAAACAAACTCCGCCAAAAACGTCACACACGTGTACGCGGTAAAATTTCAGGAACATCTGAAACTCCACGTTTGAACGTTTTCCGTTCAAACACAAACATTTATGCACAAGTCATTGATGACGTAACTGGTACAACACTTGCATCAGCTTCATCACTTAAATTGACTGGTACTAAAACTGAACAAGCCGCAGAAGTTGGTAAACTCGTTGCTGAAGCTGCAAAAGCTAAAGGCGTTGAAGAAGTTGTCTTCGACCGCGGTGGTTACCTCTATCACGGACGTGTTGCAGCACTCGCTACAGCAGCTCGTGAAGCTGGATTGAAATTCTAAGGAAAGGGGTAATTAAACATGGCAGAAAACAGAAGAAATGATCGCGAACAAAGCGAATTTGAAGAACGCGTAGTTTCAATTAACCGCGTTACTAAAGTTGTTAAAGGTGGACGTCGTCTTCGCTTTGCAGCACTTGTTGTTGTTGGTGACCGTAACGGTCGCGTAGGTTTCGGTACTGGTAAAGCTCAAGAAGTTCCTGAAGCTATCCGTAAAGCAATCGAAGCAGCTAAGAAAAACCTTATTACAGTTCCTATGGTAGGTACTACACTTCCTCACGAAGCACTTGGTGTCTTCGGTGGTGGTAAAATCCTCCTTAAACCAGCTGTAGAAGGTGCTGGAGTTGCCGCAGGTGGTGCCGTTCGTGCCGTCCTCGAACTCGCTGGTGTTGCTGACGTAACATCAAAATCACTTGGTTCAAACACACCAATCAACGTTGTTCGTGCAACTGTTGATGGATTGAATCAATTGAAACGTGCTGAAGAAGTTGCTGCATTACGCGGTAAATCTGTATCAGATTTCGCCTAAGGAGGAAAAAATGGCTCAAATTAAAATTACATTGGTAAACTCACCAATCGGCCGTATCCCTGCTCAACGCAAAACTGTTAAAGCACTCGGTCTTGGTAAACTCAACAGCTCAGTAGTAAAAGAAGGTTCACCTGCTATTCTTGGTATGGTAAACTCTATTTCTCACTTGGTAAAAGTTGAAGAAGCATAATTAATATTAAAAAAAACAATTCTGTCTTTACTGACAGGATTTTTTTTTACTGACAGAAATCTAGAGTACTTTAAAAAAGATTATTTGCTATTTTTTAAAATAATAAAATATATTTGCAAACGACGAAATGGCTTGTAATTCCAATCGAAAAATAGTAAAATAATAGAAGTCTGATATCAGGCAAATAAATATATTAACGTATCGGCGAGTTTATTTTTCACGTTCCTTTCATGGAAAATAGGCGACAGCAAGGTACAAAATAAGGAGAAAAAATGGAACTTCATTCATTGAAAGCTGCTGAAGGCAGTCGTAAAGTACGTAATCGCGTAGGTCGTGGTACATCATCAGGTAACGGTAAAACATCTGGACGTGGACAAAAAGGTCAAAAATCTCGTTCAGGTGGTGGAGTACGTCCTGGTTTTGAAGGTGGACAAACAGAATTGTTCCGTCGCATGCCAAAACGTGGTTTCTTGAATGTTAACCGTAAAGAATACGCTATTGTCAACCTTGAAACTTTGAACCGTCTTGAAGATGGAGCAACTGTTTCAGCTGAAACTCTTGTAGCTGCTAAAATCATCAAGGACGTTAAATCAGGTGTTAAAGTTCTTGCTAACGGTGAATTGACAGCTAAAAAACTTACAGTTAAAGTTGCTAAAGTATCTGCTGCTGCTAAAGCTGCAATCGAAGCTGCTGGTGGTTCTGTAGAAGAAGCTTAATTTTTACACTACAATTGGCGGTTGAATTTTCAACCGCTTATTGTCTATTTACAATTAAAACGCTTTAAGGAGATTTTATGTTTTTTAAGACGCTTAAGGAAGCCTTTAAGGTCAAGGACGTCCGAGCAAGAATTCTCTTTACGATTTTCATCCTTTTTGTTTTCCGCTTAGGTGCCCATATTACGGTACCTGGCGTCAACGTTCAAAACTTGACAGAAGTAAGTAATCTTCCTTTCTTGAACATGATGAACTTGGTTTCTGGTAATGCAATGCAAAACTATTCACTTTTTGCAATGGGGGTTTCGCCTTATATTACTGCTTCAATCATTGTTCAATTGTTGCAAATGGATATTTTACCAAAATTTGTTGAGTGGTCAAAACAAGGGGAAATTGGACGTCGTAAACTGAATCAAGCGACACGTTACATTACCTTAGTGCTTGCTATGGCACAATCTATCGGGATTACTGCTGGTTTCCAAGCCATGAGCTCGTTAAATATTGTGCAAAATCCAAATTGGCAAAGCTATTTGATGATTGGTGCAATTTTGACCACTGGTTCAATGGTTGTCACTTGGATGGGTGAACAAATTAATGAAAAAGGATTTGGTTCAGGTGTTTCAGTAATTATCTTTGCTGGGATTGTATCTAGTATCCCATCGGCGGTCAAATCTGTTTATGATGAAAAATTCTTAAACGTTCGACCTTCAGAAATTCCAATGTCTTGGTTATTTGTCATTGGTCTAGTATTGTCAGCAATTATCATTATTTATGTAACAACTTTTGTTCAACAAGCAGAACGTAAAGTACCTATTCAATATACTAAATTAACTCAAGGTGCACCAACAAGTTCTTATTTGCCACTTCGTGTCAATCCAGCTGGGGTTATCCCAGTTATCTTTGCTGGTTCAATTACAACTGCTCCAGCTACGATTTTGCAATTCTTGCAACGTTCGCAAGGAAGTAATGTAGGTTGGTTGTCAACTTTACAAGACGCCTTGTCATATACGACTTGGACAGGAATGCTCTTCTACGCATTATTGATTGTGCTCTTTACATTCTTCTACTCATTCGTTCAGGTCAATCCTGAAAAGATGGCTGAAAACCTTCAAAAACAAGGTTCTTACATTCCATCTGTTCGTCCAGGTAAAGGAACTGAAAAGTATGTATCACGTCTCTTAATGCGTCTTGCAACGGTAGGTGCGCTCTTCCTTGGTTTGATTTCAATCATTCCAATTGCCGCCCAAAACGTTTGGGGACTTCCAAAAATTGTCGCTCTTGGAGGAACATCACTCTTAATCTTGATTCAAGTTGCTATACAAGCAGTGAAACAACTTGAAGGATATTTACTCAAACGTAAATATGCAGGATTTATGGATAATCCACTTGAAACAAAATAAAATCTTGTCATTAGACAAGGTTTTTCTTTATTTTTTAGCAAAAATACGCTAAAATAGTGTAGGTAAAATCACAGAGAACATCTGCAATTTACTGACAGTTCTGTCAGTAAATTATAAATTAAAATCAGGAGAAAACAAAATGAATTTATTAATCATGGGACTTCCAGGAGCTGGTAAAGGAACTCAAGCTGAGTTCATCGTTAAAAATTATGGAGTAAATCACATTTCAACAGGTGACATGTTCCGTGCCGCAATGAAAAACGAAACTGAAATGGGTAAACTTGCTAAATCTTTCATCGATAAAGGTGAACTCGTACCTGATGAAGTAACGAACGGAATTGTTAAAGAACGTTTAGCACAAGATGATATCAAAGCTTCAGGCTTCTTGCTTGATGGATATCCACGTACGATTGACCAAGCTCATGCACTTGATACAATGCTTGAAGAACTCGGAATTAAACTTGATGCCGTTGTAAATATCGTTGTTAACCCAGGTATTTTGGTTGACCGTTTAAGTGGCCGTTACATCTGCCGTAACTGTGGTGCAACTTATCATAAAATCTTCAATCCAACTAAAGTTGAAGGTGTTTGTGACGTTTGTGGTAGTCATGACCTTTATCAACGTGCGGATGATGTTCCAGAAACAGTTAAAAATCGTTTGGATGTCAATATTAAAGAATCAGCTCCAATTATTGAACACTACACTGAACTTGGACTTGTTAAAAACATTGAAGGTGAACAAGAAATTAGCCAAGTAACAGAAGATATTAAAAAAGTTTTAGGATAATAAAAATAAAAACCTCTGTCAGAGGTTTTTTTAGTAAAATAGCAAGATTAGAATACAAAATTTTACTGACAAGCTCTCTGTCAGTAAAATTATAAAAATGAAACACCCGAAAACATTGCCATGAACAGTTTTGAAAGCGAGTAATAAATTAAACATGTACTCAAGCTAGAAAAATAAAGGCTTTTCTGAAAGAAAGACTTGCATTTGTTGCTGAAAAATGCTAAAATACATAAGTCCGACTTTTTAGATATATATAGTATATATCTTTCGGGAAATTTCTAAGGAGGTACTTTTGCTTGGCAAAAGATGATGTAATTGAAGTAGACGGCAAAGTCGTTGACACCATGCCGAATGCGATGTTCACGGTTGAACTCGAAAATGGTCACCAAGTCTTGGCGACGATTTCAGGAAAAATTCGAAAGAATTATATCCGTATCTTGCCTGGAGACAAGGTTCAAGTTGAACTCTCACCATACGATTTGACACGCGGACGAATTACTTACCGATTTAAGTAATCCGGACATTCATTGAGTGCATGATGCACAGTAACCATAGAAAGGAAGACACAATGAAAGTAAGACCATCAGTTAAACCAATCTGCGAATACTGTAAAGTTATTCGTCGTAACGGTCGTGTAATGGTAATTTGCCCTGCCAATCCAAAACACAAACAACGTCAGGGATAGAAAGGAAATAGAAAAATATGGCTCGTTTTGCTGGAGTTGATATTCCAAACGAAAAACGCATTGTTATTTCATTAACATACGTATTCGGTGTTGGACTTCAAACATCTAAAAAAGTACTTGCAGCTGCAGGTGTCTCAGAAGATATCCGTACAAAAGATTTAACATCAGATCAAGAAGATGCAATCCGTCGTGAACTCGATGGCTTAAAACTCGAAGGAGACCTTCGTCGTGAAGTGTCACTTAACATCAAACGTTTGATGGAAATCGGTTCTTACCGTGGTATGCGTCACCGTCGTGGACTTCCTACACGTGGACAAAACACTAAGAACAACGCTCGTACACGTAAAGGTCCTGCTAAATCAATCGCAGGTAAGAAAAAATAATTAAATAGAAAGGAGTTAAAATGGCAAAAATTACACGTAAACGTCGTGTTAAAAAGAATATTGAATCTGGAATTGTTCATATCCAATCAACATTCAACAACACAATCGTTATGATCACAGACGTTCATGGTAACGCCCTTGCTTGGTCATCAGCTGGTGCACTTGGATTTAAAGGTTCTAAAAAATCTACACCTTTCGCCGCTCAAATGGCTTCAGAAGCTGCTGCTAAAGCTGCTCAAGAGCAAGGTTTGAAAACTGTATCTGTTACAGTTAAAGGTCCTGGTTCAGGTCGCGAATCAGCTATCCGCGCACTCGCTGCAGCTGGTCTTAATGTAACATCTATCAGTGATGTGACTCCTGTACCTCACAATGGTGCACGTCCTCCAAAACGTCGTCGTGTATAATTAGTTGCTCTTGTCACTAATCACTTTTCGCTTAGAGGAGAACATACATGATTGAGTTTGAAAAACCAAAAATTACTAAATTTGACGAATCAGAAAATTACGGTAAATTCGTTGTTGAACCACTTGAACGTGGTTATGGTACAACTTTAGGTAACTCTCTGCGTCGCGTCCTTTTGTCATCACTTCCTGGTGCTGCTGTGACTTCAATTCAAATTGAAGGTGTTCAACACGAATTCGCAACAATCCCTGGCGTACGTGAAGATGTCATCCAAATCGTTCTTGCGGTTAAAGGAATTGCCATCAAATCATACGTAGAGTCTGAAAAACAAATCGAACTTGACGTAACTGGTCCTATGGATGTTACTGCTGGTGATATCTTAACTGATAGCGACATTGAAATTGTCAACAAAGACCATTACTTGTTCTCTATTGCTGAAGGTCACTCAATGCGTGCTGTAATGACTGTTAAAAAAGGATACGGCTATGTTCCGGCTGACGAAAATAAAGTCGATGGAGCGCCAATTGGCACAATTGCTGTAGACTCAATTTACACACCAGTAAGTAAAGTAAATTATCAAGTAGAACCTGCCCGTGTTGGTGGAGATTCTAGCTATGATAAATTAACACTTGAAATTACTACAAACGGTACTATCGTTTCTGACGAAGCTTTGTCACTCTCAGCTAAAATCTTGACAGACCACTTGAACTTGTTCGTTGATCTTTCAGAAGTTGCAGCTGAAGCCGAAACACTTGTTGTTAAAGATGAAGTTAAAACAGAACGTGTGCTCGATAAAATTATTGAAGAAATGGACTTCTCAGTTCGTGCTTACAATGGTTTGAAACGCGCAGGTATCAACACTGTTGCTGATATTGTTGAAATGAGCGAAGCTGACATGATTAAAGTCAAAAACCTCGGTCACAAATCAGTAGAAGAAGTCAAAGTTAAATTGACTGAATTGGGACTTTCCCTTAAAAAAAGAAAATAATAATATAGGAGGAAACAAATGAGCAATCGTAAACTCGGACGTACATCTTCACAACGTAAAGCTATGCTTCGTGATTTGACTACAGATTTGATCATCAACGAAACTATCGTTACAACTGAAGCTCGCGCTAAAGAAGTTCGTCGTACAGTAGAAAAAATGATTACGCTTGGTAAAAAAGGTGACCTTTCAGCTCGTCGTGCAGCAGCTGCTTACGTACGTAATGAAATCGCAATTAAAGATTTCAACGAAGAAACTGAAACTTTCCCAACTGCCCTTCAAAAATTATTCAACGACCTTGCTAAACGCTACGAAGGACGTAACGGTGGTTACACTCGTATCCTTAAAGTAGAACCACGTCGTGGTGATGCTGCGCCTATGGCAATCATTGAATTGGTTTAATTGTATTAAATCTTGAAGTAATAATAAAATACTAAATTGAGTGTTATGATGTTGGCGGGGGTTTCTGTGGGTGCATGTGTTGAGTTGTGATTGACTCTCTTTCGCATCAGCCTTGCTTATAGTCTAGCTCTGTCTGATTAGATTAAATTTCTAATCTAGTCAGGCCACTCAATTTATTTATTTTAGCCGTTGTAGCTCAGTCGGTAGAGCAGCACCATGGTAAGGTGAAGGTCGACAGTTCGATTCTGTTCAATGGCATATTTTTTTACAGTAGATATATTTAAATATGAGAAGTCTTATTTTATAAATAAGACTTTTTATTTACTTTAAAAGCTTTAAAAAGCGAATAATGTCCACGGTTAAATACATTTGTTTTACAAAAACGGCTCCTAGCCGTTTTTTTTGTTTCCCATATTCCATATTCCAGATTTCAAATTTTAATTTTAGTTTTTGTAGTTAAAAGTATATCGTTAAGTAATTTCATAATTATATTAAAGAAATAATTATATTAAAGAAATAATTATATTATCTCTGGCAAAAAACATAATGGTTTATAATATAGATGTATTAGAAAAATTTCACTATTTAATATAGTAATTAAGTAATCTGTAATATTATTTTCTAAAAACTATATAGATGCTCTAGACAAAGAGTTCCTAAATTAGGTCATCAATCTTTTGCAAGAAGCATACAAAAATGAATTAAAAATTTATGTTTGTGGAAATGGTGGAAGTGCAAGTACTGCTTCACACTTGATGAACGCTTTTAATAAAGATCTCTCATACGATCAAGAAAAGAAATGGCACGTTATTTCTTTGATTAATAATGTGGCGACTGTGATGGCTATTACCAATGATAATAGTTATAATAAGGTCTTCTCAAAACAACTTGAGGGTAATATGGTAATATCACAAAAGATGACATTCTTCTAGCAATTTCTGGAAGTGGAAATTCTAAAAATATCATTGAGGCTGTGAAAGAAGCTCAAAAAGTTGGAGCAAAAATTGTTGGAATGACAGGATACAGCGGTGGGAAACTTTATAAAATGAGTGATGATAATATGCAAGCACCTATTAATGATATGCAAATTGCTGAGGATATTCATCTTACTTTCAATCACATGATGATGTCAATTTTTCATAGAATAGTTGTGAACAAAAAATGAGAAAAGCAATTTTCGTTGCCTTTGATGGAACAATTAATATTCGTAAGACAAAAAGTACTTTCAAAATTTGAATATTGGCAAAAAGCGGCAGACTTTTTTTACTTTGCAAGCCATTTTCCTTATACTACTGGCTTGTCCAACCATTTCTACAGAATGTTAAGAAGAAACTAAATGCTGATGAAAACTATTTTGGACAAAAATAATAATATTTTCTTGATGTAAATCAATGTTTTATAGTCTTTTTAAACTTATACTAAGACTATAAATATTGATGCGTAATTGCAGGAGGAAAGTATAAATGTCAAAAATAGTAATGAAATTAGATGAATTGAGCTGTCCATCATGTATGGCTAAGATTGAAGGAGCTTTGAATACAACAAATGGAGTAGAAATGGCAAAGGTGCTGTTCAACGCTTCAAAAGTCAAGGCAGAATTTAATGACAATCAGGTAACTGCTACTGACTTAGTTAGTAAAGTTGAGGGACTTGGCTATGTTGTCCAAAAGAGTAAAGTCACGGAAATTTAAAGCTATGATGTGCTAACTATTTTTTATCTAAGATTCGTGTCAGACACTCTGAAATATGATAAAATGGTAAAAGAATAAAATCCTTAATCAAATAAAACAGCGGATTATCCGCTGTTTTGTTACATTTTAATAAATTTTACGTATGAATAAGTGGAGGGAAAATGGCGAAGAAAAAATCATCATTTGTTTGTCAAAATTGTGGCTATAAGTCTGCAAAATACTTAGGACGTTGTCCAAACTGTGGCGAATGGTCTTCTTTTGTTGAAGAAGTTGAAGTCCAAGAAGTTAAAAATCAACGTGTTTCAATGACTGGCGAACGTTCAAAACCATTGAAGCTAGATGAAGTTGAATTATTTGATACTCCTCGGATTGAAACGGACCTAGATGAATTTAATCGTGTATTAGGAGGGGGCGTCGTTCCTGGTTCTTTGGTTCTGATTGGGGGAGATCCTGGGATAGGTAAATCAACTTTACTTTTACAGGTTTCTACTCAATTGGCTTCTAGAGGGCGTGTGCTTTATGTGAGTGGTGAAGAATCAGCCCAACAAATTAAACTAAGAGCTGAGCGTTTAGGAGATATTGACCGTGACTTTTATCTCTATGCTGAAACAAATATGCAGTCGATTCGTGCAGAAGTTGAGCGTTTAAAACCTAACTTCTTAATTATTGATTCCATTCAAACAATCATGACACCAGAAATTCAATCAACTCAAGGCTCTGTAAGTCAAGTTCGTGAAGTGACTGGAGAATTGATGCAAATTGCTAAAACGAATGATATTGCGACTTTTATTGTTGGTCATGTGACTAAAGAAGGACAGCTGGCTGGGCCGAGGATGTTGGAGCACATGGTTGATACGGTGCTGTATTTTGAAGGAGAACGAAATAATACATTTAGAATTCTTCGTGCTGTAAAAAACCGTTTTGGTTCAACTAATGAAATTGGAATTTTTGAGATGCAGGGTCATGGCTTGGTCGAAGTAACTAATCCCTCAGAGGTCTTTTTAGAAGAACGCTTAGAGGGCTCAACTGGATCTGCGATTGTTTGTGCACTTGAGGGAACGCGGCCTATACTAGTTGAAATACAAGCACTGACGACACCGACAATGTTTGGAAATGCTAAAAGGACGACCTCAGGCCTAGATTTTAACCGTGTAAGTTTAATTATGGCGGTGCTTGAGAAGAGAACGGGGCTCTTGATGCAAAATCAAGATGCCTACCTCAAATCTGCGGGGGGAGTAAAATTGGATGAGCCAGCCATTGACCTCGCGGTTGCGGTTGCTGTGGCTTCAAGTTATAAAGAACTTCCAACAGATGCGCGTGAATGTTTTATTGGTGAAATTGGTTTAACGGGTGAAATTCGTCGGGTGACCCGAATTGAACAAAGACTAAATGAAGCTGCAAAACTAGGTTTTAAAAAAGTATATGCTCCTAAAAATTCAATTGTAGGGATTGATATTCCTGAACAGATTCAAGTGATTGGAGTGACAACTTTAACTGAATGTTTAAAACTGGTCTTTGGCTAATATAAAAACAAGGCTATTTCATTAATGAAATAGCCTTGTTTTTTATGAATGACTTATCCTATAAGAATAATAAGCTAATAGAACTAATAGACTAGAGCCGATTAATGTAAAATCACCTAACCATAAACTTAAAAGAGAAGAAATAAAGGCTCCCACAACAAATGATAAAGCAAGAGATAAGAAGATGAGTGAATTTTTTAAGTCCTTAGTGTTTTTAGAAACTAAATATTGACCTAGATTTGTTCCAAAAGCTTTGATATTACCTGTGGACATGATATTAGCATAAGGAAGTCCTCTGACTCGAGTAAAGGTATCACCTTGAATAACCATAAAAAAGGAGAGAATTCCAACAAAAAGTGAGGCTGATAAATGTAAAAAAGTAGCGAAGGCGAGAGAAATGAGTAAAATACCAATCATTTGTATGAAGAGAAGGGATTCAATTTCACTTTGATTATTTTGGGTTTTATATTTGGTGAATAAGGTCTTGAAAAGTGCACCTAGTGCAAAAAATAAAATTGGAATAATAAATTGAAAAGCTTTCTCCAAATTTCCATGAGCTAAATTAATTCCAGTCTGAATCAAATTCCCAGTTTGGAGACTAGCGAAACGGCCGTCAAAATGAAAAAAGGTAAAGGCATCAACAAAGCCTGTATTCATGGCAAGTAATAGAGCAACAAGTAAACTTTCTTTAGAATGGACTGCGGATTTAAGCATAATTTTTTCCTTCATAATCTGTAAAAGATAAGGTCATTATAGCACAATGATAATCTAATGTACTCTATTTAAAATAAAAAATTAATTGATCGCTAATAAGGGATATAAGTTATAAAATAATAAATATAGCATGAGAAATTAAATAGATTTCTTGTGTTTGTATAAGCAATATTAAAGGAGCGTGTGGTATAATTGACACAGGGCTTTCTTGTAAGCCTATCCATTTTCTAAAAGGAGGAAAAGATATGCGTCGTTGGATTATTCATCTTGTTATGACTGTCATCGGAGCATCGCTAGGTGTTGCTGTTGTACCATCAATTTTAAAGGTATTTGGTTGGGACACAGGGATTTTGCAGAACGAAGCTGTTGACGGTGTGATTGGTGCAATTATTTTTATTATTCTTTCATTTATATTTGCCGGTTCAATGCTTAATGGGTTGAAAAAAATAGATTCTAGAATTTCCAAAATGAATATGTCAAAAATGGTCTTCAATATTATTGGGATTGTTCTTGGTCTTCTAGTTGGGGTTATTGGAAGTATTCCATTAAGATTTTTAAATGTTCCTATTTTAAGTAATATCATTTCATTCATACTTGTTTTGGTGATGATTTATTTGGGATATGTTTTGTTTGATCGACGAGGAGACGAAATTGCTCGAGTGCTTTTTCGTAAGCGCCGTGAAGCAATGGCAACTGAACCAGCAGAAGTTGCTGAGGAAGTTGTCGGTGAATCTAAGAGTGATAATAGTATTTTATTGGATACAAGTTCAATCATTGATGGCCGGATTTTAGATGTAATTAAAACAGGGTTTATTTCAGATAAAATTATTGTTCCTAATTTTGTGATTTTAGAATTACAATTAATTTCTGATAGTTCAGACCCACTGAAAAGGGCTAAAGGACGTCGGGGCTTGGATTTGGTTAATGAATTGACTAAATTTGATCAAGTTGAAATTTCTCAAGTTGATTTTCCAGATGTTCGAGAAGTTGATACTAAACTTCTTAAATATGCAAGTTCTACTGGCTCAAAATTAGTGACGAATGATTTTAATCTTAATAAAGTTGCTGAAATTCAGGGTGTTCAAGTTCTTAACATTAATGACCTTGCTAATGCTGTGAAAACACAACTTGTTGTGGGCGAACATATTAACGTACAAATTATTCGTGCTGGTTCTGAACGTCAACAAGGCGTGGCTTATTTGCCAGATGGAACAATGATTGTCATCGAAGATACTGCAAAATTGATTGATAAAACAGTTACTGTTGAAGTTGCTAAGGTGCTACAAACAAGTGCTGGTCGAATGATTTTTGCTGATTTAGTAAAAAAATAAAGAAGAAAACCGATAAATTATCGGTTTTTATCTTAAATGAATTTTGAGTATTTAGGAGTTTAATATGTATTTAAAACGTTTTATTCAATTGTTTGTAGTTTTTTTAATTTCTTTAGCTGTTTTTGCTTTGATATTAGAAATGAATTTTGGAAATTATTGGTTAAGATTTGTTTTAGGACTTATCATTGCTTATGTTTTTCTTACTTTACCACTTGTTCTCTTAACAATTTTTAAAACTAATAAAAAGGCTAATGTTGTTGGTACGAATGCTGTAGAAAATGAACTTGCTTATCTTTTAAAAGACTTTCCAGGCTACCTTGCTTTAAGTGTGACTGATGAAAATTCAAAGAGTTCAACAACGATTATGAGTTTTATTCAAGCTCAAAAAACGGAAAATATTTTCTACATGGTTGCGGATAAAAAAGCTTCAAAGATTAGTGATATAAAAAGAAATTCACAAGTGAGTTTTACGACTTGGTTTGATAAGTTGGAAAAAGGAGGGCGCTTGTCTTCAAATCGGGTTCATGCAGAAATCTTAGAAGAGGCTAAAGCTCAAGAAATTGTGAAAAAAGAAGGATTAATCCTGTCTCTTCATGAAAATGCGGAGAATATGTCAATTATTGCTTTAAGGATTGAATCGGTCCTTTATGAAAATTTTAAAGGTCAAACTAAAGTTATTAATTTTGAAAAATAATTTATTAAAACTGCTTTTTAGCAGTTTTTTATTTTAATAAAAGTGGGAAATATTGATATTTTAGCTATATTGTATTATTATATAGATGTAGTTAGTATTACTAAATAGCGGAGGAAAAAATGAATCAAATTACAGAAATGTTGAAAGGAGTTCTTGAGGGTTGTGTTTTAGAAATCATTGGTCAAGGGGAAACTTATGGTTATGAAATTACTCAAAAACTGCGAGAACTTGGTTTTGAAGACGTTGTAGAAGGAACGGTATATACGATTACGATGCGTCTTGAAAAGAAAGGGTATGTTGAGATTAGAAAAAAGCCTTCAAAACTTGGCCCCGCTCGAAAATGGTATCGTTTAAATGAGGCAGGGCAAATTGAGCGAGGAAATTTTTGGAAAAAATGGGCTTTTATTTCAGAAAAATTGGAGTTTTTACGTCATCAAAATTTATTGAGTGAGCAGAAGGGAGAAAATCATGGCGGAGCATAGAAATATTGTTGATAGAATGATTGGTCTTGAAGAAAAAAGAGAATTTCGCGAATTTGAAAATCGTGCTCAGAAACTTGGAGAGAATTATTATGAAGATTATAAGGAATTAAAAAAATATATATGGCACTCTGGGGTAACGAAATGGGCAGATTTCAAATTTATTTTTGGACAAGTTCTTGATTTACTTGAAGAAGCTAAAATCCAAGACAAAGAATTGACTGATTTAATTGGTTCAGATGTTGCGACATTTATTGATGAAATGGTGGATGATAATAGTTGGGAAAAAAAGCAAAAAAATAAACTTAATAAGGAGCTGAAAAATGGTTTTAGATAAAATTAGTGACCTTCTTGCTGAAAAAAAAGACTGGCAAGAAATGCAAAATCGAGCTAAAAAATTACCTAAAGATTTTTATCAGGCTTATCGTTCAATTCAAAAATATATGTTCAAAATGGGGGCAACAGATTGGCATATTTTTAATGATATTATTGAATTATTTGAACTGGCAGTAGTTGATGGGCGAAGCCCAGCAGAGGTTCTGGGCGATGATGTTGCAACTTTTGCTGATGAATTATTAAGTGATAATAAAGAGGATTGGCGAAATAAATATCGTCAAGCTTTGAATGATTATTTTGCTCAAAAGTAATAAATAGATTTTACTGATAAGTCTGTCAGTAAAATTGAAAATTTATCAATAAAAAAAGTTACTGACAGGTTTGTTAGTAACTTTTGTTTTTTTAAAATTCCATGACCATATTGTACCAAGTTTCTCCACCGAATTTTGACTCGGAAAGTCCTTCGTCAGTAAAGCCGTGTTTTTCATAATAGGGAACTAAATAATCGTGGCAAGTAAGACTAATTCCCAAACGTTTTTTCGATTTGGCTTCTTTTTCAAGTAAAAGGAGTAAGTTTGTCGCAATTCCTAAGCCTTGATAATCAGGGTCAACGGTTAAACTGATGATTTTTTGGAAACCACCTGTTTTGGGATTGGCTTCGGTACGTTCAAAAGATTCATCATCCAAGTAACGACCTTCTGTAACAGGACCAGAAACGTAACCTACGACAGTTCCTTCACTATTTCTTGCTGCGATAAAGCTATCAGGAATTAAGTTAATTCTTTCGATCATTGACTCTACAGAGAGGGCTTCATTTTCTGAGAAAGTAGCTCTTTCAATACGGATGACATCATCTATATCATTTGGCATAATTTGAGTATAAGTAATTTCATTCATACAATTAATTCTAACATAGACTAAGAAGAAAGAAAATCCAAAACCATTATTTGTCATTAAAAGATTATATAATGTGTGGTTTTATAAAAAAAGATGAGGTTAACAAAGGGTTTACTAGAAATTTACCAAGGGTTTACATTAGAGTTTTTAGAATGGGATAAAATGAAAGGGTAGTAATCAAACCAATGGAGGTTTTATGAACACAAGCGGAAAAAAATTCCTAGGAATTTTAATTGGAATTTCAGCTCTTTTATTAATTATTGCGTCTTTGGGGGATTTGCAAATTTCTAAAATGGTTATGGATCAAAATTCAATTTTTGGTAATCTTTTTCAGATATTTGGAATGTTTCCGTCAGCGCTTATCCCTTTTATTTCAGCGGAAATTATCTTCATTTATGGTCTAAGACAAGATAATCAACTGACAAAATGGATTTTAGCGATTTCTGGACTTGGCTTTGCTTATTGGTCAGCATGGGGCTGGGTTGATGGTTGGATGTTTTACGGTGTGACCACACTTAATAACATCAAAAATCATCAGCCACTGGGTGCGGCAAATAACAGTATTGGAGCCACAGCGACTTATTCTTTCGGACTTGAAGCACTTTTTACATTTATTATCCTGGTCATCGGGACATTTTTGATTTATAGATGGCTGAGCAAGAAAACTTACGAAGAATTAAGTCAATTGATTATTGTGGCGATTGCTGGGATTGCTGTCGTTTATGTCAGCAACTCAATTGTCAATATGATGAAAGTTAACTGGGGGCGTTTTCGCCCTTATGAGGTTAAGGAAATTGTTTCCTCTACCAAAGGAACGTTCACTAATTGGTGGCATTTGAACGGTCAAACAGGTCATCAATCATTCCCGTCAGGTCATACAATCGCAGCGGCTGCAGCACTCTTTTTACCATTTTTTGCTGACAGAAAAAATCTTAAAGGCCAAAAGATTCTGGCTTACAGCGGATTTGTTTTCACACTTTTAATGATGGCTGCTCGGGTCCGAATTGGTGCACATTTCTTATCGGATACCACGATGTCATTAATTATCGCGTCTTTAGTTACTTTTGTTGCCACAAAGGCAATTGGTTATTCATTTATTGAGGAAGAGTCTCTCAACTAGAAAATTATAAAAGATTACTACAAAAATAACATTCTTTGGGGTGTTATTTTGATTTTGGTTGTAAATTCTTTGTTTTCTGGAGAGATTGTCTTATACTAATGCTAAGAAAATCAATTTTTGAAAGGAATAAAAAGATGAAAACAAGTGATGCTTTGATTGTAATTGATATGCAAAATGAGGTATGTGCGGGGATTTATCGGCGAGAAGAATTAATTGAGCAAATTAATCAACGAATTATTACTTATCGAAAGGCTAAAAAACCGATTATTTTTATCCAGCATAATGATGATGAACTGATAAAAGAAAGTTTTGGTTGGCAAATGATTCCAGAATTGCTGACAGCATCTACTGACAAGTATGTTGAAAAAACGCATGCCAATGGTTTCTATCAAACGGAACTGCAAAAATTACTGACAGACTTGTCAGTAAAATTGATTGAATTTTGCGGTGCTCAAACTGAATTTTGTGTTAACACGACGCTTGTTTTTGCTCATGGTCTGGGCTATCAAAATTGGATGCAAAGAGGGGCAAGTTCAACTTTTGATAGTAAATGGCTGTCAGCAAAAGAAATCGTTGATTTTTATGAAAACCATCTTTGGGATGAACGATTTCTTCAATTCTTAGATTAAATTTGTCAATGATAGATTACAAATGAATTTTAGGTCGGCATGCTTTCTTAATTTGTGGTAAAATAGAGGTGATTGTTAGAGTAGTTTAGGCTATTTAAAACCAAGAACGATTCATTTCTTACAGAAAAGAAGTGAACGAATTAATGAGGAGAATTGGATTAATATGAATAAAAAAATCCGCGTCCGTTACGCACCATCACCAACAGGACTTTTGCATATCGGGAATGCTCGTACAGCCCTTTTTAACTATCTTTTTGCCCGTCATCACGGGGGAGATTTTATCATCCGTATTGAAGATACAGACCGTGAACGTCACGTAGAAGATGGTGAGCGTTCACAACTTGAAAACCTTCGTTGGTTGGGAATGGATTGGGATGAAAGTCCTGAAACACATGAAAACTACCGTCAATCAGAACGTTTGCCTTTATATCAAAAATATATTGACCAATTGTTGACTGAAGGAAAAGCTTATTATTCTTATAAAACGCCAGAAGAACTTGAAGCTGACCATGCGAAACAAGAAGCGGCAGGAATTGCTCCACATTATATTAACGAATATGCTGGCATGAGTGATGATGAAAAAGCAGCTTATATCGCGGAGCGTAAAGCGCAAAATATTGAACCGGTTGTTCGTATTTCTGTTGATGAAAAAGCAATTTATAAATGGAATGATATTGTTAAAGGCGACATTGAATTTGAAGGTAAAAACATCGGTGGAGATTGGGTAATCCAAAAACGTGATGGTTATCCAACTTACAATTTTGCTGTTGTTGTTGATGACCATGATATGCAAATCTCACATGTTATCCGTGGCGATGACCATATTGCCAATACACCAAAACAATTAGTTGTTTACGATGCTTTGGGTTGGGAAGCACCACAATTTGGTCACATGACTTTGATTATTAATTCTGAAACTGGGAAAAAATTATCAAAACGTGACACAAATACACTTCAGTTTATTGAAGACTACCGTAAAAAAGGTTACATGTCTGATGCCATTTTCAACTTTATTGCACTTTTGGGCTGGAATCCTGGTGGAGAAAAAGAAATTTTCTCTCGTGAAGAATTAATTGAACTTTTTGATGAACATCGTTTGTCTAAATCACCAGCAGCCTTTGACCAAAAGAAATTGGACTGGTTGGATAATGAATACATCAAAAATGCTGATTTTGCTAAAGTATTTGAATTGACAAAACCATTCCTTGTTGCTGCTAATCGCTTTGATGAACGTGCTGAGGAACTGGTTAAACTTTATCAACCACAAATGAAATCAGCAGATGAAATTGTTGAATTAACAGACCTTTTCTATGGAGATTTCCCAGAATTGACTGATGAAGCTCGTGAAATGTTGGCTGCTGAAACAACACCATTAGCTTTGAGTACTTTCCGTGCAAAATTGGCTGAACTTCCTGAAAATGATTTTACAGTGGAAAATATTTTCCCACTCTTTAAAGCGACTCAAAAAGAAACTGGCGTAAAAGGTAAAATGCTTTGGATGCCAATTCGTATTGCAGCTTCAGGTTCAATGCATGGTCCAGAATTACCAGAAACAATTGCACTTCTTGGAAAAGAAAAAGTATTGGCTCATTTGGACGCTGCTTTAAATAAATAATATAATAAAAAGACGCCGTGTGGCGTCTTTTTATTAAACCAAAATAGAACACTCAGACATTCAAATGGTATAAAATAAGGAGATAAACTAACGAAAAGAGAGACTTATGGAAACAAGACATTTCAAAAATATTATTATTGGATTCGGTAAGGCTGGTCGAGCTTTGGCAAAAACATTGTCGCAGCACGGAGAAGAAGCTCTGATTATTGAACGTGACCAGGAGATGTACGGCGGAACTTGTCCCAATGTTGGCTGTGCACCTTCTAAAACTCTAATTGTTGCCGGACAAAAAAATATGAACTTTTCAGAAGCAATGGCTACTAAATACAAAGTTCGTGAAATTTTACACAATGGAGCCTATTACGGGGCAGCTGACGAACCATTGGTTTATGTCATGGATGGAATTGCGCGTTTTATTAATCAAGAAACCCTTGAGGTCGTTAATGGTGACAAGATAAGCAAAGTGATTGGAGAACGCATTTTCATCAATACGGGAGCAACTCCAGTGATTCCCGAAATTTCAGGAATTCAAGAATCCAAAAATGTAATTACATCTGAAGGAGCGATGGAACTTTCTGAACTTCCTAAGAAATTAGTTATCATCGGCGCGGGCTATATTGGTTTAGAGTTTGCCGGAATGTTTAATAAATTTGGGTCTAAGGTCACAATTTTAGAACCTCATTCAACATTTTTACCCAAAGAAGACGATGATATTTCAAGGGAAATTTTTAAAGATTTAAAGGCTTCAGGAGTTGAAATTCATCTTGGGGTTAAAGTTGAAAAAATTACTGACAGCGAAGTTTTGGCAGGAGGTCAGACCTATTCAGCTGACAAGATATTAGTGGCAACAGGTCGCAGGCCTAATATTACTGACTTAAATTTGGAAAAAGCTGGTGTTGAACGTTCAGAAAGTGGTTATATTAAAGTTGATGATGATTTAAAAACAAGTACAGAAAATATCTGGGCACTTGGTGACGTTCGGGGAGGTGGACAATTCTACTATCTGTCAACAGATGATTTTCGGATTGTCAATAATCAATTGTTTGGTGATCACTCGCGTAAATTAAGTGACAGAAACCTCGTGCCCTATTCTATTTTTATTAGTCCAACCTTATCTCGAATTGGCTTGGATGAAAAACAAGCGAAAAAATCTGGGGTTAATTATCGTTTATTTAAGATGGCTGCGGCACCAATTGTTAAGTCCAAAGTTGTTCAAGATACTCGCGGAATTCTTAAAGCTCTTGTTGACCCAAAAACAGATGAAATTCTCGGTGCAACTTTATATCATGAAGATTCTCATGAGGTCATCAATCTTGTAAGTTTGGCTATGAAAATGCATACGCCCTATCAAATTTTACGCGACCAAATTTTCACTCATCCAACAATGGGCGAAGGTCTGAATGATTTATTTCAAAATGAAGTGAAATAAAAGTTACTGACAGCTTTCTTTTATGAGTGAGTATCGCACAAAAAATTTCTGTCAGTAAAAAAAACTCGTCATTGACGAGTTTTTTAATTATTTGAATTGGTCAGCAGCTGGAATATGGCTGTCATGGAAATATTGTTCTGACAGTTTTTTAAGTGTGCCGTTATCATAAAGTTTTTTGAGTTCAACATTCAAATCTTTTTGCAACTTGCTTTGGCTGTTATCAAGAATAAAGTAATCATAAGTCTTAAATTCTGGTTGTTTATCTAAGTCTGTTGGAACAGTATCCACTAAACCTGTGATTGCATGTTCTTTAATCAAATTTTCTGCGGGTGCTTTAGAAGCAAATAAGAAATCAATTTGTCCACTAGAAACAGCAGATAAACGGTCGGCTAAAGGACGTTGGCTGTATTTTACATTGATTTTTTTGTCTGGATGATTTTTGTTCCAGCTTTCAAACATATCACCATAGTTGGTTCCAGCAGGAATTTCTGTCGTTTTACCAGCAAGTTGAGAGATTTTTGTAATATTTTCTTTAGATGTTGAGAAAATCGCATCAATTCCTTGGCGAACAGGATAGCTAAAGAGATATTTTTCAGAACGTGCTTTTGTCTTACCAAAATTATTTGCCGCAATTTGTGCACGACCACCGTCTAAAGCAGCTAAAATCGCACTATCTTCATAGACTTTAAAGTTGAATTTATAATCCTTCATGTCTTTGTCAGCAGCTTTTAAAATATCATATTCAAAACCAGTCATTTTGCCATTTTCGCTGTATTCATAAGGGACAGAAGCGGCAGAAGTTGCAACAGTTACGGTTGTTACTTTATCTGTTGATTTAGAAGATGAATTATCTTTTGACGAGCAGGCAGCAAGTAAGCCAATTGAGGCAATTCCAACTGTTGCAAGAGTCAACAATTTTATTTTTTTCATATCAATTTCTCCTCAGAAATTTTGTCAGCTCAGTTTTTATTTTAAATTTGGAAGTTGGTTACGAGTGAGCTGACTTTTAATATAGACATAATATTAACATAATCTTAAAAAAACCACCATAAAAAAGATTTATGACGGTTTTTTAACTTTTATATGGTTCCGTTAGCGAAAATTTCAAAAATTTTCTTATCAAAATGCTCAGTTTCCCAAGTACATTCTGGGTGCCATTGGACAGCAAGCACATGTTTTTCTTTATTTTCAATCGCTTCAACTAAGCCATCGTTTCCATGAGCAATGGCCGTCAAGCCTTGGCCCAAATCTTTAATGACTTGATGATGGAAAGAATTAACCATATAATTTTCAGGCAAGAAGCCCAAGGCACTTTCTTGTTCAACACTAATATGATGAGTTGGAATTTCTTGTGGTGTTGGACTTTGGAGATGTTTTATCTGACTTGAAGTTTGACTCAAGTCTTGATAAAGACTTCCGCCAAAATAAACATTGAGTAACTGTAGGCCACGACAAATGCCCAAAATAGGTTTATTTGCTTCTAGAGCAGCTTTGATTGTGGCAAGCTCAAAACGGTCACGAATCGGATCAGTTGTTCCTAATTTAGCATTAGGCTCCTCACCATATAGATAAGGACTGACATCTGCCCCACCAGTCAGTACAATTTTATCTACCAGTGTCAGGTAATTTTTTATATTTTCGGTTTTGTCAACAGGAAGAATAATCACAGTATGACCTAAATCCTGAAAAACATCAATAAATGATTGACGAGTATAGCTTACTTTGTTCCACCAAAAGGGGGATTGTTCAACTGTATTGTAAGGAGTTCCAAGAATTCCAATAATTGCCATCTTATTTTTTCACACTTTCAATAGGAATAATGAGTTTGGATTGAGATAAATCAATCTCGTAAGTCACTTTACGATTATCACGAACCGTATGTTCAAAGTCAGTACTATAGAGTATGACCCGAAGTTTATCCGCTTTTTCTAAATGATAAATCGTTGGTTGTAGTTCAAATTTGAGCGTAAACCATTCGTCAGCTTTTAAATCACTGACCGTCAGTAAATCTTTGTTTTGGAGATTGGTAAATCCTTTAGTGACCAACTGATAAGGACTTTCGACAAGAGGAAGTTCAACCAAATCATCTAACATGAAGTTTCGGCCACGGTCAAGAACTTTAAAATCTTTTACTCTTGCTTTATCTTCCAGCCGTTTTTTGGGACCAAAATCAAGAATTTGAGCAGATAAGAGCCCTTTACTATCATTTAATTTTAGTCTGATTTCTAGTTCAATTGGACCATTAATTGTTAACTCAGAAGGAAGTTCTAAATCAATGACAGCTTCGTTAGCTTTATTTTCAAATAAATCTTTTTTAAAGACATTGAAATCTTTAGAATACTTTTTGAAGCTTTCATCATCATAGTGGTTATCAAATTGAGCAAAAGAAACCGCCGTTTTCCCAAGAGGGAGTTTGAGCTGGTCATCGCCCCCAAATTTACTGACAGCTGACCAAACTTGTTCTTTAGAATTTTCCTGTAAAATAATGGGTGGAAGATTTAAATTTAAATCTCTATCTAATAATTTGGCAGAGAAATAAGCATTGATTGTCTCAGAAAAATCAATGGATTGCCAAGAATTCATATAAATATGAGCCCCACGATGTAGAAAGGCATGCTTGGCATGACCTTCTGGCAGAGCCTGCCAAAAATTATAAGCTTGTTCGGGTGTAACATTCCAGTCTTGTAAGCCGTGAACAATTAGGACGTCAGCTTTAACTTGGTCAGAATTGATTAAATAATTTCGGTCATGCCAAAATTGATTGTAATCACCAGACTTACGGTCTAAAGCAGTGGTCATTTCTGCTAAACGTTTTTCGTATTCATCATTTCCTTTTAAATAATCAGCACCATCAAGATTTCGTGAGTAAGTCAGTGCAGCAAGCACATCTAAATCTTCACCAGGAAAGCCACCAGGAGAACGGACAAGACCATTTTCACGATAGTAATTATACCAAGAAGAAATTCCAGCTTCAGCTAAAATGACTTCAAGTCCATCGACTCCAGTAGTAGCAGCACCATAAGCCATCGTTCCTAAATATGACTTTCCAGTCATGGCTACTTTTCCGTTTGCCCAAGTGGCCTTAATTTCATGCGTCTTTTTACGAGAAGTATAGGCACGAGTTCGGCCATTTAACCAATCAATGACAGCAGTCATACTATAAATTTGCTGATAATCGCCTGAAGTTTGGAAGCCATTTGAGCCACGCGTTCCAACACCAGCCACATAAATAGAAGCAAAACCACGCGTCAAAAAGTAGTCATTTAAAGAATAAGTCCAACCATGAGTAAAGCGATAAGGTGCTTTATCTACAATAGGAAGTTCTTTGGTTTCAGATGGACGTTTTTGTGGAAGCTTTCCTTGGACATGAATTTTGTGACTGTCCTTTTTTTCCAAATCAACATTCATTTCATGAAGCGCTAAATCATTTGCTTTCTCATTGATTCCCAAATGATAAGGACTTGCGGTCATCACAACCGGAAGCTTTTCTGTACTTTTTGGACGGATAATTTGAATTTTAATTAAGTCATTTTTTCCTTTTTGCTCAGTATCAACTGGACTTTCAACCCAAACTACCTCACGTTCAAGGAGCGAAGAATCAAAAGTTGCCAATGATTTGTCATTGAAAAAGTGATAGTGATTATCCAAAGGAAGAAGACCTTCTGAAACCCAATGTTCAACAAGAATCATCCCGCTTTTACGACGGCTACAAAGTAAATAGTAAAAAGCAGAGATGATAGTTTCAGTTGTCATTTCAACATCCCTTTGTGGAAGATTAAGTTTTTTAGCAAATTCAGTTGCTTTTCCTATTTCAAAATCAAAATTTGGAACAAAGTCAAGAAGTTGCAAAGCAATATTCCAGAAAATTTCCCAATCTAATTCAATAGAGGATTTTAAGAATTCAATGACATCTAGCTCAGTATTTGCTTGTAAAACAGTCATATCAGTAGGACTTTGAATGAGAAAATCTTTTAAAATTTTCTTTTCATCCCAAAAAACAGACCAACGAAACCCAAGCTGATCAAGTTCTGCTAGTTGTTCATCAAAGTTTTTATCAACAATTGAAAAATGATTAAAGCGCATCTTAAGTCCTCCATAAAAAGCATGATAATTCTTTTAATTATAGCAAATTTTCAGTAAATAATCAGACTAAAAGGGTCTAATTTCCAATGAATATTTGAAGCAAGCGCGCTTTTCTGATATAATAGCTGAGGTTATTATATTAAAATCAAATTTTGGAGGGTTCCATAAAAAATGGATGTTACATGGACAGTGAAATATATCACTGAATTTGTCGGAACTGCGCTACTCATCATCATGGGTAATGGTGCGGTTGCCAACGTTGAACTTAAAGGTACAAAAGCTCACGCACAATCTTGGATGATTATTGGTTGGGGTTATGGACTTGGTGTAATGCTACCAGCAGTTGCTTTCGGTAATATTACTTCACAAATTAATCCAGCTTTCACACTTGGACTTGCAGCCTCAGGACTTTTTCCTTGGGCACATGTTGCTCAATATATTATTGCGCAAGTTTTAGGTGCGATGTTTGGACAATTATTGATTGTTATGGTTTATCGCCCATACTATCTTAAAACACAAAATCCAAATGCTATTCTTGGAACTTTCTCAACAATCGATAATGTTGATGACAATGATGAAAAAACTCGTTTGGGAGCCACAATTAATGGTTTCTTGAATGAATTTGTTGGATCATTCGTCTTGTTCTTCGGAGCAGTTGCTGCGACAAATATCTTCTTTGGTAGTCAATCAATTACTTGGATGACAAACTACTTGAAAGGTCAAGGAGCAGATGTTTCTTCATCAGACATTATGAATCAGATTTGGGTTCAAGCCTCAGGAGCTTCAGCTTCTAAAATGGTTGCTCACTTATTCTTAGGATTCCTTGTTATGGGACTTGTAGTCGCTCTTGGCGGTCCTACAGGACCTGGTTTGAATCCAGCGCGTGACTTTGGTCCACGTTTGGTTCACAGTCTCTTACCAAAATCAGTTTTGGGTGAAGCAAAAGGTTCTTCTAAATGGTGGTATGCATGGGTTCCAGTTTTGGCACCAATTCTTGCATCACTTGCAGCCGTAGCTCTATTTAAAATGATTTATCTTTAAAAAATAAAAAAAATACTGACAGAATTTCTGTCAGTAATTTTTTTATTTAAGCACAAGCGCAATTACTAACCCAAAGAGATTCCAAAGAAGATGGACGCTCATATTAAGATAAAAATTGCGATATTTAGCATAAAGGCTGGTAAGCACGAGACTCATTAAACCGTAAGTTAACCAGCTGTAGAGGTCAGTAGGACCATGCATGTAAGCAAAAAGGAGCAATGCCGTTAAAAAAGCAAAATATTTTTGATTTTTGAAAATGACTTCAAAAATTCCTACCCGATAAACAAGTTCCTCTAAAAAACCAGCAGCAAGTGTTTGGGTCGCAAAGACAGCAATTGGAATCACTTTTTGTAATTCGTTTAGTGAATCTTGATTACTGGTTGTTGGACTTTGATTGATAATTTGAGCAAAAATTCCTGTCAGAATAGAGACAAGAAAAAGCAAAGCAAAACCAATTATTATTTTTAAAGGAGGAAAATATTTCCAACTTATTTTAGGGATAATATCAGCTTTACGAGCAATCAGATAAGAAGAAATAATCGTAAGTAAAAAGATAATGAAAAAGATGACGGTATCTAAGGTTGTGAAATGGTGCTGATAAGCAAAAATGGTTGTCGCAAGCATTGGTAAGTTAGATAAAATAAAGAGCACCAACCAAACTGATTTGTGATAAGCAAAAATTAATCCAACAATCGATAATACGAGAGCTGTCATTAAAAATGGCAAATGAAAAATACTGACAGATAAGGCTGAAAAAAGTAGCGCCAAAATAATTACAATTACCCAACGATATTTGGCTAATGATTGAAGTTTTTCTATATTAAACATGTCAATATTATAGCATAGTAATAGCTGTCAGCAGAAGAAAATATTTCATTTTTGTTGATAACTTTTGTTAATCTGGACTTGAATAAATTGTAGTAAAATAGAGCTACCTCAAAAATGTGCATATCTGGCAACCACACTAAAAGGTCAGTCTAACTTTGTTCGTACCTAGATATGTACTTAAAACTATCCTTAAAAATGCCCATGGTTAACGACTATGAGTTTTTTTATTGAGATTTTAAAATTACACATTTAATGTAGAAAGAAAAACTAAAAGATATAAATCGTTGATAATTTCCTTGAAATTTGCGAAAATAAGAGATAGTTATTTGTAAATGTAATCAATGGAGGCTAAAATGAGCGAGATTATAAATCATATTACCGCTTTTCAACCAGTCTATCGTGTGCTTAACCGTGAAGAAAATTTAGATTTCTACCGTGAAGTGCTTGGCTTTAAAGTCTTGGTAGAAGAAGGCGCAATGGTATGGCTTGGTGGGCATGAAGCGAAAAAAGATCGGTTTCAATTAGAAGAATCACCAGGTTTTCGTCCTGTCGAAGGATTGAAAAAACACGGGCAAACGGTGATCAAAGCTAATTCATCTGAGATTGAGCAATTAATTGTTCGTAACTTGGACAAGATTTCTAAGGTCTATAAAGGAAAAAACGGCTTTGCTTTTTCAGCACTTTCGCCTGAAGCAGAACTTTTTTTGGTAACATCAGATTTACTGACAGATTTATCATCACTGACAGAAATTGATAAATCAGAAATTGAGCTTGAGGAAGATAAAACTTTTAAAGGTTTGTCAGATTTTGAAATTATAGCAATGGATTTGAATGTTGCTAACCAATCAATTATTGAATTTTATGAATCAGTTTTTGGTCTTAAAGCAATCAATAACCAAATTGAATTTCCTTTTGTAACTTTGACTTTTAGTGTTGAAGAAAGCGAAGATTTAGCTGCAGGAACCGATGAAGTACTTGACCTTGAGTTTTTAGTGTTCATGATTGATAAAGATTTTGATTTGAAAGATTTTGCTCATCAATTTTCTGATGTGGACGGAACATATTTGGATGGCTCAGCTAAAACTTTTTCATTAGAAGTTCCTGACCATGTAGAACTTTGGTTTGTAAAATAATAATTTTAAAAAAACTTGTTAATTTTTGACAAGTTTTTTTACTCAAAGTAAATCAGAAACGAAGGTTGAAACATGAAAAATCAACAAGAATTTTTAAAAATAATCGAAGATTATATTGAGTGTGACGTTTTCCCAGGTGTCAATTTCGCAATTATTGAAGGAGAAAAAGTCGAGGAGTATCTTTTAGGAAATTCAGCAATTTATCCTGAAACAATCAAGCTCACTCAGGGAAAAAAATGGGATTTAGCTTCTTTGACAAAAGTAGTGGGCACCGGAACAGCCGTCATTAATCTTGTCCTAGCAGGAAAGTTAGAAATTGATGCCCCTCTTCAAAAATATTATTCTAAATTTACTGACAGAAGCGTCAGCTTGCGGCAATTACTGACACACACTTCTGGTATTGATCCTTTCATAAAAAATAGAGATAAGCTAAACGCAAAAGAACTGACAGAAGCAATTAATCAGATTAAAGTTACTGACAATAAGACCTTCAAATATACAGATATTAATTTTATTTTACTAGGTTTTTTATTAGAAGAATATTATGGAGAAAGTCTAGATAAAATCTTTTACAAACAAGTATTTGAAGACTGGAAAATGACTGACACAAGTTTTGGACCAGTAGAAAATGCAGTACCAACAAGTCAAAACATCCCAGTAGGAACAGTTCATGACCCTAAAGCTCAAGTTTTAAAAAATCATTGTGGCTCAGCCGGCTTATTTTCAACGATGTCTGATTTAATTTTATTTAGTCAAGCTTATTTTCAAGAAGAAAAATATTTAAAGCTGACAAAAAATTATGCTGACGGAGATAAAAAAAGAAGTTTGGCTTGGGACTTACTCGGGTCAAATGATGATTGGTTGCTTCATACTGGTTATACCGGAACTTTTTTATTAATTAATCCTCGCATCAAAAAAGCAGTCGTTTTCTTATCAAATCGTGTCCATTTAAAAGATAATCGAGAAAAATGGATTGAAGAACGTGACTTCTTGATAAAATTTTTAATCAGCCATTTGACCTTAGATCAAGACTTAAATAAAAAGAACTGTACTGTTTAGTTTACAGTTCTTTTTTAGTTATTGCTGACAGACTAAAAAAATAAATGGCTGGACTCAAATAGTTTACATTTAGATTTTTTTGACCTATAATTTACTTGAAAAGTAATTTATTTACTTACGGCGAAAGGAGAAATTAGTATATAAAGTAGTTTCAAAGTAGTTAGTAGTTGATAGATTTAAGGGCAAGGAGAATATCATGACAAAAATAAATGCATCAGATGCAATGTTAAAAGTTATTGAAGATTGGGGTGTCAAAAATATTTACGGTTTACCCGGTGGGTCAATTGATTCGACAATGAACGCATTATATAACCGAAGAGACACATTAAATTACATTCAAGTTCGTCACGAAGAAGTGGGTGCTTTAGCAGCCGTTGGGGAAGCAAAAGTAACCGGAGAAATCGGAGTAACCTTTGGTTCAGCAGGACCAGGAGCCGTTCACTTGTTAAATGGATTATATGATGCTCAATATGACCATGTTCCAGTACTTGCCTTGGTTGGTCAAGTTCCAACGAGTGCAATGAACACTAATTATTTCCAAGAATTAAATGAAAATCCAATGTTTGCTGACGTTAGTGTCTATAACAGAACAGTAATGACCGCAGAACAAATGCCAGCAGTAGTTGATGAAGCGATTCGTCAAGCCTATGCCAAACGTGGTGTTGCCGTCATTACCATTCCCAAAGATTTAGGTTGGCAAGAAATTGAAGATAATTATGTTTCTAGCGCTAATCTATATCAAAAACCTTTGCCACTAGAACCTGCGGCTGAAAAAATCCAAGAAGCATGGAAAATACTAAAAGAAGCAAAACGCCCTTTGATTTATATTGGTCAAGGAACAAGAGGAGCCCGCAAGGAAATCTTAGAACTTTCTAAAATGCTTCATGCTCCAATTTTGAGTTCTGCCTTAGGAAAAGGAATTATTCCTGACAATGCCCCTGCTTACATGGGGTCAGCTGGTCGAGTGGCCTCTAAACCTGGGGTAGAAATTGCGTCTAACACAGATGCTGTTTTGTTCTTAGGTTCAGACATGCCATTCCAAAGTTTCTTTATTCCTAAAGATGCTAAATACATACAAGTTGATATTGACGGAACTAAATTTGGACGTCGTCATCAAGTAGATTTAGCTATTTTGGCAGATGCCAAACTGACAATTAAGAAATTAATGGAAGTGGGAGAACAACTTCCAGAAACAAATTGGTATCGCGCAGCACTAGCAGACAAAGAAAATTGGGTAGAGTGGCTTGAAAAACGTTCAGTCATTGACAGCTCACCTTTGGAAGTAGAACCTGTCTTTAAAGCCATTAATGACATGGCCACTGATGACGCCATTTTCCAAGTTGATGTAGGAAATGTCACAATTGATGGAATGAGACTTCTCGATACAAGTAAGGATCAAAAGTTTACAACAAGTGGCTGGTATGCGACAATGGGTTATGCTCTACCTGCAGCAATTGGTGCGAAAGCGCAATATCCAGACCGTCAAGTTTGGTCAATTTCTGGTGACGGAGCTTGGGCAATGGTGATGCCTGATATTCTTACTCAGGTCAAATATAACTTACCAATTATCAATGTTGTTTTGACCAATAAGAGCCTTGGATTTATCGAAGCAGAACAAGATGATGCCAAACAACCACACTCAGGAATTGATTTGATAGGTGCTAATTTTGGCGCTTCTGCGGCGGCTTTGGGAGCTTTAGGTTTTGATGTTAATAATTTGTCAGAATTAAAAGAAGCTTTTGCAAAAGCTAAAGAAGCGAATCGTCCAACGGTCATCAATGTCAACATCTTTGACCATCGTCCATTACCTGTTGAACAATTGCAACTTGATTCTGCTGAATTTGAAAAAGAATATCAAACTCAAGGATTGATTCCATTTAGCAAATTGATTCAAGAATAAAAATAAATAATATTAGAATAAAAAGACATTAGAAGAGAGCTCTAATGTCTTTTTTATATAGATTAAAATAAAAGAATAAATTAGAATAAAATTAGTTTTTGTTAGATAGGGATTATAAAAAAATAAAGTCAAATCATAGTATTATTAGTCACTATATATGAATTTGTAGGCTTTATTCATTATCTTAGCGAATGCACTTTTATAAATACTAAAGCAAAACAATGTGTTTCAATTTTGAAAATAAGAACAATATGAGATAATAATTATGTAAAATGAGTTTATGGTTGTGAAAATAATAAAATTATAAATCAAAAAGATTTAATCTAAAACTCAAATATGAAGCATGGATAAAAAATAGAAAGGAGTAGAATTCTACCAAAATAATTTCGATAAATATGAAATTCGCAAGAAAGGAATGATAGATGATAAAAAATGGATGGTTTGTTTAAGTATAATAATCTTAGTTCTAAACTTTATTCCAAACTTACTGCAAGGTCATCAAGTATTTGCAGAAAATCAAAAAATTTATAAAGATAAAGTTGAGCTTATTAATGATGAATCATTCAATATCTCATATAGTATGCGAGCTTTAGAAAATCAATACGAATGGGAAATTGATTATAGAATAAATAAAACAGAAAATGATAAAGAATTAAAGTTAAAGTTTTCTTTTGAAGGGAATCAGCCTATAGTATGATACTCAATATAAATTGGTTAAAAAAGTTCGATTGGATTATTTCCAAATTTTGGAGAAACCTCCCAATGGATAATCACAACACCAAATATGGATGAACTTAAAGAACATGAAGAAGATAATAACATTGAAATTGATGGTGGAGATTTACTTGAAACCCCAGATGAATCAATACTAGAAAGTATCAATCAAACGCCAAGTACACTCGGTGTCGTTTCGCTTATTAAAACAAAGAATCCAGAATTCAAAGCATTAGAGAGTACTGATTCTCAGGTCGAAAAAGTAAAAAGTGACTCATCTTTCCAAGAAAAAATCTCAGAATATTTAATTTCTTTTGAGATTCATTCTAATATTACTCATAGTTTTACAATAAAAAAAGTTGATGGAGAAAGTAATAGACCAATGGACACCCAATTTGCTTTAAGGTGGGTTGAGAAGTTTGAACCGACTCAAGATTTTGACAGCCTTGAGCGTTTAAATCTAGACACTTTGGACTTGTCAGGGAATGATATTTCAACGAGTAGTAAGACTTCTATTGATGCCAACGCAGGAGCCACTCTTTCTACTGAAAAGGGTTCTAGAACCTTAGACCATATGGCTAGAGGTAATCTTTATATCATAAGTGAAGAGGAGGTGGCTACAGGTTATCAAAAGACCAACACTGTTATTGTGGCATACATGGATAAGGCACAAGGATATGCAGATAAAGCTACCATTCATATTAGATTAGCCAAACGTTCGGCAACTCATCCAGAAATCCTAGAGTTTGGAAGTTTAGAAGACTTTAAAGAATATAGAGGTGATTTGGAAGATGAAATAGGGATAGTATTTGCAAATTACAAAATAGCTGAAGGAGGAAGTGAAGAAAAAGAGAAAGAAAAAGAAGAAAATAATGAGATGCAGAATAAGCAAGAAACAAATAAACCGAACATAGAACTCCCTGCTCTTGGAGCAATCGGTGTAGGAGGAGTCGGGTTACTACTTATCATCTCAGCTTACTTATTGAAAAAGTATCGTGGAAAGTAGAAAATATATTTGTAAATAATGATGATTAAAAAATACTGACAGCTAGTCGGTATTTTTAATATTTGTTATAATAAGATTATTAGTCAAAACCATGACACCGAATAAGTAGTAAAAAGAGGAGGATATTCTTTACTAAAACAGCTCTTATTGAAAAAATTGATAAGAAAGAGGAAAACTCTAGCAAAAAAATGGTAATTATGGTATAATATACGCAAAATTTTGAAATAATTGATTCGAGGAAAAATATAAAAATATGAGTAGAATGATGCCGGCACGAGTGCGAAGTGAGGGAATCGCCCTCTATGCGAAAGGCTTCTTAAATGACCCAATTGAAACTGATTTTAAACTAACAGCAGAAATTGATGGTGAAGAGGTAAGTTATGACCTAGATGGCGCGCAAGATAGTTGTACTTGTGCAGTCTTTCAACAAAACCACCGCTATTGCAAACATATTGCAGCGATAGAAGAGTATCTAAAAAATCAAGATAAAGGAAGTCAGGAAACAAAAGACAAAGAAATCAAAGGAGCTGAACGAGCGCTTTTTGGTGAAAATGTTGCTTTTTTAGATGCTGTAAATGGTGAGACACAATTAAATTTCAATACAGACCAATACTCTATCGAAGTTCAAATTGAGGATAATAGTCAGCTTTATGATTATTTTTCAATGGATTATTTTTTGTATTTTGATTTAAAATTAAGAAGTAAAAATTTGGGCCGCTCATACGTTATTAAAGATATTCCTTATTTTCTACGTGCTTTAAAAAATTATAGTCAGTATTCTTTGGGTTCTCTACACTATATTGACCTCTTTTTTGATAATTTTGATGAAGCAAGTCAAGAATTTTTAACTTTTCTTTTAAAAATTGATAGTAAATCCGATGAAGCACTTACCAAATCCTTATATATTAAAAATGGGCGTTATCTTAATATTCCATTTTTATTCCTTGAAGAAGCAATGGACTTAGTTTCAGCTTTAGAGAATTATCAACTTCAGATTACAGGTAGAACGGTCAATTATTTTACATTTATAGCCCTTGATAATGATTCGGAGATTTTTAAATTTAAGGTTGAAAGTCAGCAAGATTATATCGAGTTGAAACTCTACAGTGAGGATTATCATAATTTTTATGATTATTCACTTCTTTATGCCAATAATGTATTTTATAAACTCAATCAAGAACAACGGCGTCTGCTCCTTGTTTTAGATAAGCAATTTGCTAAAAAATCACAAATTAAATTTTCATATGCTGATAAGGATAAATTAGCTCAGGCTCTTCAACAATTATCAACTTTGGGAGAGATTGAAGCGCCAGACCATTTTGTTGTCAGACCTTTTGATGCTAAATTTACTTTTGATTTGTTGGAAGATCAGACCATTAGTTTGGCAATGACTTTTGATTATGGAAGTTTCTCAATAGATAGTTTCCACGATTTAGAAACCCTAGAATTTTCAAGAGATTTGCGTAAAGAGCAAAAGATTTTTGCACTGATGGAACGTTTGCAGTTTGCTAAGGCTTTTAATTCGTCATTAAATATTCCAGAAAATTTATCAGAGAATTTCTTTTTGAAAATCTTACCTGCTTTTCAAAAACTTGGTCAGATTGAACTATCGCCAACTTTAAGAAATATGAGAATGGATGAAGTTCCTGAAATTCATATTGATAGTCAGGGAGGACTCTTAGATATTTCCTTTGATATTCCTCAGGTTGAAGATGGTGAATTTGCAAATGTTATTGCAAAATTACAAGAAAATGCTGAATTTTATATCAGTGAAAGTGGGAAATTTTATCATTTTAATGAAAAATTTGACCGCTTGAAAGCTGCATTAAACGAACTTGACGACCAATTTGTTATTCAAGGAAGCAGTTTACATGTTAATATTAATCGAAGTTTCCAAATTTCTAAAATATTTGAAAATATTGGTGGAGCTTCCTTCTCTGAAAAATTTAAATCACTCTATCAACACTTGACGCATCCTGAAGAGTTTCCTTACGAGAAACCAGAACATATTAAGGCTTCCTTGCGTTCTTATCAGGAAACGGGTGTTCGCTGGATGAGTATGCTCTCTCATTATAATTTGGGAGGAATTCTTGCTGATGACATGGGATTAGGTAAAACGGTTCAAGCGATTACTTTTATTCTTTCTAATCTGAAAAAAGATGAGAGTGTTCTAATTACCGCACCAGCTAGTCTTACTTATAACTGGGCAAGTGAATTTGAAAAATTTACTGATGAGATTGATTTTGCTGTTATTGACGGGACAAAAGCCGAGCGAAGTAAAGAAATTCAAGAAAAACATCAAATATATATCACAAGTTATGGTAGCTTCTTGAAAGATTTTGAAGACTATCAGGATAAAAAATTGAATTACTTACTTTTGGATGAAGCTCAAGTTGTCAAAAATTATAGTAGTAAAACCAATAAATCACTATCTGCTCTGAATGTTGAACATACCTTTGCCCTTTCAGGAACACCACTAGAAAATCGAATTGAAGAAATTTGGGCCATTTTCCAAGTGGTGATGCCAGGCTTTTTACCAAAACGTGAAAAATTCAATAAGATGGAACCATCTGTTATCTCAAGATTGATTCAGCCTTTCATTATGCGTCGTAAAAAAGAAGATGTGCTTGAAGAACTTCCAGAAAAAATGGAAATTACGGTCTATAACCAATTAGCTGATGATCAAAAAGTAATCTATTTAGCACAACTCGAATTGATGCAAAAACAAGTTTTAGAAATGGATAGTGCGGCTTTATCACGTTCAAGAATTGAAATTCTGGCAGGAATTACACGACTTAGACAAATTTGTAATACACCAGCATTATTTATGGATGACTATAAAGGAAGTTCTGGGAAACTTGAACGTTTACGAGAATTATTGGCCCAAATTAAAGATTCAGGCCATCGTCCTTTGATTTTCTCTCAATTTACAAAAGTTTTTCCACATATTGAAAAATTGATGGAAGAACAAGAAATGACCGCTTATAAACTGACTGGTTCTACTCCAATTAAAGATCGACTTTCAATGGTTCAAGCCTTCAATGCTGGTAGTCGTGATGCTTTCTTAGTTTCACTAAAAGCTGGTGGGGTTGGGCTTAATTTAACCAGTGCTGATGTCGTCATTTTGGTTGATTTGTGGTGGAACCCAGCTGTTGAAGAACAGGCTATTGCGCGTGCCCATCGGATGGGACAAAAAAATACGGTAGAAGTCATTCGCTTGATTACCAAAGGTACAATTGAAGAAAAAATTATGGAAATCCAAGAGCGTAAAAAGGATTTAATTGCTAATGTTTTAGAAGGCGATACAGTGGATAAAGTCCTTAGTGAAGCAGAAATTCGTGAAATTCTTGGAGTATAGCTTTAAAAAACTTAGAAATTAAGCTATAATGGATATTGAAACGGTTATCTTAGAATCTAAATCTTGTTTTGATATTTTATCTAGTAGAAGAAAAATTTTATAAAAGCTAGGAAAGACAAGAGTTTTCAATATTCTTTGATAAACTTTCATCATCTTCATAAAGAATTAAAATGTAATTAATAGATTAAACAAACTATAAAAAAGTAGGGCAAAACATGGTAGAAAGAAGAGTGGTATTTCCAGTTATTGGTGATGACGAAGCACTTCAAAAAGATACTCGGGTAATTTTTACTAACCAGCAGTTGCTGACAAGAAATCCCAGCCTTCAGGATGAAGCTTCAATTGAAAATAATAAGCCAAAAACTGATGCCAAGAGACCTGAGAGTTTCAAACCTTATAAAGCTAAAACAAGCTTTAGCACACAGCATCGTCCGCTAAACTCTAATCATGACGGCGTAAGTTCCTATGATAAAATGCCTAAGAAAACTAGCGTTGACGAGTCAAAAGAACGGGCAAAACGTGCAGCAGCAACACTTCCAAAGCCTCCTAAACAGTATGTTTCACCATTGGAGCGGGACAAGGAGGATATCACAGTTCGTCGTTCAACATCAGCAATTTTGAATAAGCGACCTTCAGCTAATGATAACCCAATTCGGGATATGAAAAATCAAGGAATGAACGTTTCTGATGCAGTCGCTAAAGGCGGAATGAAGAAGGCAGTTCCACATGGAGCCGCTGCTAATGACACACAAAAAGGAAGTTATTTTGAAAATAAGCGGAAAAATATCTTTGACCGTGGAATCGTTTAATTTTCAAATTTAAATGAAAAAACTGACAGAAAAGTTAAATTTTATTATGGTAAAATTTACTTTGGAGATATCACTTGTCAGTTATTTTGTGTGTCTTTGAGCTCATAAAAATTTAAGTAAATAAAAAAATAATTGTAAGAAAAGAAGGGAAATTTCTGTCAGTGATTGATAAAGAAGTAGAATTACTGACAGAAAATTTTATCATGGAAAAAACATATCATTTTACCGGTATTAAAGGTTCAGGCATGAGTGCACTTGCGCTAATGTTACATCAAATGGGAAAGAAAGTTCAAGGTTCGGACTCAACAGATTACTTTTTCACACAACGTGGTCTTGAACAAGCTAACGTACCACTTTTGCCTTTTGACGAAAAAAATATTAAGCCTGAATTTGAATTGATTGCTGGAAATGCTTTTCGCGATGATAACAATGTTGAAATTGCATTTGCCCATAAAAATGGATTTCCATTCAAACGTTATCATGAATTTTTGGGACATTTCATGGAAGATTTTACTAGCATCGGGGTTGCAGGTGCACATGGTAAAACTTCAACAACTGGAATGTTAGCTCACGTGATGTCTAATATCGTGGACACTTCTTACTTGATTGGTGACGGAACTGGTCGTGGGATTGAGGGAAGTGAATATTTTGTTTTTGAATCTGATGAATATGAACGTCATTTCATGCCTTATCATCCTGAATATACAATTATGACAAATATTGACTTTGACCATCCTGACTACTTTGAAGGAATTGAAGATGTCACCTCAGCTTTCCAAGATTATGCAAATAATATTAAAAAAGGTATTTTTGCTTACGGGGAAGATGTTAACTTACGTAAATTGACTGCCAAAGCCCCTATTTACTATTATGGTTTTGAGGCTAATGACGATTATCGTGCCGAAAATTTGGTCAGAAGTACACGTGGCTCATCTTTTGATGCTTATTTCCGCGGTGAAAAAATTGGTCATTTTGTCGTTCCAGCTTATGGTAAACACAATGTATTGAATGCCTTGTCAGTTGTAGCCGTTTGTCATAATCTTGGGTTGGATATGACGGAAGTTGCAGACCACTTATTGACTTTCCGTGGAGTGAAACGTCGTTTCACTGAGAAAAAAGTAGGTGAGACAGTCATTATTGATGATTTTGCTCATCATCCAACTGAAATCGAAGCAACATTGGATGCTGCTCGTCAAAAATATCCTGATCGTGAAATCGTTGCTGTTTTCCAACCTCATACTTTTACTAGAACAATTGCTTTTGCTGACGAATTTGCAGAGGTGCTTGACCATGCGGATACCGTTTACCTTGCTCAAATTTACGGTTCAGCACGTGAAGTAGACCATCATGAAATTACGGCACAAGATTTAGCTGACAAAGTTCGTAAACCAGCCAAAGTAATTGATCTTGACAATGTTTCGCCATTGTTGGATCATGACCGTGGGGTTTACGTCTTTATGGGAGCAGGAAATATTCAAAAATATGAACTTGCTTTTGAAAAGTTACTTAGCCAAGTCTCAACTAACTTACAATAAAATAAAAAAGTACTGACAGCTTTTTGGTCAGTACTTTTTTTGTTTTATTCAATTTTTGTCAGTAAAAAAATTCAAGTCACGGGAGTGCGACTTGAATCAAAGGGGTTTATGAAGAAATTATTTAGGGAGTAATATGAGTATAAATGTAAACGCTTAAACGAACCTTAATTTGTTTAAAAATTATCCTAATAAAATATACTTTATTTCTGCAGTAAGAATATTTGCCGCTTTTTCGGACGCACAAATAACGAGCAGAGTATCTGCTCCGGCAATTGTACCTAAAATATCTGTCCGACTATCACGTTCGTCATCTAAAGCATTCGCCAACACATCGGCCTCACCCAATTTTGTCCGAATAACCACTAAAGCTCCGACAGATTTTGCTGAAATAACAAAATTATAAAAATACAACTGCAAATCAGAATTAATTTTGGAATTGCCAGAAGTCAAAAATGAGTAAAAACTCTCTCCTTTATCCCGTTTTTTTATAATATTTAATTTTCTGATATCTCTTGATAAAGTAGCTTGTGTTACCTCTACACCGCGTTCTAATAATAGAGATTGAAGCTCTTCTTGAGTCGATATTTTATTATTTGTCACAATTTCTTTAATAATTTCTAATCTTTTATCTCTTTTCATAGCATAATTATACCATATAATGGACTATATATTGACAAAATTAGTGTTTTTTCTGTATAATTAATGAATGGATGAAAAACAATTAGTAAGCCAAGCACTGTCTGCTGCAATCGATGGTGTTCTTGGAGTAGAACAAATCGCGGCTATTATCGAAAAACCTAAATCATCAGATTTAGGAGATTTAGCATTCCCAGCTTTTCAATTGGCCAAAACTCTCCGAAAATCTCCACAAATCATTGCTGGAGAAATTGCTGAGAAGATAGATACAAAAGGCTTTGAGAAAGTTATCGCAGTAGGACCATATGTTAACTTTTTCCTTGATAAAAATGCAACTGCCTCAGAAGTAATTCGAGAAGTTTTGACTGAAGGTGAACATTACGGTGATGCAAATATTGGTCAAGGAGGAAATGTTCCGATTGACATGTCTGCGCCAAATATTGCTAAACCTTTTTCAATTGGGCATTTACGTTCAACTGTTATCGGGGATTCAATCGCCAAAATTTATGAAAAATTGGGTTATCAGCCAATCAAAATCAATCACTTGGGCGACTGGGGTAAACAATTTGGTCTTTTGATTACAGCTTACAAGAAATATGGTGATGAAGCTACAATTACAGCTAATCCGATTGATGAACTCTTGAAACTTTATGTCAAAATCAATGCTGAAGCTAAAGAAGATCCAGAAGTCGATGAAGAAGGACGTCAATGGTTCCTTAAAATGGAACAAGGCGATGAGGAAGCACTTCGCATTTGGAAATGGTTCTCAGATGTTTCTTTGATTGAATTTAACCGTATTTACGGAAAACTTGGTGTAAGTTTTGACCACTTCATGGGTGAAAGTTTCTATAGTGATAAAATGGACGCCATTGTTGAAGATTTAGAAAGTAAAAATCTTTTACACGAATCAAAAGGTGCTTTGATTGTTGACCTTGAAAAATATAACCTCAATCCAGCTTTGATTAAGAAAACAGATGGTGCAACACTCTATATTACACGTGACCTTGCAACAGCAGCTTACCGTAAAAAAACTTTCAATTTCGTGAAATCTCTTTATGTTGTTGGTGGCGAACAAACCAATCACTTTAAACAATTAAAAGCAGTTTTGAAAGAAGCTGGTTATGATTGGTCTGACGATATGGTGCACGTTCCATTTGGTATGGTAACTCAAGGTGGGAAAAAATTCTCAACTCGTAAAGGGCATGTCGTGAAATTGGAAATGGCACTTGACGAAGCAGTTGATCGTGCTGAAAAACAAATTGAAGCCAAAAATCCTAATTTGGAAAATAAAGAAGAAGTTGCCAAACAAGTTGGGGTTGGTGCTGTTAAATTCTATGACTTAAAAACTGATAGAAATAACGGTTATGACTTTGACTTGGACGAAATGGTTTCATTTGAAGGGGAAACAGGCCCTTATGTTCAATATGCACATGCTCGTATTCAATCAATTTTACGTAAAGCAAACCGTAAGGTAGATATTAATAATATTTCTCTCGCAGTTTCTGACGCTGAAGCTTGGGAAATTGTTAAAGCATTAAAAGAATTCCCAAATGTTGTTAAACGTGCTGCAGATAATTATGAACCATCTGTTATTGCTAAATATGCAATTTCGCTTGCGCAAGCTTTTAACAAATATTATGCTCATGTTCGCATTTTAGAAGATGATGCTCAATTGGATGGCCGTTTGGCTTTGATTAGCGCTACTTCAATCGTCTTGAAAGAAGCATTGCGTCTTCTTGGGGTTGCTGCACCTGAAAATATGTAAAAAATAAATTTTTCACTTAATCTCTTATCAAAAAGATTTAATTCTTTAGGATAAGAGATTTTTTTGTTGCCTTTTTAAAATACTTTTGTAAAATAAGCTTTTTTAATAAAAGCCTAAGAATCGCATGATAACAAAAGAAATGAATAAACGTGAAATTGTCAGAATATAAAAAAACATGTATAAATGAATAAACCTTTGTAAAGTGTAGCATAAGTGCTTGACAAAAAATATGCATAGATGTATAATTTCCTTGTAAACGATTCCAATAATACCGAATCGAAATCAGAAAGGATACTCCAAAATGAACAATGGAATTAATGTTAACTCAGAAATTGGGAAATTAAAATCAGTCCTCCTCCACCGCCCAGGTGCGGAAGTTGAAAATATTACCCCAGACACAATGAAACAACTTTTATTTGATGATATTCCATATCTCAAAATTGCTCAAAAAGAGCATGATTTCTTTGCTCAAACTTTGCGTGATAATGGTGCAGAAACTGTTTATATCGAAAATCTTGCAACAGAAGTTTTTGAAAAATCATCTGAAACAAAAGAAGAATTCTTAAGTCACTTATTACACGAAGCGGGTTACCGTCCAGGACGCACATATGATGGTTTGACTGAATATTTGACTTCAATGTCAACAAAAGATATGGTCGAAAAAATCTATGCTGGCGTTCGTAAAAATGAATTGGATATCAAACGTACAGCACTTAGCGATATGGCAGGATCTGATGCAGAAAATTATTTCTACCTCAATCCATTACCAAATGCCTACTTCACACGTGACCCACAAGCTTCAATGGGTGTCGGAATGACCATTAATAAAATGACCTTCCCAGCTCGTCAACCTGAAAGCTTGATTACAGAGTATGTTATGGCTAATCACCCACGTTTCAAAGATACTCCAATCTGGCGTGATCGTAACCATACCACTCGTATCGAAGGTGGTGATGAATTAATTCTTAACAAAACAACAGTAGCTATCGGGGTTTCAGAACGTACTTCATCTAAAACAATTCAAAATCTTGCTAAAGAGTTGTTTGCAAACCCACTTTCAACATTTGACACTGTACTTGCGGTTGAAATTCCTCATAACCATGCAATGATGCATTTGGATACAGTATTTACAATGATTAACCATGATCAATTTACTGTCTTCCCAGGAATTATGGATGGTGCTGGTAATATCAATGTCTTCATTCTTCGCCCTGGTAAAGATGACGAAGTTGAAATTGAACATTTGACTGACCTTAAAGCAGCACTCAAGAAAGTCTTGAATCTTTCAGAACTTGACTTAATTGAATGTGGTGCAGGTGATCCAATTGCCGCTCCTCGCGAACAATGGAATGATGGATCAAATACACTTGCTATCGCACCCGGTGAAATCGTTACTTACGACCGTAACTATGTAACTGTTGAGTTATTGAAAGAGCATGGAATCAAAGTTCATGAAATTCTTTCAAGCGAACTTGGTCGTGGCCGTGGTGGTGCACGTTGTATGTCACAACCACTTTGGCGTGAAGATTTGTAATCTTAAAGATTTAAAAATATCTTCGTAAGTTCATTGATAGCTTAGGAAGAGAAACTTTAAACTTATAATTTCGTAGATTCGCTTGATAATTAAATTATTTAGGAAAGATTGAATTACTAGCTTATTAATGTAATTTAAAAAATTCATTAAATATAATAAAAATAGAAAAAGGAAGAAAAAATAATGACATCACCACTTATTACAAAAGCAGAAGTAAACTCAGTATTCCAAGGTCGCAGCTTACTTGCTGAAAAAGATTTCACACCAGCTGAAATTAACTACCTTGTTGATTTTGGTCTTCATTTGAAAGCATTGAAACAACAAAATATTCCTCACCACTACCTTGAAGGTAAAAATATTGCCTTGCTCTTTGCAAAAACTTCAACTCGTACACGTGCTGCCTTTACAACTGCTGCAATTGACCTTGGGGCTCATCCAGAATACCTTGGAGCTAACGATATTCAATTGGGAATTAAAGAATCAACAGAAGATACAGCTCGCGTGCTTGGTTCAATGTTTGATGCTATCGAACGTCGTGGATTTTCTCAAAAAGAAGTTGAAGATTTGGCAAAATACTCTGGTGTTCCAGTTTGGAATGGTTTGACAGATGATTGGCATCCAACACAAATGATTGCAGACTTTATGACTGTTAAAGAAAACTTTGGACATCTTAAAGGTTTGACATTAGTCTACGTAGGCGATGGTCGTAACAACATGGCAAACTCACTTATCGTAACTGGTTCTATGCTTGGTGTGAATGTTCATATTGTTGCTCCAGATTCACTTCATCCTACTAAAGAAGTTATGGATATTGCAAATAAATTTGCTGAAAAATCAGGTGCTAAACCTCTTGCAACTTCAAATATTGAAGAAGGTGTTAAAGGCGCAAACATTATTTACTCAGATGTTTGGGTATCAATGGGAGAATCTAACTGGGAAGAACGTGTTAAACTTTTGACTCCATATCGTATCACAATGGATATGCTTAAAATGACTGGAAATGCTGACAATGGTCAATTGATCTTTATGCACTGCTTACCAGCATTCCATGATACTGAAACTGAATATGGTAAAGAAATCAAAGAAAAATATGGTTTGACAGAAATGGAAGTGACTGACGAAGTATTCCGTTCTAAATATGCTCGACAATTTGAAGAAGCAGAAAATCGTATGCACTCTATCAAAGCAATCATGGCTGCAACTTTGGGTAATTTATTTATCCCAGCAGTTCCTGAAGATTTTAAATAATTAAAATAGATAATTTGTCAGTTTACTGACAGAGCTGTCAGTAAACTGATAGATTTTGATTTAAGTCGTTGAAAGCAGTCTAAGATAAAATTAGACTGTTTTGGCGGTTGAAATCACTGAAAGGATTGATATGGACGCAGAAAATAAAAAAGGAATTGGCCTTGCTGCTTTAGTTGCGATTATTGTTTCTGGAGCAATTGGTGGTGGGGTATTCAATCTCTCTAACGATTTAGCAACAAATGCATCACCTGGTGGTGTTATCATTTCATGGATCGTTATTGGTTTTGGTATTTTAATGTTGGTTTTATCACTAAATCATTTGGTGGTAAATAAACCTGAACTTTCAGGTGTATCAGATTATGCACGTGCTGGTTTTGGTAATATGGTTGGTTTCATCTCAGGTTGGGGTTATTGGTTATCTGCCTGGGCAGGTAACATTGCCTTTGCTGTTTTGATGATGACTTCCGTTGACTATTTCTTCCCCGGCGTATTTCAAGCTAAGAATGGTTCTTTGACCATTCTGTCAGTAATTGTTGTTTCAATTGTTTCGTGGGGATTGACCTTACTCGTTATGCGAGGTGTTGAAGGGGCTGCTGCTATTAATGCAATTGTCCTCGTTGCAAAATTGATTCCCTTGTTTGTTTTTGTAATTGCTGGAATAGTAACATTTAAAGCTGGAGTATTCAGCGCTCACTTCTGGCAAAATTTCGTTGCGAATACAAATGCTGATGGTGTCATCAAGAGTTTAACTTGGTCAAATATGACTGGCGGAAATTTATTCAGTCAAGTCAAAGGTTCACTTATGGTTATGATTTGGGTCTTTGTCGGTATTGAAGGTGCTGCTATGATGGGTGACCGTGCAAAACGTAAATCAGATGCCGGTAAAGCTTCAATTCTTGGTTTGATTGCCTTGTTAGTAATTTATATCTTGCTCTCATTATTACCATTTGGTTTTATGAGTCAACAAGAGTTAGCAAACACAGGACAACCTGGTTTAGTTTATATTTTGAACGCCATGGTTGGTGGTTGGGGTGGCTCACTAATGGCCATTGGTCTGGTGATTTCACTTCTTGGTGCTTGGTTATCATGGACAATGCTTCCAGTTGAGGCAACACAACAATTGTCAGAACAAAAATTACTTCCTAGTTGGTTTGGTAAACTTAATGACAAAGGTGCACCTAAAAACTCACTTTTGTTGACACAATTAATAGTTCAAATCTTCTTGATTGTTACTTATTTTGTAGCTGATGCTTACAATGTTTTTGTTTACCTTTGTACTGCTGTTATCATGATTTGTTACGCCTTAGTTGGTTTATACCTCTTTAAATTAGGGATTCAAGAAAAGAAAACAAGTAACATTATTATTGGTTTCATCGCAGCTGCTTTCCAAATTTTAGCATTGTACTATTCAGGTTGGCAATTTGTTTGGCTTTCATTAATTCTCTATGCTGTTGGTTTCATTCTTTATGCTTTGGGCAAAAAAGAATATGGCACTAAAATGTCCACAGCAGAATTAATTGCAACTTTTGTTTTAACAGTTTTAGGAATCCTTGCTGTTTTTGGAGTATATGGAAACTGGCTTGGCTTGCAAGATGCACTTGGAATTGATGGTAATACATTACTTGTTGCTGTTGTTCCACTGATTGTAGTGACATTTATTGTTTACTTTGTCGTTCGTAGCGATATTAACAAAAAAGAAATAAAAAATTAAGCGAAGGGGTACAGAAATGGTAAAACGTATTGTTGTAGCCCTTGGTGGGAATGCTATTCTGTCGAAAGACCCATCAGCGAAGGCTCAAAAAGAAGCACTTGAAGTTACAGCTGAACAATTGATGCCATTAATTAAAGATAATGACCGGCAAATGGTTGTGACTCATGGAAATGGACCACAGGTTGGAAACTTACTTTTACAACAACTAGGTTCAGATAGTGAAAAAAATCCAGCTATGCCATTGGATACAGTTGGAGCAATGACCCAAGGTGAGATTGGTTTTTGGACCGTTCAAGCATTTACAAGAGCAATGGCAAATAATGGCTTGGAGCGTTATCCAGTTATTTCAGCAGTGACTCAAACATTGGTTGATGAAAATGATCCAGCTTTTAAAAATGCTAGTAAACCAATTGGTCCTTTTTACACAGAAGAACAATTGCCAGAAATTAAGAAGCAATTTCCTGATTGGGAATTAATGGAAGACGCTGGTCGCGGATATCGCCGAGTTGTTCCAAGTCCTAAACCACTTGAAATTATTGAAGCCAAAGCTTTTGGACCAATCTTAGAATCTGGTAGTCTATTGATTGCTTCTGGCGGTGGTGGAATTCCCGTCATTAAAGATGGTAATGGTTATAAAGGTGTTGAAGCCGTAATTGATAAAGATTTCTCTGCAGCTAAACTGGCTGAGATGGTTGGAGCAGACGAGCTTTTGATTTTAACAAGCGGTGGTGACGTATATTTGAACTATGGGAAAGAAAACCAAGTTCATTTGGAAACAGTCAAAGTTTCTGAAATGCGCAAATATGTTGACGAAGAACGCTTTGCAAAAGGTTCAATGGGACCAAAAGTCGAAGCAGCTGTTAGTTTTGTTGAACGAACAGGTAAGACTGCTACAATTACTAGCCTTGACAATGTTGAAAATTTTGTCAAATCTGGTAGTGGAACAAGAATTGTTCCTTAAATAAGAAAAAAGATAGAGGAGAAATAATTTCATGGTAAGACGTATTGTCGTAGCCCTAGGTGGTAACGCTATTTTAACAGATGACCCAACAGCAAAAGCGCAAGAAAAAGCACTTGAAACAACAGCAGAACAATTAATTCCTCTTATTAGAAATAATGATGTGGAAATGGTTGTCACTCATGGTAACGGACCACAAGTCGGAAATCTTTTATTGCAACAATTAGCGGCGGATAGTCCTAAAAATCCAGCTATGCCAATTGATACAGCTGTTGCAATGACTCAAGGACAAATTGGTTTCTGGATGGGGCAAGCTTTTACAAGAGCTTTGATAAAAAATAATATGGAACGTGTTCCAGTCATCTCTGTAGTGACTCGTACAGTTGTTGATAAGGATGACCAAGCTTTTGAAAAACCTACTAAACCAATTGGTCCATTCTACGATGAAAAAGGATTGGCAGAAATGAAAGCTCAATACCCCGACTGGGTATTTGTTGAAGATTCTGGCCGCGGCTATCGAAGAGTAGTTCCAAGTCCTAAACCAACACGTATCGTTGAAGCCGAAGCGATTAAGCCACTAATCTCATCAAGTGTTTTGGTGACTGTATCTGGTGGTGGTGGAATTCCTGTCATTGAAACTAAGGATGGTTATGAAGGGGTTGAAGCTGTTATTGATAAAGACTTTTCAGCAGCGAAAGTAGCTGAACTTGTTGAAGCAGATAATCTTTTGATTTTGACTGCGGTAGATAATGTTTTTGTTAATTTCAATAAACCTAATCAGAAAAAACTAGAAACAGTAACAATGGCAGAAATGAAAGCTTATATTGAAGAAGGTCAATTTGCTGCAGGTTCAATGCTTCCGAAAGTCGAAGCAGCAATGGAATTTGTTGCTCGTACAGGTCGTCCTGCAACAATTACTTCTTTGGAAAATCTTGAAGACTTCCTCAATAATGATTCAGGAACAAAGATTATTCCTTAAAGATAAAAATGCTACATTTTTGATGTAGCATTTTTTTATAAATGTAGTCTAAAAATCGTTAAACTTTCCGATATTTTATCAATAATTATTGTACAATTAACATGTAAACGATTTATATTGATAAAGTTACTGACAAGATGTAAGTATCGGCGATAAATATTAAGGTAAAATGATTACTAAATCTGTCAGTAAAAAAATAAAGAGAGGAAGACAAATTTAAATGATTTTTTTAAAAAAATATTTAAATTTGCAAATAAAACTTATGGAACTTGTACAATTTGGTTGTGAAGACTGGCTCAATGTTTGGGAAAAATCTGCAACGATTGATATTGCTCAGTCAACCATTGATTCGTTATCTTTGGAAGAAGTTTTGGCCTTTGAAGAAGATAATGGCGAAGCTTTTATGTCACAGATGATGAAAGAAAAATTCAGTTATGGTTGGATTGAGGGTTCACCAGCCTTTAAATCAGAAGTGGCAAAACTTTATAAAAGAGTGCCAGAGGATAATATTTTATCTACAAATGGAGCTACCGGAGCAAATTTCCTTACAATTTTAGGATTAATTGGTCAAGGCGATCATGTGATTGCTCAATATCCTTCTTATCAACAACTGTATGATTGGCCTAAAACATTAGGTGCCCAAGTTGATTATTGGCATATTAAAGAAGAAAATAATTGGTTGCCACAAATTGAAGAATTACGTCGTTTAGTTAAAAGTAATACAAAACTCATTTGTTTAAACAATGCGGCCCAACCCACTGGAGCAATCATGAGTCCTAAATTTTTGTCAGAAGTGGTTGAAATTGCACGCAGTGTTGATGCTTATATTCTTTGTGATGAAGTTTATCTTCCACTAGATGAAGAAACGCCTTATTCACCTATTGCTGATTTATATGAAAAAGGAATATCAACTAACTCTATTTCTAAAACTTATTCTGTACCAGGAATTCGTGTGGGTTGGGTAGCCACTCAAGACCGTGACCTTTGTAATGAATTTAGAAAAATCCGGGATTATACCTTGATTTGTACCGGGGTATTTGATGACGCCGTAGCGGCTTTAGTATTGAAACATAAAGATAAAGTACTTGAACGCGCTCGTAAAATTGTCAAAGGTAATTTATCAATTTTGAAAGAATGGGTGGAAAATGAACCTTTAGTCTCAATGGTTTATCCCAATGCAGTCTCTGTAAGTTTTGTTAAATTTGAAGAACTTGATCCGACAAAAACTGAAGATTTTGCAATCCAACTTCTTCGTGAAAAAGGTGTCCTAATTATTCCTGGAAATCGTTTTGATTTACCAGGCTATGCTAGGATTGGATATTGTACAGATGAAACAACCTTACGTCAAGGCCTTAAACTCTTATCTGAATTTTTGAGAGAATATCAGGTTTGATATATTCTTTATAAAATACATTTCTGTTTTACTAAAGTGTATAAAAAGTGTATAATAAAGAACTGATAGTATAATTATAATTGAAGAATATAAAATAGTCTCTATATTCAAGAGACTCTTTTATATTTATAAATGATATTATACAAATTTAATTATAGGAAATTTATGATTAAATAGTAGAAAGTGAGTAAATGGAAAACAAGAAAACAAAAGGGATTAGCCTTTTTGCATTATTAGCAATTATTATTTCTGGAGCAATTGGAGGTGGAGTCTTCAATCTTGCTAATGACCTCGCCAATGGTTCAACACCCGGTGGAGTCATGATTTCATGGCTCTTTATCGGTTTTGGGATTTTCATGCTTGTCTTGAGTTTTAATCGACTGATTACAATTAGACCCAAACTTTCGGGAGTCTCTGATTATGCTCGAGAAGGTTTTGGAGACTTTATCGGTTTTCTATCAGGATGGGGTTACTGGATTTCAGCTTGGACTGGAACAATTGGTTTTGCAGTTTTAATGATGACATCTGCTGACTATTTCTTCCCTGGCAAATTTGCTAATTCCAATGGTTCGTTGACTGTTTTATCAGTAATTATTGTTTCAATAATCTCATGGATATTAATGTTTCTAGTTGACCGAGGAGTAGAAACTGCTGCCCTTGTAAATGCGGTTGTTATGATTGCAAAGCTCATTCCTTTAGTTGTATTTTCAATCACAGGGATTATCCTATTTAAAGCTGATGTATTCACTCAACATTTTTGGCAAACTTTCACAAGCAATCTAGCTGCGGATGGGTCAGTCAAAAGCCTAGTTTGGCATGCGATGACTGCTGGTGGACTCCTTGATCAAATTAAAGGCTCGCTGATGGTCATGGTCTGGGTATTTGTCGGGATTGAAGGCGCAGCGATGATGGGAAATCGGGCAAAGAAAAAATCGGATACAGCTAAAGCGACAATTATTGGTCTAGCAGTTTTGCTTGTCATTTATGTCCTTTTATCATTACTTCCTTATGGTTATATGGACCAGGCAAGTTTGGCAAATGTTAAAGCACCAGGCTTAGTTTATATTCTTAACGAGATGGTCGGTGGCTGGGGCGGAAGTCTGATGGCAATTGGACTAATGATTTCCTTATTAGGAGCTTGGCTTTCGTGGACAATGTTACCAGTTGAGGCGACACAACAATTGGCAGAGCAAAAACTATTGCCAAGTTGGTTTGGTAAGCTGAATAAATATCATGCGCCAAGTAATTCTTTGCTTATTACTCAGCTGATGATTCAAATCTTTATTATCATTACATATTTTGTAGCCAATGCTTATAATGTCTTTATTTATATGGCAACAGCTGTAATTATGATTTGTTATGCTTTGGTTGGAGCTTATCTTCTTAAAATTGGGATTAAAGAAGGTTCAATTAAAAATATATTAATAGGATTTTTCACCTTTGCTTTTCAAGCTCTGGCCCTTTATCTTTCAGGTTGGCAATATGTTTGGTTGGCGATGATTCTTTATACGATTGGTTTCATTTTATTTATTAAAGCGAAAAAAGAAAGTCGACAAGCAATATCAGTCAAGGAATGGGCAGGAATGTTCATTGTGGCCTTACTAGGAGTTTTAGCAATTCTGGTCTTGATTTGTGGCGCAAAATCAGGAACAGCTTTAGATCTTCGGGGATTACTAGGCTACTAAACAAAATATAAAAATAAGTTGTCTTATATAAATTAATTTTATCGGTATTTTTCTAAAAGTGAATAAAGGAGAGAATTGATGAGAACTTTTTCAGAAGTTAAGGAATTATTAGCTGAGCTTGAAATTCCTTATAATATAGTAGAACATCCAGCAAGTCATTCAACTGAGGAGTCGGATAACTACATTAAAGATTATGAAGGTTGTCGTTCCAAAACTTTAATCTTAGCCAATAAAAAGTCTACCCAGTTCTATATGATAATTATGGATGATGCTAAACAGGTTGATATGAATCGCTTGGGAGAAATTATTGGAGTGAAGAGACTTCACTTTGTCTCGGAAGAACGACTAGAAGATATGCTTGGATTAAACTCCGGAATTGTTTCTCTTTTTGGACTTGTTGGTAAACATTATAATAATATGCATATTTATTTTGACCAACAAATGCTAGATGACTATCAAATTCAAACTTTTCATCCTAATGATAATACCAAAACTATTTTCTTTGCGATGGATGCTTGTTTTACAATTTTGAAGTCGCAGGGTTATGAATATCAAATTATTGATTTATAAATTAAAACTCTTACTTGTTAAGAGTTTTTTTGTAATCAATCTATTGAGTCTGAAAACTAATTCTTGTATAATAGCAATATGTTAACTTTCCCACTCATCAATGACACTTCGCGAAAAATCATTCATATTGATATGGATGCCTTTTTTGCTTCTGTTGAAGTGCGTGATAATCCGAGTTTAAAAGGTAAGCCGGTTGTTATTGCCAGAAATCCATTACAGACAGGTGGACGTGGCGTGGTTTCAACTTGTTCTTATGAAGCGCGTGCTTTTGGAATACATTCGGCAATGAGTGCTAAAGAAGCTTATGATCTTTGCCCACAAGCTATTTTTATTTCAGGAAACTATGAAAAATACACAAAAGTAAGTAAACAAGTTCGTGAAATCTTTAAACGTTATACCGATGATATTGAAGCAGCTTCAATTGATGAGGCCTATTTAGATGTAACAGAAAATAAAATCGGTGCTCAATCAGCAATTAAAATTGCTAAGTTGATTCAGCATGATATATTTGTTGAGTTAGGTTTAACATGTTCTGCAGGAGTTTCTTATAATAAATTTTTAGCGAAAATTGCATCTGATTATGAAAAGCCCCATGGCTTAACCTTAATTATGCCAGAAGAAGCATTAGAATTTTTAGCAAAATTACCGGTGGAAAAATTTCATGGTGTTGGAAAAGCGACAGTTCCTAAATTGCACGCACTAGGTTTCTTTAATGGGGGAGATTTACAAAAAGCAGACCCAGTTGATTTAGCTGAAAGATTCGGAGTTTATGGTTGGGAGCTTTATCAAAAGGCCAATGGAATACATAACTCGAAAGTCAAAAATTATCGTGAGCGAAAGTCAGTTGGAAAAGAACGAACTTATGGTAAACTATTATATCTTCCGGATGATATTAAAGCAGAGTTGAGTAAAATTTCTGGCAAAGTTTCCGACTCATTAAAGAGTCATCAATTAAAAGGAAGTATTGTCATTTTAAAATTGAGATATTCTGATTTTACAACATTGACAAAAAGAAAATCTTTAGCAGAAAAGTTAGAAAGTCCCGAAGAAATTGCAGAAGTAGCACAAGAGATATTTGAAGAGCTTGAATATGATGAAAGTTTAGGAGTAAGGCTTTTAGGGGTTACGGTGACAGAATTTGGTGCCCAAAAAGCAACATTAGATATGCAATAGTTAGAAACGGGATGAAGGCAATTTCAACTCGTTTTTTTGTGATTAGATAATAAATGATACCAAGTGAACAAGCGATTTGAAGGAGCAGCATTTCGTTTAAGAAAGTTAGAGAAAATGAAGCGGTAAAAAACCATAAAAAATCACCGCTGCCAACTCTTAAATTGAATTTTTCAGCTAAGACGGCTAAAATAAGCCAAAAATAGAAAAGGGGAGAAAGAGGAAATATTAAAATAAAACTGAGTGCAAAAATAAACCAGATAACAAAAGGAAAACTGTGCTGACGATAATCAAAAGCAGATAAAATTAGTGAAAGAATAATCAGTAAAAATTGACTAGGTTTAAGATAATTTACCCAAGCTAAAACAAAAATTAAAGCTGATGAGAACTCCAAAAAAACATATAAATATGGAATTTTACTTTTACAATAACGGCAATGTGAGCCAGAGCTTATTTGAGAAAAAATAGGAATTAGATCACGATAGGCTAAAAGTTGCTGACAAGAATCACAATGTGAGCGTCCAAAAATAATTGATTTTCTTAGTGGAATACGGTCAACTATTAAGCCAAAAAAGGAGCCAAAAATACTTCCAATTACAAATATAAATAAAATGTCCATACTAATCTATACGAAATAAATGAAGAATTGTAACTTTAAATATAGCGAAAAAAGAAAATAAGTAAATCATTTGAGAAAAAAATCTCATTGGTTTATAATATATTTATAGAAAAGTTAATATTAAGTTTCTTTATGACATTTAATATTTAAAAAATGGAGGTTAGTTATGTCAAATGAACACACACAAGAAGTTTTAAATCAAACAGTTGCTGATTTATCAAAAGCATCAGCACTTGTTCATCAAATCCACTGGTATTTGCGTGGTCCGGGTTTTCTTTACCTACACCCAAAAATGGATGAATTGAAAGATCAATTGGATGAACATTTGGACGAATTTGCAGAACGTCTAATCACTATTGGTGGTTCTCCAGTTTCAACTTTAGCAGAATTTGATAAAAATTCTAAAATTGAAATGACTCCCGCCGTTTGGGGAAAATCTAATTCAGAACGTGTGAAAGAATTGATTGTTGCTTACAAATATTTGACTCAACTCTTCAAAGATGGCATTAAAATTGCTGGTGATGATGGTGATGATGTGACAGTTGACTTATATACGACTGCTCTTGGAGATATTGAAAAAACACTTTGGATGATTGAAGCTGAAGTAGGTTAATTACTTTATAAATAAAAAACTCTCTGTCAGTTAATGATAGAGAGTTTTTTTATTTGAAATTTACTACTAAGACGATTAGTAATTAGATACCAGATTTAGTTTTACCATTCCAAGAATTCAAACCACTTTTAAGGATATAAACTTCAGGAATGCCAGCTTTTTTTAGTTTTTTAGCAACTTTTGCTCCGCCAACAGGACGACCATTTTCATAAATGAGTACAGGTTTATGTTTACTTAAGGCATTTAAACTTTGGTCAATTTGTCCAGCAGGAAGATTACGTGCACCAAGAATATGTTTAATACGAAAATCTTTTGCTTCACGAATATCAATTAATTGAGAAGTAGGCATTAAACGAGCAAACTCAGCTTCTTCAACAAGTTTAGCATTACGACGAAGATTCCAACGAGGATAGACAAACATTCCGATAATTACTAAAACAAGAATGATATCAATGATAATAATAACCAAAATTATTCTCCTTTAAATTTAAGAGCAAGACTTGCGGCACCGATAATTCCAGCGTCATTTCCAAGGACAGCAAGTTTGATTTTACTTGAGTTACGAACAGTTGAAAAGGCATATTTAGTGAAATATTTTTCAACTTTTTCACGTAAGAATTCTCCAGCAGCAGAAACACCACCACCGATGACGATTGAAGCAGGGTTCAAAGTAGAACCAAGGTTTGCACAAGCAAAACCGAGATAATAAGCAAATTTATCAACAACGGATAAGCTGAAGTGATCTCCTTCTTGAGCTGCAAAGAAGATGTCTTTAGAAGTCACTTCATCACCATTGTCAATAGCTGCTTTAATAGTAGAATCACCTTCGTATTCTTCAGCGAATTTACGAGCTAAACGAACGATACCTGTTGCAGAAGTTACTGTTTCCAAGCAACCGCGATTTCCACAAGTACATTCAAAACCATCAGGGTCAACACAAATGTGGCCAATTTCGCCACCAGCTCCGGCAACACCATGAACGAGCTCACCTGAAGCGATAATTCCGCCACCAACACCAGTTCCAAGAGTAATGAAAACAACATCAGGATTGTTTTCACCTGCCCCTACCCAACGTTCACCAAGAGCAGCAACATTAGCATCGTTATCCAAAATGAAAGGAAGACCAACACCTTCAGAGATTGGTTTACCTACTTCTTGAGTATCTGACCAGTTCAAGTTAAAAGCAGCTTTGACAGTACTTTCAGAAATATTTACTGAACCCGGTGTTCCCATTCCAATTCCAAGAAATTCAGATTTGTCCAAGTTATAAAGGCTTAAACGGTGGTTGATTGATTCAATAATATCAGGAACGATATGTTTTCCATCTTCTAAAATATTTGTCGGGATAGACCATTTATCTTGAACCTCACCATCGAGTGTCAAAATTCCAAATTTAATTGAAGTTCCACCAAGGTCGATACCGATAATTTTACTTGCAGTCATGTTTTTTTCTCCAATCTGACAATAAAAAAAGAATCATTTTTTATTGGTCGTAGATTTTTTCTTTTCAATTCTCTCTTCACGTGCTAAAATCAAGCGAGCAGTCAAATAGTCATGGTCGCTTTTTTGAAATATTCCTGATTCAAGCATTTTTCCTAATTCAATTTGCATAAAAGCAATCGCATCCAAACGATCTGGAAAAAGATTGATGTATCCATATTTTTTCAGCATTTCTTGCACGTCATAGAGAGTTTTCATTACTACATTTTACCGTATTTGATAAAGGCTTTCAAGTCCAAGCTATATGTAAAAGAGAGTGAATAGCGCAGAATTTGCTTATAAAATGGTATAATACAATATAATTTGAAAACGTAACTAAAAAGATATTTAATGGTAATGATACTTTTGGAATAAGATTATAGTTAAAATTTACTTGTTGAGGGTAAAAAATGAATAGAATTTTGATTGATGCGGACTTTTATGCAGTAAATCGCTTGGAGCGATTTGTTCTTGAAAATGAAAAAGAACTTGGGATAAAAGACGAGATCGATGCAACAATGGTATTCTATAATCATCAGCATGTCTATAAATTTCTTCAAATTTACCTTAATGAAGTTAAGACTTGTTTTATAAAAATTGCACAAAAAGAAGAGTTCGAAATACTGAAAAAAATACAGAAGTTAGAAAGTAAGGCATTTTTTCTTATCTATACTGATAATCCTGACTTAAAAGATGAATTATTGAACTTTACTACCTCTCCGTTATGGACTCAAATGACTGTGGCCAGTGACTCTGATACTGAAGTTAGAGAAATGATTAAGAAAGTGTTGCTCTACTGTTTTACAAATGAGCTAACTATTGTCGAAATCAGTGGTTATCCAATTTCGATAGATTCTCTTTTATATATTGAAGCGGACAAAACACATCGAAATTATCTTAGAGCCATCACAAAAGATAATGAATGTTTAGTTCGTGGTACGATTTCTGATGTAAAAAAGAAAATTCCCAATTTACTTGCACTTGGACGCGGTTTACTTGTTGATACAAATAAAATTCGTCGAATTGAAGAAGACGGATTGACGCTATGTTTCAAACAAAGCTTGAAAAAAGTCAAAGCACCGGCGGTTTGCAAAAAAGAGTTAAAAGAACTCAAAAAACATTCAAAACGAATAAAATAATCACTCTTTTTTAGGGTGATTTTTGTTTTTACCTGATAAAAACTCAATTTCATCACAGAAAATGCGATTTCGTCACAAAAATGATGAAATTATGCAAAAAAAGATTGTAAGCAAAAATGAAAAGGTTTACAATCGAAATATAGAAATTTAACATCAACTTAAAAATGTTAAACAAACGAATTCGACCAGAGGCTTGTACACCCTCAAAGTGAGGAAAGGAGGTACTAAAAATTTTGTTGTAGTAGAATTTTTAAAAAGTTCTACAAAAGATTAAAAATTTTTAGAAAGGAAGTAGAAAAATGCAAACTAAAAAATTACTTGTTTCAACACTTATCCTTGCGACTCTCGGCGGAACGCTCCTTCAAGTAAGCCATGTATTCGCTATTAATCGTTCAACTTATTCTCAAGGCTCAACAAATGACAAAAAGTATGGTATGGGAGCTTACGCTGCCTACTGGAACAACTATGGGAACCATTGGGCTGAAGTAACTTACGGGGATAAATATGGAGGTAGAGTTGTCAGTGTTCATGCGAATCAACAGGCCTATGCATGGTTAAATACGCGTTGGGCAGAACCTGCAACTTTCTATCACAGCAATGGCTGGGTAGGCACTAGAAGTTGGTAATAAATGCAGATGAAAAAACTAAAGTATGTTTTTCTGACTGTGGCTATTGTGTTAGTCACAGCCTTTTATGCTATAAGTATTGAGAATAAAAGTCAAGATATTATTGCAGACCGCCTTCCGCAAGGGGCTCTTGTCATGAATAACATCAATCAAAAGTCAACGCAGATTCCGAAGAATGAGCAGGTTGTTGCGACGTTAGATAACTATGCAATGAGTCATCAGTCATTCATTGTTTCTACAGTTGTTAGACCTGAGGGAAACGGGAGTTTTAAGCCGAGCTATATGACTTTTGGAGATGGGAAGCTTGCGAGTAATATGCGTTTATTTCCTAAAGCTAATCGAGCTGAAAATGATTTACTGGGAATGGGAGCGACCTACCATATCATGACAGGTCATACGAGTTCTGAGGAACTGAGCAATTACTTGAGCAATAAATTTCACGTGATAGCTGTACCTGTTCAGCGATTGACAATCTTAGGAGAGTACTATAATATCTATGGTAATCCACAGGCTGTAACCTTATTGATAAGTATCTTTCTGGCTTTTGTCGGTTTAGCTATTTTTGTAAGAATCTCAGAGTTACGAAAATCAGGAATAGAGCTTTTGTCTGGAAAGACCTTGTTGAATACTGTATTTTCAGATAGTATTCGTGATATAAAGTTTATCTCAATTTTGACGATTATTGCTATGATAGGGACTTCTAGTTACTTGCTCATAACTGGTCTAAGCAACCTGTCGCTTCACATTTTTGCTTTATTTTCTATCCTCTTTTCTTCTTCGATATTTGTGCTACTGTCATGCTTAGTAAGTGCAATAATCATGCTTATCCTCTCTCGGAGTCAACTCAATTCACTTATTAAAGGAAAATTGCCGACAACAGTTTTGATGGTTCTTGTGGTTTTGATGCAATTTGTTGTGAGTATTGTCCTTGTCACAAGCCTATCAGGAATTCACTATAATCAAATCGAATTAAAAAAACAGGACGCTGATTTAGACAAATGGAAGCAACAAAAAGATTATGACACGATTTCTGGTGCACCAAATCTTAAGGTTAGCTCTCAGGAAGTAGAAGCATGGTGGAACTTTTATAATATTGAAGTAATGAAAGATGATGCGATATTCGTTAGACATAATTTGTTTGATGGACCAGAAGAAAGTAGCGACGAACAACTCATTGTCACACCAAGTTATCTGAAAGCACAACATATAAATGTTAAAGAAGACTTTTCTAATCTCAAACTTGGAGAATATGGACTCCTGATACCAAAAAATCAAATGAAAAATCGTCAAAAATTGATTGCTCAGTACGACAAACTATTGACGGAAACAACACAAAATGGCAAAAAAGAGACCAAGATGAAGGCGAAATACGTTGAAGAAGTACCAAATGGCGAAAAACGTTTTATTTACAATGTGGCTTATGAGAAAATGACAACGCAACAAGAAATCTCTGACCCAATTATTGTTGTGATAACACCGCAATCATCAGGAGAAGAAACGGGCATATCATGGGCAGGGGATAATGATTACTTTTTTGTGAAAGGTAAAGAACAAACGCTTAATAGGCTGAAAGAGTTGGGACTATACGATAAGGTTCATTATTTAGTTAATGCCTATGGACAGTATGAAGCACAGACAAATCTTGTAAAAGAGAGTTTAAGTATGGCAATCATATCAGCCATTATAACGATTATTGTCATTAGCTTTTTCTATATTTTACTCCATGTCCTTTACTTTACTCATTTCAGAAGAACAATCGTAATAAAATTTATTTCTGGAATGCCCAACTTGAGAATTCATCGTCGGTTCATTTTTGTAGAGTTGGGATTACTTTTGATTTTATTACCAACATTGACAATAATCAGCAATGAGTTTTTATATTCTCTTTTTGTTGTAAGTGCTTTGTGGTTTATTTCGCTCATTATCCTACTTGTTCAAATGAAGAATTTTGAAAATGGACAAATAAATAGTTTGAAAGGAGAATAGATGTTTGAATTAACTAATATTACAAAAGAATTTTTACATAGAAAGGTTTTTGATAACTTTAAATTAACCTTTGAAGCTGGGAAAGTTTATGCCATTATTGGTCAATCAGGTTCTGGTAAAACAACCTTACTGAATATGATTGCTAAACTTGAATCCTACGAAGGAAGTATTCTTTATGAGGGAAAAGAATTATCAAAAATCAAGAAACATTCCTATTTTCTAAATGATTTGTCTTATCTTTTTCAAAATTTTGGATTGATTGAAAATGAAACGATTGATAAAAATTTGGATTTGGGATTGATTAATCAAAAGTTATCCAAGAAAACTAAACAAGAAAAAAAGTTTGAAACTCTGGCACAAGTTAATGTAGCCTATTTAAAACTCAATCAAAAAATTTATGAATTGTCAGGTGGTGAGGCACAGCGTGTAGCACTTGCTAAAGCGATTTTGAAAGATTCACCGGTTATTTTGGCGGATGAACCAACAGCAGCACTAGATTCTGAGAATAGTGAAGAAGTGATGAAACAGCTTTTGAGTATGAAAAATGAAAAGCGAATTATCATCATTGCAACGCATAACCCTGCCATTTGGAAAATGGCAGATGAGGTTGTTGAATTGTCCAGATAGAGAGTGATAGATATGAAAAAATATATAGTATTTACATTTATTTTAGGGTTGCTCAGCTTCTTTCTTCCATTTCTTCTTGATTTTTAATATTTTGATTTATGTAGATGTTTATAAAATGCGAGTGTAGATATAGTAATGAATATGGAGGGCAGAAAAATGTTGATAAGAAAAATAAAAATCTGGCAAGTATCTCTTGCACTTGTCATTTGGATAGGAACCATGTTTCTTCCTGCAACGGTAAATCAGGCTAAATTGAATACGAATTTTGACTATAAAAAAAGTCGAGAAAATTTCTTTTATTTTCTTTTTCATCAAGTCCCTTTTTATAGTTTCATTTTGGGATTGGTGTTGCTTATATCATTTTTTTTCATTTATAGGAAAATAAATTTTAGTGTCTATTTTTCTTTTGCTAGTCTTATTTTTTACATTAGTTTCTTAGTTATAGCTTTTCCGTCTATGATTATTTTTAATCATAGTTTATCTGGGAATACTTTTGGGGCTGAACTTTCTATCTTTCTAACCTTTTATGGAGCTGGATATATTATTGCTGTTCTATTTGGTTTAGTTGCTTTTCTTTTACTCTTTCTCTACAGTTTAAGAATAAAAGAATGTTAACAACATAATCATTTTTACTGATTTTATTAATTATAAAAAAATAAAGAACTCCTTAGAAATTTTTCTTTGGGGTTTTCATTTTGGAAGTAAAAAAATCTTTGTTAGGCTTGTAAACGTGTGCATTTACAGCTTTTAGAAAAGTGTGCTATAATGGGTTAGATATATACGAAAGTAAGGTATGATAAAATTGACTAAATTACGCGAAGATATTAGAAACGTCGCTATTATTGCCCACGTTGACCATGGTAAAACTACATTGGTTGACGAACTCTTAAAACAATCTCAAACGTTGGATGCTCGTAAAGAATTAGCTGAACGTGCGATGGACTCAAATGCACTTGAGCAAGAACGTGGGATTACTATCCTTGCCAAAAATACAGCAGTTGAATATAACGGAACTCGTATCAACATCTTGGACACACCAGGTCACGCGGACTTCGGTGGAGAAGTTGAACGTATTATGAAAATGGTTGATGGGGTTGTCCTCGTTGTCGATGCTTATGAAGGAACAATGCCTCAAACACGTTTTGTTTTGAAAAAAGCTTTGGAACAAAACTTGACTCCAATCGTTGTTGTTAATAAGATTGACAAACCATCTGCTCGTCCAGCTGAAGTTGTTGATGAAGTTCTTGAACTTTTCATCGAACTTGGTGCTGATGACGAACAATTGGATTTCCCAGTTGTTTATGCTTCAGCAATCAATGGTTCTTCATCAATGTCTGATAATCCAGCTGATCAAGAACACACAATGGCAAATATTTTTGATACAATCATCGACCATATCCCTGGCCCAGTTGATAACTCTGATGAACCTTTACAATTCCAAGTTTCACTTTTGGACTACAATGACTATGTTGGACGTATTGGTATTGGACGTGTTTTCCGTGGAACAATCAAAGTTGGGGACAGCGTTACTTTGTCTAAACTTGATGGTTCAACTAAAAACTTCCGCGTTACTAAACTTTTTGGTTTCTTCGGTCTTGACCGTCAAGAAATCCAAGAAGCAAAAGCTGGTGATTTGATTGCTTTGTCTGGTATGGAAGATATCTTCGTTGGGGAAACTGTTACACCTTCAGACCACGTTGAACCATTGCCAATCTTGCACATTGACGAACCTACTTTGCAAATGACTTTCCTTGCTAACAATTCACCTTTCGCTGGTCGCGAAGGAAAATGGGTAACATCACGTAAAGTTGAAGAACGTTTGGTTTCTGAATTGCAAACTGACGTTTCACTTCGTGTTGAAAACACTGAATCTCCTGATAAATGGGTTGTTTCTGGTCGTGGTGAATTGCACTTGTCAATTCTTATTGAAACAATGCGCCGTGAAGGATATGAACTTCAAGTTTCACGTCCTGAAGTTATCATCAAAGAAATTGATGGTGTTGCTTGCGAACCATTTGAACGTGTTCAAATCGACACTCCTGAAGAATACCAAGGTTCAATTATCCAAGCGCTCTCTGAACGTAAAGGTGATATGCTTGATATGCAAATCACTGGTAACGGTCAAGCACGTTTGATTTTCCTTGTTCCTGCACGTGGTTTGATTGGATTCACAACAGAATTCATGTCAATGACTCGTGGATACGGAATCATGAACCATACTTTCGACCAATATCTTCCAGCTGTTAAGGGAGAAATCGGTGGACGTCACCGTGGTTCTTTGATTTCTATGGATTCAGGTCAAGTTACTTCTTACGCAATGGGTTACGTTCAAGAACGTGGACAACTTTTTGTTGATGCAGGTACTGAAGTTTATGGTGGGATGATTGTTGGTGAACACAGTCGTGATAATGATTTGACTGTAAATATCACTAAAATGAAACAACAAACAAACGTTCGTTCTTCAAATAAAGACTCTACATCTGTTTTGAACACACCAAAAATTCTTTCACTTGAAGAATCTTTGGAATTCCTTGGAGATGATGATTACTTGGAAGTAACTCCAGAATCAATCCGCTTGCGTAAACAAATTTTGGATAAAGCAATGCGTGAAAAATCAACTAAGAAGAAAAAATAAGTTTAATCAAATAGAGAAACTTGATTTTCAATTATTGAAAGTTTGATGATGAATAAATTAATTTTTCGTTAGTTCTTGTCATAACTTGGAAAGGAGAAAAATGTTCTATATTATCTTGTTGATTTTAGTTGCCTTTGCGTATATTTTCATGATGCCCAAAGATGTTCGGCGGAGTATGGACATTTTCTTCTTTGCTGGTGTTGGAGTTCTAGTTCTTGCTTTTGCTGTGGCCCAGGCGGTAAGCCATCGGTCATTACTTTTAGAAATTATCGGTATTGTGGCGATGCTTGTTGTAACGGTCAGAGCTTGGATGGAATTGGAAAAGTTGGACAGTCGAAAAAGAAAAAAATAAATGATTGCTTGATTAATAATCAAGCAATGAATAAAACTGTCAAAGTTTGGCAGTTTTATTTTGATTTTGTAGAAATGGAGAAAAAACATGGATATGGAAAAAGTGGCTCAAGGTTTTGAGCTAGTTGTTGCAAATATTATGTTATTATCTGAGAAATTGGATACAGATTTTTATGATGCTTTTGTAGAACAAAATGCTGCTCTTTTAGATGATACTGACCAAGGAATTGTTGAATTGTCAGTAAATAATGACAAACTTCGTCAGTTAAATTTATCAAATAAGGAGTGGCAAAAACTTTTTCAATTTGTTTTGTTGAAAGGGTCACAAGTCGCACCACTTCAGCCCAATCATGCAATGACTCCAGATGCAATTGGCTTAATTTTTAATTTCATTATTGAACATCTTAATAAAAATTCTGAACTTCGTTTAATTGAATTTGGGTCTGGTATGGGTAATCTTGCTGAAACGCTTTTGGTTAATCTTAATAAAAAGGTTGATTATGTAGGCTTTGAAGTTGATGATTTACTTTTAGATTTGTCTGCTTCAATGGCTGAAATTATGGGGAGTCAGGCTGAGTTCATGCAAATTGATGCAGTACAAAAGCGTTTGATGGAACCTGCAGACGTTGTTGTCAGTGATTTACCAATTGGTTTTTATCCAGATGATGAAGTTGCAAAGAATTTTGAAGTTGCGACTACTGACGGACATACTTTTGCTCATCATCTTTTGATTGAGCAATCATTTAATTATTTAAAAGAGGGTTCTTTTGCCATTTTCCTAGCTCCAGAAGATTTACTGACAAGTCCTCAAGGACTTCTATTAAAGGAGTGGATTAGTAAACATGGGAGTGTGATGGCTGTCATCACTTTACCAAAATCACTTTTTAATGCTGATGCTAAGGCGATTTATGTTTTGAAAAAGGGGCCGGCTGCACATGCAACTTTTGCTCACCCTTTGTCTTCACTGACAGACAGAGAAAGTTTAGAAGTCTTTATGGAAGAATTTACAAAAATTGTAAAATTATAAGATTGAAATTACTGACAGGTTCTGTCAGTAATTTTTTTGGTTAAAATGTATGAAAATGATTGAATTTGAAAACGTTTTTTATTTTAAAAACTACATCTTAAATTAAGCTCGTGAATCATGACCGAAAAACACAAAAGGAATTGTAATTGTGTTATAATTTAACCGTATTTCAAATTCAAGGAAGGTTTATTAAACATGACCAAAACATTAGCAGTTAACGCTGGTTCATCATCTATGAAATGGCAAATGTATGAAATGCCAGAAGAAAAAGTTCTTGCCAAGGGATTAATCGAACGAATTGGTTTGAAAGATTCGATTGTGACCGTCAAATTTGGTGAGCAAAAAGAAGAACGCGTTTTTGACATTCCAAATCATACAGAAGCAGTAGAAGTTTTACTTGAAGATTTAAAACGATTGAAAATAGTAGAGGAATTTGCTGAAATTACAGGTGTAGGACATCGTGTGGTTGCTGGAGGTGAAATTTTCCAAAAATCAACAGTTGTTACACCAGAAGTTTTGCAACAAGTTAAAGATTTGTCAGCTCTTGCTCCTTTGCATAATCCAGCAAATGCTGCAGGAATTGAAGCTTTTTTGAACTTACTGCCTGATGCAACTTCAGTAGTAGTTTTTGATACAGCTTTCCATACAACGATGCCTGAAAAAGCATTCCGTTATCCATTGCCTAAAAAATATTATACAGATTATGCTGTCCGTAAATATGGGGCTCATGGAACTTCACACATGTATGTTTCACAAGAAGCTGCAAAATTACTTGGAAAACCAATTGAAGAAACTAAAATTATCACTGCTCATATCGGGAATGGTGCATCACTGACAGCAGTGAAAGGTGGGAAATCAATTGATACTTCGATGGGATTCACACCACTTGCTGGAGTGATGATGGGAACACGTACAGGTGAAATGGACCCTTCTGTTTTTCCATACCTTATTGAAAATGACTCTGAGTTAAAAGATGCTCAAGGTGTTGTTGATATGATGAACAAAGAATCTGGTCTCTATGGTGTATCTGGTATTTCATCAGATATGCGTGATATCATTGCTGCTAAAGAAACAGATACTGATGCAAAACTTGCATTTGATATGTATGTTGACCGAATTCAAAAATTTATTGGTCAATATTTGGCCGTTTTGAATGGGGCTGATGCTCTTGTCTTCACCGCTGGTATTGGTGAAAATTCGGTTCCTGTTCGTGAAGCAATTCTTTCTGGATTGACTTGGTTTGGAATTGAAGTTGACCCTGAGAAAAATGTCTTTGGCGTCGAGGGAGAAATTTCAACACCTCATTCACGCGTAAAAGTTTTTGTGATTCCAACTGACGAAGAGCTTGTAATTGCTCGTGATGTTGAAGCACTTAAAAAATAATTAATTAAAAGATTTTGTTCTAAAACAAAATCTTTTTTATTTTTAAAATGACATAAAATGATAAGTTCTGGGAATCCTTGAGGGAGGAGAAATGAAATCAGACATAAAATATGATATAATTTTAAGAATAAAACGCATACATTAAGGAGAGTAAGTATGGAAAAAACGCTCGCTGTCAATGCAGGCTCCTCGTCATTAAAATGGCAACTTTACGAAATGCCGGAAGAAACCGTGATTGCTAAAGGAATTTTTGAACGTATTGGTTTGTCTGGCTCAATCTCAACAACTAAATTTAACAATGAAGAACACGTTAGAAAACAAGAAATTGTTGACCATCGTCAAGCTGTTTTGTTATTAATGGATGAATTAATTCACTTTAAATTAATTCATGAATTCCGCGAAATCACAGGAATTGGCCATCGTGTTGTTGCAGGTGGGGAATTTTTCAAAACTTCTACGGTTATTAGTCCTGAGGTTTTGGCTGAGATTAAAAATCTTTCAACTTTGGCTCCTTTACATAATCCTGCTAATGTTTTAGGGATTGAAGCTTTTCAACGTTTATTACCAGATGCACTTGCAGTTGCTGTTTTCGACACTGCTTTTCACAGTACTTTGCCAGAAAAGGCTTATCGTTATCCTATTCCAACAAAATATTATGAAGATTATTCAATCAGAAAATATGGAGCACATGGAACGTCACACATGTATGTCGCCCAAGAAGCGGCAAAAGTTTTAGGAAAACCATTGGAAGATTTGAAGCTAATTACGGCTCATATCGGAAATGGAGCTTCAATTACAGCAATTGAAGCTGGAAAATCTGTTGATACTTCAATGGGATTTACACCACTTGCTGGTGTAATGATGGGAACACGTGCAGGTGAAATGGACGCCTCAGTCATTCCTTATATGTTAGAGAGCGACCCAAGCCTTAGAAATGCTCAAGATGTGATTGACATTCTCAATAAAGAATCTGGAGTTCTTGGGGTGTCAGAACTCTCAAGTGATATGCGTGATCTTTCAGAAGCTGTGGCTAAAGGAAATCCTAAAGCGATTCTTGCTTATGAAATGTATGTTGACCGTCTCAAGAAATTTATTGCCCAATATTTTGGAGTACTAAATGGGGCTGATGCTCTTATTTTCACGGCTGGTGTTGGTGAAAATGATACAGCTGTTCGGACTGATGTAGTTAATGGACTTTCTTGGTTTGGCATGGAAATTGATGAAAGTAAAAATGTTCGTGGAGCATTTGGTATCATTTCTAAACCAGAGTCTAAAGTGAAAGTACTTGTTGTGCCAACAAACGAAGAATTGGTTATTGCTCGTGATGTTGAAGCTGCTAAATAATTAGATAAAATTTACTGACAGAAATTTGTCAGTAAATTTTTTTACTTATGAAAAAGCTGTCAGTAAAGTTTTGACAAATGGTTTGTCTTCTATAAAAGAAAGCGCTATAATTAGAGTAAATGGAGGGAAGGTTATGGAGGATTTACCAAAAGTTACAAAAGCTGAAATGTTGCCAGGAGTGCGTTTACGTTTAGAATTTGATAATGGACAAGTTCGATATTATCCTGTTCATGAGCAAATTGATTTGCTGATGAATCCTTTTGATGTGAGTAAGTTAAAAAAGACATATGGCGCAAATTTGTTTCTTGGGGGAATGGTTTCATGGATTGGAAATGAGATTAAGATTGAACCTAATGGAGATTTGTTACTTAATAAATCGGTGATTCCTGCTGAAATTCTTTGGAAACACAGTCTTAAACATGTTGACAGTCTGGACCCGGAAAAATTGAAAGAGTTAGAAGAAATCAAGCACCCAATTTGGCAAGGTTTTAAAAGTCTTAATTTAATCTTTTGGATTGCGGGGATTCTTTTTGTGATTTATTTACTTATTCAATTGTTGGGACACCTGGGTTTATTGACATCATGATAGTTTCTAAAAAGGCTTTGATTAGTCTTTTTTTCGTGAGCATTTTATGGTAAAATAGAGAAAATATAATAGAATAGGTGCAATATGGCTGAAATTAAATATAAACGCGTACTGTTAAAACTTTCGGGAGAGGCCCTCTCAGGCGAAAAAGGTTTCGGATTTGACCCTGAAACAGCAAAAGCTGTCGCTGAAGAACTCAAAGAAGTCCATGATTTGGGCGCAGAACTTGCGATTGTTTGCGGTGGTGGTAATGTTTGGCGTGGAGTTACTGGTGAGAAAGCCGGAATGGAACGTGCTCAGGCAGATTACATGGGAATGCTTGCAACAATTCAAAATGGGTTGTTCATTCAAAGTGCTCTTGAAAATATTGGGGTTGACACACGAGTGATGACAGCCATTGAGATGAAAGCTGTTGCTGAACCTTATATTCGTCGTCGTGCTGAACGCCATTTAGAAAAGGGACGTGTTGTCATTTTTGCTGGGGGAACTGGTTCGCCTTACTTCTCAACTGATACAACTTCTGCATTACGTGCTGCGGAAATTAATGCTGATGTCATTTTAATGGCTAAAAATGGTGTTGATGGTGTTTATAATGCTGACCCTAAATTAGTTGCTGATGCTATTAAATTTGAACATTTGACACATATGGATGTTATTACCAAAGGCTTGCAAGTAATGGACAGTACGGCTTCAACAATGTCAATGGATAATCATATTCCACTTGTTGTTTTCAACATGAATGAAGCTGGAAATATTACACGTGTCGTTCGTGGTGAAGAAATCGGAACAACGGTTGAATAAGATTTACTTACAAAAAAAGCTGTCAGTAAATTTATTCATTAAAAAATTACTGATGGAAATACTAGCATATTCGTAAACGCTGAAGCGTCAACGACTATCCTATGATGGAAATATTAGCATAACTGTAATCATTAAAATACTAACACTTATCTCTGACAAAATTTCTGTCAGTAAAATAAATAGAAGAATTAAAAGTAGAAAAAGGAAATAAAATGGCAAACGAAATTGTTACAACAGCTCAAGACCGGATGAAACAATCATTAGGAAGTTTACAACGTGATTTAGGACATATCCGAGCTGGTCGTGCCAACGCAAGTCTTCTTGACCGTGTTCAAGTTGTTTACTACGGCGCACCAACACCACTCAATCAATTAGCGTCCATCACAATTCCAGAAGCACGAGTATTAATGGTTACTCCTTTTGATAAATCAATCTTGAAAGATATTGAAAAAGCATTGTATGAATCAGATCTTGGGATTACACCAGCAAATGATGGTTCTGTGATTCGTTTAGTTATCCCAATGTTGACAGAAGAACGCCGTCGCGAACTTGTCAAAGAAATGGGTAAATATATTGAATCAGCAAAAGTAGCAATCCGTAATATCCGTCGTGATGCAATGGACACTGCTAAGAAATCAGAAAAAGCAAAAGAAATCACTGAAGATGATCTTAAAGATCTTGAAAACAACATTCAAAAAGTGACTGATGACGCGGTTAAAGAAGCAGACCGTCTTGCATCAATTAAAGAAAAAGAATTGTTGGATATCTAAGTAGAACAATCTAACAAATAAAGTAATCTGTAAAAGCATTAACGGCTCCATTGAGCCGTTTTTACATCAAAAATCTGTCAGGATGGATAAATTTGAGAGAACTAATCAAACTTAGAGAGCAACCGTCTTATCTCAAAGAAGCAATTCGATTTTTTCAGGAAAAATGGGGAAATACGGACAGTAACCCTGTATATGATGACTGTTTGAAGCATAGTTTAGAGAGTAACAAAAAGATTCCTCAGTGGTATCTGATTGTTGATGAAGGAAAAATTATTGCGGGTTGTGGACTGATTAGCAATGATTTTATTAGTCGAATGGACTTATACCCTTGGCTTTGTGCACTTTATGTTGAAGAAAAATTTCGAAATCAAGGTCTTGCTGGTCTGTTGATTGAAGCAGTAAAAGAAGATTGCAGAACTTTTGATATTGATAAACTTTATCTTGCAACGGATTTTGCTGATTTCTATGAGCACTTTGATTTTCATTATCTAGCTGACGGCTATCATCCTTGGGGTGAAAAATCACGGATTTACGAAGGAAATATCAATTAAACAGAGACAAATAGTCTCTCAATCACATTTTATAAAGAGGTACAAATGAGTATTATTGGACAAACAATCTCCGCGATAATCGTGGAAGAAAGTGAACGTTTCTATTTTCTCCAAAAGGGAGAAGATTTATTACGTTTAGATAAAACAGAAGGTGAACATACAGTTGGCGATGTGGTAACTGGTTTTGTTTATGCGGATAAAGATGACCATCGTCGTTTGACGACTTTGGAACAAAAAGCAACAAATGAGCATTATGGTTGGGGAACGGTAACAGCTGTACGTAAGGACCTTGGTGCCTTTGTTGACACAGGTTTACCAGGAAAAGATGTGGTCGTCTCTCTTGATGATTTGCCACTCGAAAAAGACCAATGGCCAAAAGTTGGTGACCAACTTTATGTGAAATTAATTATTGACAGAAAAGAGCGAATTTGGGGTCATTTAGCATGGCATGAAGATTTCTGGAATCTTGCAGGTCCTGGTTATGACAACATGCAAAACCAAGATTTACGAGCAATTGTTTATCGAAATAAAGAATCAGGAACATTTGTTTATTTGCCTGACAACAATATGCTAGGATTTATTCATCCAAATGAACGTTTCTCAGTTCCACGTGTCGGTCAAGAACTTCAAGTTCGTGTTATTGGTTTTAGAAAAGAAGACCGTAGTCTAAATCTGTCAGCAAAACCACGTGCTTATGAAATGCTTGATGCTGATAGCCAAATGATTTTAGCTTATCTTCAATCAATGGGCGGGAAAATGGCATTTAATGACAAATCAAATCCAGATGAAATAAAAGCAACTTTTGGAATCTCAAAAGGACAATTCAAAAAAGCGCTTGGTGGTTTGATGAAAGCTAAAAAAATCAAACAAAGTCCAGAGGGAACAGAATTAATCGGAGAATAATTTACTGACAGCTTCTTTAGAAATACTAAGCTTAATTTAAAAGCATTTGTCAGTAAATTCTGTCAGTCTTATGACTTATAAAAATTTCTGTCAGTAAAAAAGTAGCTTAATTGGCTACTTTTTTTTGAGCTATGCTATAATATTTCACAAGACAAACAAAGTGAAGGAGAAATAATGGCAACAGAAAGAGCAATATTTGCAGGTGGATGTTTTTGGTGTATGGTTCAACCTTTTGAAGAACGAGAAGGGATTTTATCTGTGATAAGTGGCTATACAGGTGGAAATGTTGAAAATCCAACTTATGAACAAGTAAAAAAACACTTGACTGGTCATACAGAAGCAGTAGAAATTATTTTTGATAATAGTAAAATTACTTATCAAAGTCTTGTTGAACTTTATTGGACACTCACGGACCCAACAGATGCTTTTGGTCAATTTGAAGACCGTGGGGATAACTATCGTCCAGTCATTTTTGTTGAAAACGAAGAACAAGAAAAAATTGCCAAAGAAAGCAAAGCGCAATTGCAAGCCAGCGGAAATTTTGATTCACCTATTGTGACAAGTATTGAAGCCGTTCAAAAATTCTGGCCAGCAGAAGACTACCATCAAGGATTTTACAAAAAAAATCCAGAAGATTATGCCCAATCAAGTAAAATTCGTCATGATTTTTTGGAAAAACAATGGGAAAAATAATTAATTTTTCGACTTAATGATAATAGAAAGAGAAAATGACTTTTTATAATTACCTTATGCGCCATCGCGCACCAGTAGAAAAAGATGATGCAACTCGTCTTGCAAATTTAGTTTTTCAAGACCCGCTTTTTCCAAAACAGTCTAAAGATTTCGATGAAATTTCGACTTATTTAGAAACCCAAGCCCCATTTTATTTTAATCTTACCCTGTTTGATAATATTTGGGAAAGTTATTTAGAAGCTTAAATTAAAGTAATTTGGAAATATGTTCTAAAAAAATAGGGTTGACTCACTCTATTTTTTTTTGTAAAATTTTTAAGCAAAATCATCTTCTAGTTTTTCCTTATCCAAAAGTTTAATCATTCGTCCTTGACGGCTAATAATTTTATTTTCTTCAAAAACCTTGATTTTACGTGAAATTGTTTCTGGACTGGTTCCGATATAATTGGCAAGCTCCTTGAGTTTCATTGGAATTTCAAAATAAATGCTATTAGAAGTGGCAGATAGATTCAAAAAGTAATGTGCAAGACGTGCTTCAACATCATCTAGTGCCAAAAATCCTGCTTGGTGCTCAGCAGCTAGATATTTTTTAGCATTAAGTTTTAAAAGTTGTAATGAAAGACTAGGATAAGTCGTTAATAATGTCTCAAAATCAGATTGACGCAAGAAACAAATCGTAGAATCAATCATGGCCTGACCGTAAAGTTGTCCGTTGGTCACGCCAAGTAAGGCTCCTTCGCCTTCATAATCACCTGCTTCGATGATTCTTAAAAGTTGCTCTTTACCACTTTGTGAAAGTTGTGAAATTTTAAGTGCACCTTGAGCTACAATGACTAATAAAGGTTCTTTGTCAGGGCTAATAATAATTTCACCTTTTTTAATTTTTTTGTGTTCAACAATTTTTTCGACCTTAGTTAAATCTTGTTCAGCAAGTTTTTCAAAGAGTGGAACTAATTGGACGCAATGATGATTATCTAAAGTCATTTTATTCTCCTTATTTGAGTAGATATTTTTCCTGAAAGATTTTCTTTAATTATAACCTTATTTTTAGTCATTTGCGACAGTGAAATTCTTGGATAGTATTTTTTTATGAGGAATTAAACGCATTGCGTTGAGAATAACCAATAAAATACTTGCTTCATGGACAAACATTCCAGTCGCCATATTGACATATTGTCCAATAAATCCTGAACTATTCCCCAAGATTAATCCGGAAAGAAGAAAGATTACAACAAAGAGAGCAATTAAAATATTTTGTCTCATATTTTTCCTTGTACTTTTTGCAAGGGAATGAGCATAAGAAAGGTTATCAAAATTAGAACTCATAAGGACAATATCCGAAGTTTCAATGGCGATGTCAGTCCCAGATGACATTGCGATTCCCACATCGGCAAGGGCAATACTAGGGCTATCATTAATACCGTCGCCTATAAATGCCACTTTTTTACCAGCTAGTTTATAGTCTTGCACGATTTTTGCCTTGTCTTCAGGTAGGAGATTAGCGTAAACCTGACTGATTCCCACTTGTTGTGCAATTGATTGAGCGGTACTTTCATTGTCGCCTGTCAGCATTATCAGCTCTTTAATCCCTTGTTTTTTGAGTCTGGTCAATGTTTCTTTTACATTTGGTCGGATTTCGTCAGTAATTCCATAAAGTAAACGCACCTTATCATCAGCAATTAATACTGTTGAAAGTCCATGTTTTTGAAGTTTCATTAAATCATTTTTTTGTTGAGCGTTTAAAAAAATTTGATGATTCTCAAGGAGTTTTTCGTTTCCAATCAATAAATGGTCAGCAGAAATCCCCTGTCCTTTTATGACTTCGATATTTTGAAGAGGTACTTTAGTAAATTCACCGATTTCATCAATGATTGCTTTAGCTAAAGGATGATCTGATTGACTTTCAAGCATAGCGACCTGGTTGATAAGTTCGGTAGAAGCGCCATAATTTTTAGTAATGGAGACCTGAGTCTTTCCTTTGGTAAGTGTTCCCGTTTTGTCAAAAAGAAGCAGGTCAGTCTGACTAAAATTAGTCATGATATTTCCACCTTTAATTAAAATTCCCTTTTTGGCTCCATTCCCTATCCCTGCGACATTACTGACAGGAGGTCCAATGACAAGGGCACCCGGACAACCTAAAACTAATAAAGTAATTGCCAACTTGATATCTTGACTGACAATGAAAATTAAAAAAGAGAGAACTAAAACACTAGGAGTATAATATTTTGCGAAACGGTCAATAAATTTTTCAGCAGAGGATTTTGTATCTTGAGCTTCTTCCACTAATTCAATAATTTTACCAAAGGTGGTATCCTCTCCTACCTTTTCAGCTTGAATCAAAAGACTTCCATTTTCAAGAAGTGTTCCAGCAAAAACCTTATCTCCGACTCCTTTTTTTATTTCAGCGGACTCCCCACTAATACTTGATTCATTGACAAAACCAGCCCCCTCATAAATAGAGCCATCTACAGGAATTTGAGCGCCAGTTTTTACTAATAATTCGTCATTAATCTTGACATCATCAATATCAATGACTTCTCCAGAAATCCGAAGAGCGGTCGAGGGAGTAATTTCTGTCAAAGATTTAATGGAAGAACGTGTTTTTTCTAAAGTTTTCTTTTCCAAAAAAGCTCCGAATGCGAAAAGAAAAGTAACAATTGCTGACTCCTCATACTCTTGAATAAAAAGAGCAGCAATAACAGCAATTGATACCAATAATTCAATTGAAACTTGTTTGAATTTAAGTGCTTGGACTGCTTGAAAAGCAATTGGGACAAGACCAATAAATGTAGCTAATAAGAGTGCAAAGGCCCAAAGAAAATAAGAATTCAAAAGATATTTTCCACTATAAGCGATTAAAATTAATAAGGCTGAAAGACCAGTTAATTGATTACTATATTTTTTTAGTAAAGCTTGAAGTTTCATGAATTAACCTTTCTTGGTTTGATAGTTCTATTATAGATTACTTGTAACTTAAAAAAATTGATAGCCATCAAGAAAATTAACCTTTCGTAAACAAAGAAAAGTTGACATCAGTCCTTTTTTTTGATAGAATACTCAGGTATGTGAATTTTCACATGCAAGGCGTGGAAGCTGTAAAATACAGCATCATACCACATCACGAAAACAAAATATAAGGAGAATTTATCGTGGCTAAACAAGTAGAAAAACTCGTTAAATTACAAATCCCTGCCGGTAAAGCAACACCAGCTCCACCAGTTGGACCAGCTTTGGGTCAAGCAGGTGTTAACATCATGGGATTCACAAAAGAATTCAACGCTCGTACAGCTGACCAAGCTGGTATGATCATCCCAGTTGTTATCTCAGTTTATGATGACAAATCATTTACATTCATCACAAAAACTCCTCCAGCAGCAGTTCTTTTGAAAAAAGCAGCAGGCGTTCAAAAAGGTTCTGGTGAACCTAACAAAACAAAAGTTGCTTCAGTTACAAAAGCACAAATCAAAGAAATTGCAGAACTCAAAATGCCTGACCTTAACGCGTCATCAGTTGAAACTGCAATGTCAATGATTGAAGGTACTGCAAAATCTATGGGATTCACTGTTACTGACTAAAAATTTAGACGAATTACTTCGTTGACAGAACCCTCACCTACTTAGGTAGGCTTCGGAACCTGTCGCCTCGTACTTCGACTAAATTTTCGAGATTTACATTTTGTAAATTCAGAAAAAGTCACACATGCAATCCACACATTTAGTGGAAGGCTGTTACTCTTGTTGTTATAAAAGAACTATTAGTTCATCTGAGCGGCGCGGAGCGAGAAAATAGCTTCCGACGTTTAGTATAAAGACCGTGTTTGGAGGGAATATTTTCCTTTGAGCGCAGCAGAGCGAATTTTCAGACGCAACAAGGAAGACAGACAACCGATATTACCACAAGGAGAAAATAGAAATGGCTAAAAAAAGTAAAGCATTGCGCGCAGCGATTGAAAAAATCGACGCAACTAAATTATACAGCGTAGAAGAAGCTGTAGCACTTGCAAAAGAAACTTCATTTGCAAAATTTGATGCAACTGTAGAAGTTGCTTACAACCTTAACATCGACGTTAAAAAATCTGACCAACAAATCCGTGGAGCAATGGTATTGCCAAACGGTACTGGTAAAACTGCTCGTGTTCTCGTTTTCGCTAAAGGTGCGAAAGCTGAAGAAGCTACAGCAGCTGGTGCAGACTTCGTTGGTTCTGATGAACTCGTTGCTAAAATCAACGGTGGATGGTTGGACTTCGACGTTGTTATCGCAACACCTGATATGATGGCTGTTGTTGGACGTCTTGGACGTGTCCTCGGACCACGTAACTTGATGCCAAACCCTAAAACTGGTACAGTTACTATGGATGTAACTAAAGCAGTTGAAGAATCAAAAGCTGGTAAAGTTAACTACCGTGCTGACAAAGCTGGTAACGTTCATGTTCCAATCGGTAAAGTTTCATTCGATACAGAAAAACTTGTTGAAAACTTTAAAGCTTTGAACTCTGTAATTGCAGCTGCTAAACCTGCTGCATCTAAGGGAGCTTACATCACAAACCTTTCTGTTACAACTACAATGGGTCCTGGTGTTAAAGTTGATTCTGCATCATTCTAATAACAATAAAAAAAGAGAAAAATATTTTTCTCTCTTTTTATTTATTGTAGAATATAAAAAAACATGCTAGAATGAGGTATGTTATTATTTCTATGGGCTTATACAACAATTATCTTTGCAATTGCCTATCTTTTTCAAGTTCTAAACCTGACGCTGATTGGATTAGAGGTCGTTACCATTCTCATTCTTTTTATCAGTTTTTGGGAAAGTACCAAAGGAAGACATTGGCGAATTATTGGAATGAATATTATTAATATTATATTCATAAGTATTCTATATTTTTCACAACATACCTTTACTTACATTCAACATCATGATGTCGAAAAAATGCTGGTCATAGTTGTTAGTTTTGTCTTGTCCCAATTATTGGGGATTTTCTGGGGGAGACAGTTTTATAAACATCAAGAAAAATCAAAAAAATAAAAGGGTTGAAATTATTCAACCCTTTTATTTATTTGATTAACAAGTTCATTAATTTTTTCAACTCTAGGTTGGATGGAAATTTGAAATTCATCTACTTTTTTTTGAATATCTTTTCCAACTTTTTCTGCTTTGATACCTTCTTCTTGAACGCGTTCCACATTTACTTTCATCGTGTTGACTTCTTCTGACAACTCGCCAATGATATTTTTTAAGTCTTTAAATAATTCAATCATAGTAATGTCCTTTTATTGGCCATTGATTTCTTTAGCAATTTCAGCTAAATCATAATCATGAGCAGTGAATTTTCCAACGAAACCATCATTTTCATCAAAACGAGGAATAAGGTGAATATGAGTATGGAAAACAGTTTGACCAGCGATTTCTTCATTATTTTGTAAAATATTCATCCCTTTAGCATGAAGATTATTAACAATTTTGTTGGCAATAAAAGGGACTTTGCTGAAAAGTTCAGCTGATTGTTCGCCTGTCATTGAAAGAATGTTACGATAATGTTTTTTGGGAACCACTAATGTATGCCCTTTAGTTGTTTGAGTGATATCAAGGAAGGCAAGAACATCATCATCTTCATAAATTTTGGTGCTAGGAATTTCACCAGCGATAATTTTGCAAAAAATACAATCTTCCATTTGATAGGTCCTCCAGTAGTAATAATGACTCTTTACTCAAAGTCAAAACTTATAATATACTTAGATTATATTATAAATAAGCTAAAAATCCCAGTAATAATGCTGAAACTTACTAAATCGTAAGGGAATTGCCGAAAAAGGGAAATTCAAATATGTTATAATAAATAAAACTTTTATTTATTATAACTTAAATTTAAGCATTTTTTATTTTATAAATTTGATATAATGTAATGAAAATTATTCTTCTGTTTAGAGAAAGTGTGGGGGAGTTTAGGAGTATGGTGAGAAAAAAAGCTAAGAAGAAAAAGAATGCTAATCAGCCACTTGGTTTGATTTTTAAATATTTGCGAGAGTTTTCTAAGTTTTGGTTTGAATATCTTTCGATTTTTGTTGGGGCAACTATAGTCATCACACTTGTTATTATTCCACTTTTAGAATCCATTTCTGAGCTTATTATGCGAGTTAGTGGAATTCCTTATGTTTCTTATAATAATCTTGGAAACTTGCTTCAGCAGCATTTCTTAGGAGTTTTGGGGCTCGTAGTTGTCTTATTTGTGCTCATCTTTTTGGTTTATCTGCAATTCATCGTTCAGTTTCAAGGAATTCGTTTGATTCAGGCGAGAACTTTTAGTTTAAAAAGTTTATTTAGGCAAGTTATTTCGGATCTTAAAAATGTCAGAATTCAACAATTAGTCTTTTTCGTATTTTATTTTCTATTAATTATTCCTTTTGGACGTTATGTCTTTAGTACGCCACTTTTGTCGAAAATTAAAATTCCTGTTTTTACATTTGAATTTTTCTTTAAAAGTTGGCAAAATATGCTAATTTTGTTCCTATTTTATGCTATAACATTTTGGATTAGTACCCGTTTAATTTTGACTCTTCCACTGATGATTTTAAAAGGTCAATCATTGAAAGTAGCAATAAAAGAAAGTTTAAAACGAACAAAAGGAGTTAGAAATTTTTTCAGACTATCTGTTTATTTTGGACTTATCGGTTTATTTAGTATAATAATGCAGGGGCTTCTTTTTATTGGCGGCTACTTTGCCCAAGATTATTTGGATAAAACTTCTTTTGCCCTTGTGGGAGCAGTGTCAATACTGGATTTGATTTGGTTGGGAAGCTCTATTATATCTACCTTGAGTTTGGTCATGCTTTTTAGTTACTTGATGAGAGAAGCTGACTTGGAAGCCTTTGAAATTTCAGAAGTAGTAAAAAAATCTCCGAAAGTTAGAAGAAAATATAAAATAATTTTTTCTACTTTAGCTGTTTTAATTTTTGCTTTAGTGAGCTGGACTTATGTTGAAGGATTTATGGATACTGTCCCTTTAACCATTTCACATCGGGGAGTTGATGAAGAAAATGGGGTGCAAAATACAATTCCAGCCATGGAAGCTACGGCTAAATCAAAACCAGATTATGTTGAAATGGATATTCAGGAAACAAAAGACCATCAATTTGTTGTTTTCCATGATCCAACTTTAAAAGATTTAGCCGGAATTGATATTCCGCCACAAAAACTTACCTTAGCAGAATTGACGAATACAGTTGTTTCGGAAAATGGGAAAAAGGCTTTAATCCCAAGTTTTGATGATTATTTAGCGGCTGCTGAAAAAGTTAACCAAAAATTACTGGTTGAGATTAAAGTTTCTCCATTTGATTCTCCAAAGATGGTTGAAAATTTTAGTAAAAAATATGGTGCACGTCTTTTAAAAGATAAGGCTATGATTCATTCTTTAGATTATAATGCTCTTTTAATTGAACAAAAAATTAATCCTAAGATTAAAGTGAGTTTCATCCTTCCGTTCAACTTACTTTTCCCACAAACTAAGATGTCGGCCTATACCATGGAGGCCACAACACTCAATAGTAGTTTTGTGGATAAAGCTCAGGCAAGAAAGCAGATGGTTTTTGCTTGGACGGTCAATGACGAAACGGATATGAGAGAACAGATGTTCAATGGAGTAGATGGAATTATTACAGATAATCTTGATGACTTAAAAGAAGTTATCGCCGAGGATGATGATAATCCGAGCTATGCGCAACGTATTTTAAGAATGACTTCAATAATAAATATAGAATAAGATTGAAAAGAGGAATGTATGTTAAAAGTAACAAATCTAACAGGTGGCTATTTGGGGCATCCTGTCTTAAAAGACCTTAATTTTGAAATTAAAGAAGGTGAGTTAGTTGGACTCATTGGTTTAAATGGTGCAGGAAAATCGACGACAATTCAAGAAATTATTGGACTTTTGACTCCTTATTCTGGACAAATTGAATTAGACGGCTTAACTTTACAACAAGATTTAGAAGGCTATCGTAGAAAAATTGGTTTCATTCCAGAAACACCAAGTTTGTATGAAGAATTGACTTTGCGTGAACATATTGAAGTGACAGCTTTAGCTTACGGGATTTCTGTTGACTTGGCTTTTGAACGTGCTGAAAAATTATTAGAAACTTTCCGCTTGAGTGATAAATTAGATTGGTTCCCTGTGAATTTTTCAAAAGGGATGAAACAAAAAGTGATGATTATCTGCGCATTCTTAGTGGAACCTTCGCTCTATATTGTTGATGAACCTTTTATGGGACTTGACCCGCTTGCGATTCAGGATTTGATTGACTTGATGATTGACATGAAAAAATCAGGAAGTTCGATTTTAATGAGTACACATATCTTGTCCACAGCTGAAAAATTCTGTGATAAATTTATTGTTTTGCATGAAGGTCAAGTTGTTGCTTTTGGAACAGTAGAAGAATTGCGTACTCAATTTAATCAGCCTAAGGCAAGTTTAGATGAAATTTATCTTGCCTTAACAAAAGGAAATATTCCAAACTCTAAAGAAGTTGTAGAGGCAGGAAAGTCAAATGAATGAAATTTTTAAAAAACGACGTAACCTTTGGTATAAGCAAAATATAAAATATCTTCGTTATGTTTTTAATGATCATTTTGTTTTGTTCCTGATGATTTTATTAGGAGCTTTGGTAGTTCAGTACATTAACTTTCTACAAATTCATCAGCTGAATTTATGGGGCAAAATTATTTTAGTTATTTTGATCAGTTTGGCTAGTCAAATTGTGGGACGTTTGGCAACATTTATTGAGAGTCCAGATAAAGTTTTTTTACTGACAAAAGAAATGGAAGTTCGGGCATATTTAGTAAAATGTTTAATCCGATCTTTGATTATTCCAGCAGTTGTGTCAGCACTTTTGGTTTTGATTGCTGCTCCATTATTAAGATTTAATCCTATTTTCTTAGTCCTTTGGTTCGTCTTACTTGTCGCAATCAAAGCGGCTTGGTTGGCTTACAAAATTTGGTCTTCTCAAAAAAGTGGACTTTTGGATTGGGCTTTCTTGATTGATTTAGAAGAAGGACGAAAAACAGGAACTTTAAGATTATTTTCACTGTTTACGAATGTTAAGGGACTTAAATCACACAGTCATCGTCGGAAATATCTTGATTTTCTACTGACGAAAACAAAAAGAACTTATGAGTATCTATTTACAAGAAGTTTTTTACGCTCAGGAGATTATCTTGGTTTAACGATTCGTTTACTTATTTTGTCAATTTTAGCGATGATTTTTATTAATAATGGAATTGTTGCCATTATTATGGTGGTTGTATTTAACTATTTGCTTATTTTTCAACTTTTATCATTACAAACGGCTTTTGATTATCAACTTTTAACAAGAATTTATCCACTGAAAAAAGCGGCTAAAACAGCTGGTTTACGGGTGCTTATTTTTAGAGTGATGATGTTTGTGACAATTGTTGAATTGATTCTGTCATTAATTTTTGTTCGACCATTTTTCTTGAGTTTGATTATATTACTTACGAACTTTTTACTGACAAAATTTTATGTTAGATTCCGACTTAAAAATAAATAAAAAAGTTACTGATAGAATATCTGTCAGTAACTTTTTTATTTATAATTTGATAATTTTTGTGCCATGAACATAATTTGTTCCGGTTAATTGAGCGAGGTTTTCAAAGTTTTCAGCATTGACACCCCCGCCAATAATAATGTTAATTTTTCCCTTAGCATAGTCAATGAGACTTTTAAGTTTGTCAGTATTTAAGGGTTGGTCAAGTGGCCCACCGTGCGTCAAAATTTTATCTACGCCAAATTCGACAAGTTGGTCAATTGCTTTTTCTTGATCAGTGACTTCATCAAAAGCCATGTGGAAAGTGATTGGGAGCCCTTGTGCGGCAATGCTCACTGTTTCAAGTGCGTCAGTATCTATTTCATTGTCAGGAGTAAGGGCACCAAATACAATGTTTTGGGCACCAGCTTCAACAGCTTTAAGGGTGTCAGTTTCAATAATTTTAAGTTCATGAGAATTATAAACAAAATTACCACCGCGAGGACGAATCATGACAGCAAGAGTTGTCTTACTTTCGGCAACATATTTGGCAGCTTCTTCAATGACACCATAAGAAGGAGTGGTTCCTCCAACGGCGAGGTTGTCGCAAAGTTCAATTCTCTCAACGCCGGCTTGAAGCGCTTGAGGAATTTTGGTAAAATTTTCAAGGCAAAGTTCTCGGATAATCATAATTTCTTCCTTTCATCTACTAAAATTATTATAACATGATTATCTTGTTTAACTTAAAAAAATTACAAGAATTATTTTAAATAAAAAGAATGAAAGTGATTATGCTAGAATAGAACTATGTTAAAATATAGAGCTTTAATCCTTGGTATATAAGGGTTGTGCTGATTATCAATATATTTTTTTACGCTTTTTACTACGTTCGACCCTAAAAGTCATAATGCTTTTAAGATATTGCTGAATTTTTCGGCAGTCTCTTTTTCTTTACTTTTCGCAAGGTGGCTATATGTGTTCATTGTGATAGAATAATCCGCATGACCTAATCGTCTTTGTATCTCTTTAGGGTTCACATCATTGTTCATTAACAAACTGGCGTGAGTATGACGGAAACCATGAAAGCCAATGTTAGGAACTCCAGCATGCTTGAAGTGACTAACTAACTTTAGCCTTTCTAATTCATAGGTCCTAGTTTTTTGATGATATGAAAATACCAAAGAATCATGTAAAGAGATAGCTCCGTCATTTTGGCTTTTTTGCCATACTTTTAAGAGCTGAATCGTCTCGCTATCTAAAAACAATATTCGATTACTTTCTTTCGTCTTTGTTCCTTCTTTTATCACGTTGCTTTGTTGAATCAATGTTTTTGTTATACTGACGGACTTATCACTAAAATTAATATCAGACCACGAGAGCGCCAAAGCCTCCCCAACACGTAACCCAGTGGCAAGAAGTAGCTTATATAAGGTTTTGCTTTTTTGATTGGTGACAGTCGGATCTAATGTATCAAGATACATTAAAAACTGCTTTAATTCCACGTTATCAAAATACTTGATTTTATTACTTGTCCTTGTTTTTAGCTTTGGAGGAAAGACCTTTGTGGCTGGATTGTCTTCAATTGCTCCTAGTTGCATGCCAAAATCAAGAATCCTTTTTATGAAATTAAGAAGTAGTTTATAATCTTTACATTTTCCTTTTTCACGTCTACCGTTTACTATTTCAGCCGTGTTGGCATTCTGAGCCCATTTATTGACAAGTTCCTGCAATAATACTGGCGTTATCTTAGAGAGCTTATATGAACCAAGAGGAGGTAGTATATAATTATGCAAGTAATTGTCAGCAACACTAACACTATTCTCTTTAACTGTCAGCTTATAACTCTCAAACCAACTCAAAGCCAAAGATTCAAAGTTATCAAAGACGACTTTTTCCCTTGCGATTGTTGATCCATTATTGATAAAATTATTTATAGATTGGTGTGCTTTGGTCTCACACATCTTACGACTTTTAGCAGTTACACTTGTTCGTACTTGCTTGCCAGTTAGACTATCTACACCCAAATAAACGTTTGTGCGGTACACTTTTGTACCGTCTTTTTTTGTATATTCTTTAATATTCATATTATTTCTTCCTTTCCATTTTGTACTAGTGTCAGGCAAGGCATGTACGAGGATTGAGAAATATTTTATATTAGAGATTACACAGATAAATTAGAGAGGAATTCCTAGACTTGAACCGGTACCTGGGAATGCTGGTAAAATCTCAGCAAGAGTTTTGGGCAATGTACTATAAAATTTACTCACACTTGAAGAGAGATTACTATTTATGGCATCTAACGTAAAATTTGTCTGCATACGCCTGATGACATTGGGGATATACTCTCCTTTTTCTATTAGATTCTTAGCTTTAGTCAGCACTCTACGTTCTTCTTCTGTTATACTTTCACTCAGTATAAGATCATAAAGTTCATTTAAAAATTGAGTCTTAATCCGAGAAGATTTTTCATTTTCTACCATATTATGCTCCTATCGTATCGTAATAGTCTTTACTATGGTTTTACTTATTCCGTTTTAGAATGATGTAACCCTTGTGCTAAAGCCTCACCTTCAGTCATCGAAATAACAGGATTTTTTGGTATAGGATGAATTGCAGTTTGACTGTACCAGTAAACATTAGTTGTCCCATTATTAACAACATAAACCGTTCTGCTATTTGGATCGCTCGCTGTGGTAGTCTCAGTATCTTGAGAGTTTCGTTCAAGAGCTATAGCTGCTTCTTGAGAGGATGAGGCCAACTCATTTGATTTAGAAATACTATCAGCCACACTAGCTGAACTTTCAGCAATTGATTTAGATTCTGACTCACTTTTAGCAATTGATATTGACGCAGATTGTCTCTCTATACTTTCTGACTCTGAAATAGAGTAACTTTTACTGAGAGATTCTGATTCTGATTGTAATGAAACTGATTCTTTAAAAGATTTGTCACTACTTGAGTTATCCTTTGTGGGTGATGTGGAACAAGCAGACAAAGAAACAACTGCTAATATAGTAATCATACACAACCAAATTTTTTTCATAAATACCTCCTATCAGCTTTTAACGTGGTTCAGGTTTGCACGAATTTAGCATTATTCACGCGCGTGATATGATATTTGTATTTTGTTGGGGCTATGTGACTATTCCAATCTATTCAGATTCGATAAAAATAATACACCTCCAATAATAGCTAAAATCCCACTAATTAATTTTCCTATAAAAGGAATAAAAAAGAGACCACTGGCAACAATAAATATTATAGGAGGAGATTTGTGTACATTTTCTAACGCATTATATTTTTTTTAAGATAATACCCCTATTACTAACAAAAGAATAACAACAGTGATATTAATAATAGCTATTCCAACAAGTAATGGAGCATGTCTTTGCACCATAAACTCTACTGTTTGCACGCTTGCTTCGGTTGAGGGAGAGTTATTAGAGGCAGAGGTTATTCTATGCCATAGGGCAAGATTAGTAACACTGGTAAATCCTCCGCCTATTATCCCGATTAGTCCGGAGTATTCTGTTAAGGTTCTAGTATCCATGAAAAGCACACAACTTCTTTCTTTAATGTAATGAGATTTTGACTAGGTAGAACTAGTAATGATTTACCTAATAGATAAGTATATCTTATAAGTTTGGTTTGTTCGGCCAAAAAGTTATGAAAAGAAATATTAAATAGATTAATATTGCTATTAAATATAAATAGGTTAAGTTACTTACTGCATAAACACCAAGTATTGTAAGAGGTAAATTTATCAATCCTTCATTTTTATTAGATGATTCAAAGATAAGAATGGGAGATATCGCTATTAACATCGTAGATATATAACCAGTAATGATAGATAATACACCAGTTAAAATAACTTTTTTCTTTGGTTTTAGTATTTTTTTCAATAGTAGTCTGTAAAAAATATTATGCATTATCATTATATCTATGAAAAATATTATGATAGTTATTAATGAGTAAGTAGACAATATTTAGCCTCCATTGTGGTTAGTTCAATCTTTAACTGACCTATAAACGGGATTAATCATAGGATTGTGAGTAGTATTTGGGATTGTAGGACTTATTAAAAAGGGAAACCCAAAGTTGTCGCACCCTTTGCAAGTCGCTAATTTGACGAATACAAAAATGAAAATTTCGGTGTCGCTCTTGTTCTGAACAATAGTTATACCAACATCACATAGGTTTTGAACAAAAATGTTCAACTGCTGTTTTGACCTAATGCAAGGATTATTTACGTCAGTTATCCTCAAATTGATGGGAATGAACATGCTAACTTCAAAGTTTCCTTATTAATTGTTGGCAAATGTTGGCATTGAATCGACTTGGTAAGACGTTTTAAATCATCTTAAAATAAAGATAGTAGGCTCCTATCATCATAATTAATATGACTGCAAGTACAATTAACATTATTATTTCCGTTGCTATTCTCCCAGTTATTGATTTCTCTTGTGAATTTATTGTTTTTTTTGACATGAAAGTTGGTACAAGCAATAAAACTATTGGAAATATAAAAATAGTTGCTTTGCTCCCCCAATTACTAGGAATTAATGTTATGCCCCATTGAATAGGTATAATATTTGGTAATTTCATATAAAGATATACAGATACCATAGCAAAAGGTATTGAAAGTAGTAAGAAAAAAATCACTATCTTAGAATAAACTTTATCAATGAATAACAAAAACTTCATAATTCATCTCCTACCAGTTTTTAGTGACTGGAAACACATAGATTTACAATATCATGTTTATAATCAATTGTTTGTTATATTAATACCAATAGAATACAATCAATGCAAAAATACAAGCCAAACTTAAAACTGTTGGAAACGTAAATTTGGTAAGCCAAGATATTTTTCCTTTAGTAGTACTTGGATTTACTGAATATCCTTTTTTTATTATTGATGGAACAGAAAAACTTATAGTATTGTCTTTATATTCTTTCTTTAGCGAAGTAAACTCAGATAAGTAGCTAGTTAATAATAGAATAGCTGTGAGAAGCATAGACATAAAACCTAATTTAAGGTTCATCATTAAAAAGCTGATGATTGTAATAGCACTAGAGATAAGCGAGCCTATTGTAGAACTCCAAAATAATGACTTATATTTTTTTATTTCTCCTTTATTCATTTATAATACGTTTCCCCTTCACGCGCCCAAGCGCTTTTTATTTTGCGTTCCTAAAAAATACATGCTTCAGTACTCTTTGAAATAGTTAAGTTGCCAGTTTTGAGTCTTTTGCGCAGTAGAGTTTAAATTCTTACACCAGGACGGGTAAAACCTCATAGCCATTTTTCCTTTTTGGTTTTCATTCGATAAAATCCTGTTTTTCACAGCGGCTTCTTTAGGAATTAAGAATATCCCTCGCTCATCTTCATCATTTATTAAAATCGCAAGCATCTCTATACTATCTAGTTCTGAAAATGGATGATTAACGTTTTGACTATCTTTTTCCCAAAATGCTACAAAGTATCCGTCTTTCTTAGGAGTTTTCTTAGCTAACCGAGAACGTACAATTTTGTTATTACTAGCAAGTTGAATAACCATGCCCTCATACTCGCTGTTTTGTTCCTCATAGTTAAGAATTTCAAAGTTTCCAATACTGTCTTTCAAAATGTTTATAGATTTCATAAAATCATACTCCTTCCAGCGCTTGTTTATTTTGTATTCCTAAAATTTAGAACTTGTTATATAGATTTGAACATTAGCATTTCTAAGCATGGATTTATACAAAAAAACAGATAAAAAGTAAGATAGAAATTGACAAATGTTACCACAAGGTTAATCGAAAGGAGTTTGATTTTCTGCATCAGTAAGTAAGGGTTTACCGTCTTTATCAACTATTACAGAGATACCACTATTATTTACAGCTAAATATTGAACACCCGTTTTGTTATCAGTAATAACAGAAATGCCTTGAGTTATTCCTCCAAGCTCAACATCAAAACGTTCTTTTACTCTTTTACTTTGTTGCACCGATTTCATTTTTCTCCTTGCCAGTTTTTAGTGACTGGAAACACATAGATTTACGAATTCACGCGACCAGGCGCTATTTATTTTGTACTCCTAAAATATAAGAATTGTATAATTCCAGTCAACTTATATTTTCTCTTCGTTATTCCATGGAATGCAAGCTAGTATAAGGATAAAATACCATAAGAAAACAATTGGAGATGAACGTAAAAAAGGGTAACACGCTAAATTTAAGACCACTAAAAAATAAGACAAGTAAGTCGCGCGGTCATCTCCTTCTTTATATTCTTCTTTAAATTTCTCCGGCAAGTCATCGCGTTTAGCCACACTTCGCCTCCCTAAGATATATATGACACTACCACCAAATACTAATATAAGCCATATCGTAACCCAAAATATGGAAGGAATCTCCAATTTATCTGTTAACAATAAATACAAAATATATCCAAATTCGATAAGTAGAGCAAGCCCAAGGAATAAATTTATTTTATTTTTAGCTTTGCGTTTCTGGACTCTCCTTTTTTTCATAAGTTTTTTACACTCCTAAATATTATTACAAATTTTTCTATGAACCTTAGCATTGCAAAGCATAAGTTGTCTGAAAAACACTAAAGTAATGCACAAAAAGTTACAGATACAGCTATTTTCAACTGTTTTAATATATCCGTCAGTCATTGATATTGCTGACTTTGCGCGTGTTTTATGATTTTTGGTAGTGTCACCTATTGCATTACCAGTACTAAATAATACTAAAGGTTTGAGCTTATAGTGAATTGCTATAAGCCTTTTGATGCGGGCAATTTTCCCTTGGTTACTTTTTGAAACTTTAGAGCTATGTTAAGAAATGTTAAGGTTCACATTATATATATAAATCTAAGCATTTCTAAGTATACTGGTGCTGGAACATTATAATTAAGCGTTTTATAAGTCTCCTGTAAGAAATTGCGCTTTTCCTCCAAAGAAACTCCAGTCTTCATCACTATTAACGGTCAGATTTATCATTATATCCTCTGGTCTTATTCCAAGATTTTCATTCAATCTAGAAACCAATTCTTTATAAAAATTAACTTTTTGTTCCACAGTTCGTGGGCGAGTGACTAAACTAAAAACTATTACTTTATCTGTGCGATTTACTCCCAAACCAGTATCAAGTATCTGCATTTCAAATATTTCATGTTGAGTTACAATTTGATAGCGGTCTCCCTCGGGTGCTTCAAAAGCTTCTAACATGACCCGATAAGAGATCTCAAGTATTTGCGTAATTTCATCAGTTGAATAGCTATCTTTAATCATATCAAGTTTCATTAATGGCATTTTTTCTCCTTTTAACCAGTTTTTAGTGACTGGGAACACATAATTAGATAGGTGGTAATCAGTTAATAATCTTTGATTGTTCATTAGCAATGCGTGAGGCTATCTTTTTCTGCAATGCTTCAATGTCTTCTTTGGGTCTTTTATTCCATTCTTTCACTTCTTCAATAACTTTTAAAGGAGAAGTGGAGCGATAGGAACGAGTAGGATTTCCCGGGAATTTTTTATCAGTAACATTTGGATCATCCTCAAATTCCCCCATAGGTTCAACTAAATAAACACGAGGAGGTTCACTACCAACAGCCATTTGAGCAGCAAAACCTGCACCATCTTTTATTGCTGTGAAATAAATATGGTTCATAACCACTCGTGAATCATAATTTGATACAAAACCAGGCTTCAAAAAAGCTCCTATACCTAGTTTTGCTTTTGTGCCATGATAAAACGGCCCACTATCAATAATACTTTTCAATTTCTTCCCCCTCTAATTTTTTCTTTTTGTCAAAATACCTAAAAATGTATACGATGTGAACCAAATCCAACTATCCATCCAATCACAATTAGAACTTTTAGCCAAAACATTATACGTTGATAATGCCTTTTTTCTTGAAGTTTAACTACTCTTCGCTTCATAAACATTTACTTTATCTCACCCCTTTTTATAGATACTTATTACTTTCTAAGTCTTTAGAGTTATATTAAAATCTATCGCAACTGTAACCTCTTAATATCCACTAATTTCCAGTGAATGTAACAGTGTAAACAAGACTTTCTTTTCTATAAAAATTTACATTGTATTCAATTCCAAACTCCTGTTTTTTTTACTTTACATTTATCGTAACCAGTTTCAGTATAAAAAGATTTAGCTAACCTCTCTATATCTTTATTAGAGGCGTATTTAAGTTTCTGTAAAGTTGAACCTTTCATATCCCACGATACAATCATGCTATTATCTTCTTTTTTGATTCTTGCTCCATGTTTAGAGGAGTCATCTATAATCTCAGTGATATTTTGGTGGGTATTAAGCTTATTACTCATGTTTTCTTGGGTTACTCCTACCCATATCACCGCAATAGGACTAAGGTAAATGACAAAAGCAATCAGAGGAATAATAAAAATTAAACAGCCAATAGTTATCCCAAATTTTGTATTTGATTTCGTTTTTACCAACTCAAGGTCATCTAAATCATCATTCATAATTTATCTTTTCCAATATTTCTAAACTTGCATACTTCCCCCACCAACTCAAACCAGCACAGCTCATACAGCAACGCACGCGCCTCGTCATAGGCGGTGTTGACTAATGAATTAAAATAAACTTTCTGCTAAATGATTATCACTTAATATTATTTTTTAAATATCAAAACCATTGAATGATAAATTAGTTTTCAGTCTTGAAATGATTTCTTTTTCAAGATTATTAGCATACCTTGTCATCTCGGTTGAACTGTCTACGATAAAGGCCATTTCTCTGATGTTCTCTTGCGCTTCATCTTTATAATAATCAAGCACAAAGTTATCAATTGCAGTTTTTACTTTTTGGAAAACCGTTTGTTTTATAGCAATCGAAATTGATGTAAAATCTTCTTTATCTACTTCTTTATTTAAATACTCAAGGAAATTTCTCATAGTTTCTGGAAAATCTAAGTTTAGAAATTCTTCTTTATGAAACGAATCATCATCATCTTGTATTGTTTCAAAATGTTTGGTTAGTTTCCCAACAAATTCGACTATCGTTACATTTGTATTGAATTTATTAATTTTTATATAAATTGATAATTCGCTATTTTCTACTTCTGTGGATATTTCAAAATCATAAGGAGTGTAATCAAAAAAGTCCTTAGGCTCTATTTGTAGTTGATTACATATTTTGTTTAAAGTATCATAGTCTATTTGAGACGAGGCGTTATTTGTTATTCTTGTTAAAGTGGATTGAGCTATTCCTGTTAAAAGGGATAGCTTTTTTGCTTTCATAGTTCTTTCAGCAAGTAATACATTGAGTCTATTTATTATCATTCTCAAATCTCCTTTTTTACAATATTAGCACATGCGCTAATTTAAGTCAATATATAATAATTAATTTTTACTATTGACTTATTAAATTAGTTTTGATATTATTGTTTCACGCTCAAATAATGAGCGGATGTGAAAATTAAAAACCAAAGGAGCTAACCAAATGCTTACAAATAATTTTTCTGTTTTACTAGCTAAAAATCAATTCAAAGCAAATTCATTTTCGAGTTGCACAGGTATATCTGAGAGCACGCTATCGTCTTTCGTAAATATTGCAGATAATGGAAAAGATATAAAATTATCAACTCTTATTAAGATATGCAACTATCTTGACTGTACTCTTTCAGAACTTATCGAATATATTCCAGAACCAAACTCAAAATAATCATCTTACTAAGAACAAACAGCACGGTTTGCGAAGCTTTCCGTAATGTGCTTACGCAACTATCCAGCCGTTGCAAGTATTGGTGGATGATTCTCACAGCCTACGCATGGCTATAAACTACTGTCCTAACATGACCGCGATGTCTTTAAACGAAGTAGAAATCGGGGAAAATGAAAGACTTAGCATTTTTAACCAGTCCAGATATGAGTAAAGCTGAGGTGGTAACTAACCATGTCGTGATTGCTCAATATGCAGGACTTAATAAAATTTCAGTTCGTAAACTGATTGATAACAATATTTCAGACCTTGAGGAACTCGGTAAAGTGTCATTTGAAATGACAAAAATAACCGAGGGGAGAGGACGGCAAACTAAGATTTATCAACTTAATCGTAACCAAGCAATGTTACTTATTACGTGGTTGGATAATACCGAACCAGTTCGAGCTTTTAAACTAGCTCTTGTAAAGCGTTTTGATGAGTTAGAGAAAACCATTCAAACCTGGACAAAAGAAAGAGCAGCCGAAAAGGCTACTACTCGAAGTTTAACAGACGCAGTTCAGAATTGGGAACATACCAACCCACACGCGCAAAGTAATTTCAGAAAGTTGTTAACCAAGTGTGCTACTGGCTTTCCTTATACCAAAGTGCAAGCACGAGGAGATAAAGGCGTTCCAATGGTTGACTTACTGACAGCCGAAGAATTACAGAAATATAAACGATTGAAAGCATTAGTCATTCCGCTACTAGATTTGGGAGAAGAATATAACGACATCAAAGCTACACTAGAAAAATACGCAACAAAAAAAGCCGTGAACGCTCCCCAGCAATAAACGACTTTAAAAAATTAGCATGATCACGCGCTAACGTGATTTCATGCTCTTATTTTACCATAATGGGAGGAATTTTCAACATGAACAAACCACTAAACAAAGAAACTTATATCCTAGACGATTCAATCGCTTTCGAACTCATGGACTTATTAAAAGCCAAAGCAAGACACTTTATACAGCTTAATGAGTACGTCTATCGCCTATTTGACGGTAAAAGCGTAGTGACATTTACAACTTTGTCAAATGACATTCAATTAGAAATAGTTCGAGGGTAAGGATATGACAACGATAGATATTACCGAACAAGCCCTAGGTACCCAATCATCTACTTTTAAAATAGAAGATTTAGAGAAAGCTCGAACTTTTGAAAATAAGCATTTTATGATTATGTCAGTAAAAATGAACTCTGAAACAGGTCATCAAGTAATTTTAAAAACTGAAAAAAATAAAAAACCTATTATATTTTTTAACCTAAATAAAGCCCCATTTCGTATTAAGATTACGCATGAATTTGCTGAAAACTGGAAAATCAGACGAGAGATTAAGCAATCTCAAATGAACAACAGAAGCCCAGAGGGGCTATATCCCCTAGTGGAACAAGTAGAAAACGGTATAGCGAAATTTTATGACCAAGAAGAAATTGAACATTGGGGAAACTGGCAACGTGCCTTTGCTTATGAGGATATTTACGAAGTAGCCTTTAATCGAGGTGTCCGTCACGAAAGAAAGCGAAGAAAAGCCAAAAACAACCCCCTAACTGCTTTTGACTTAATTAGCGCTGATGATGTTATAGAACTTTCTCATGATCTGGGAATTAGTGAAGATAAGCTAACTTATGCAGTTATGGAAGTTATTTCTAAAAGGAACAGTGGAGGCCAGCAATGAGGTTTGCGGAAAATATCCAGGCTTTAAGAAAATCGAAAAATATGACTCTTGAAGAATTAGGCGAGGTTTTAGGGAAAAGAAAATCTACTCTTTCAAATTGGGAAAATGGACACAGAACACCTAAATTAAGTGAACTACCAGCAATCGCCAAGTTTTTCAAAGTCATAATAAGTCAATTGTTAGAGGAGAAAATCAGCCATGAATGACGACACTCTAACGAAGCTTGTGGCGCGTGGCTTAGTAGATACTGTGATTACACTATTTAAAGTATATGCGCATAAATTACTTGACCTCAAAAAAGACCGCAAACTTCCTTACATTTCTAAACAACAAGTTATGAAAGAAATGGATATATCAGACGGAACACTTGATAATTGGGAAAAGCATGGCTTGAATCGATACAAACCGCGATATAAAACTTCACTTATTTACTATTTAATCGATGATATTTGTAAATTCATTGTATTAGATAACTAATTTTTCAGGCAAGGCAAAGAGGATTGAGGAATGAAAAATATTATTAGAGCTTGTTCTTATGTGACTGGAGTTGATAGTCCAGGTATGAGAAACTTAAAAGCCTATCATACAGAGCTGACAGACAAGCAGATTGAAGCATTAGACGCTTTAAACGTGAATCAAGGTATTTTATACGGTTATACTTATAAACCAAATAAAGCCAAAACTGGGACACGTTTTGAGGGAGAAAAAGAGGGCGGAGAAATTAGCCTATTTGACGAGGTAACGAAATGATAGAAAAATATCAGGGTTATACTGCAGTCAGAAAAGTTGGCCAAGGATTTCGGCCAGTAGGAAAACACTCATTTAAGATGATTTACAATGCACGAGCGGTCAAATATGACTTAATACAGCAGTTTGAAGCAAGTACAGGCATTCTCTTACCTAGCGGAGTGAAAAGCAACTTATGCACGCAACCAGTGCCGATTTTAGGTAAAGAGCTGGCTGTTATGAAATTACAGATAGAGGAAACTAAGCCATGAAAATTATGATTGATGTCCTTGAAAATGAAAGCAATAAGGACAATTTAGAGTATCTTATCAGCGATACAAGCAATGAAGCTATTACTGTTTTAATGTTTGCCTTGATTGGCGAAGCTAGACAGAGAGCAAGCTATGAGCAATTTTTGGAAACCATAACTAGAATTTGGGGGTATCTCAATGAAGATAACTGACTTACAAAAATTAGATCAAAACATTATTAAATTTCTTTCTGAACATCGAGGAATTGAGCAAGCTGTCAAAGGTAGAATTTTAGCACAAAACCTTAACATTGATTTTCGTACTTTGCAGAGCAGAATTGAGTACCTACATAAGCAAGGATGTGCAATTGGTTCAATTGATAATGGCTATTTTATCCCAGTGAATGAAGCAGAACGCAGAGCTGGAATCATCAAGAAACAACGGACAGGTATTGCGATTAATAATGCAGTCAATGGTTACATTCTTGCGGAGCTTGATTGGATTGACCAACTCTTTGAGGAGGACTGACACAATGAATTGTTATTTATGCGGTAAGCTCCTAAAAGAAAATGAGATTATCCCCTATCAAGAGCGACAAATTTGTGATGAATGCGAGTATCGTTTGGAGGTGGGTTATTGACAGAGTTAGAAGAACAACGTCAAGCGTGGGAACGACTAGAGAATAATCATAAGCGCGTGCTGGCGTTACCGTGGGAAGAGTTCGACCATATTGACAGTGCCAAAATACCAAGAGCGCTTGATTTTATCCATGTTTTACACCGTGATGAATTTGAATATCCTTATCTGTCAGTCAAAACAGCCGAGGGTAAAATCAGGATTAAACGCCCTACTTTTCATGTTAATAATGGGCTGAATCATTTCTCAGTCTTTTATGGCAGAACAAAAGCCAATAAAGACGAAACAGAAACATCAATCTCAGAAGAATCAAACGTGCCAAGATATATTCATGCCATTATGGACTATCTCGCAGGAACAATCTCCATTTATAAAGAGTGTTTCTATCTCGTTAATGATGAAGAACTTAATCTCCTTTCGCAAATGAAGCTGTCAGAGCGTTATCGACTGTCAAATCGCAGTACCTTTGATGTGGGCGCAGTTGAAGAAATGTTGTTATTTATTCATGAACACCTACAGCTTGAACCAATCAAAGCTATTAAAACAGCAGTCATTGCTTGTAATGATTTTCAAATGGATTTACATACTAAAAATATCTTAGTTGACACCCTACCAAATGAAAAAGAGTGCTATTTTAAACGCTATGAGTGTAATTATAATGATGTAATGAAGATTGTATCCACTTATGGCAATTACTTAGATATGGTTATTGATGATAAAGACAGCTTACACAATGCGAGCTTGCAGCCAATTTATACCATGTTAGTCGCTTGTCGTGAGGGAACAAAAGCAAAATTCTTTGTCAGTAAGTCCGCAGAGCGTACAGGTAAAGGATTAAGGCACAAGGTTATTTCAGCCCCATTCATCACGAAAGACATCTTACTTGATAACTTGGGCGGAGGTGGTTTTGAAGCCTTAAATGCTTGGGCGCAGTTAGACGGTGGCGAGTTCTTACTAGCAACTGAACAGGGCGATATTACAGGTAAAGCCATGGAGCGCGCTTTGAAAGTGATTGCGACAGAGGATACCCACCAAGCACGACAAACAGGAGGTAACACTAATAACGTCAATCTCACAGGGGTTCTCTCTATTGATAGTAATGCAAAGATTTTACTTGATGAGGGAATGAACTCACGCGCAGTCAATATCGCTTTTCGGAATCGCCCGGCACAAGAAAGTGATAACGAACGTGAACAGATTTTTTCTGAATACTGGGAGGCGTTTACCATACAGACAGCAACTAGTACCAGTAGAACAGCAAAAATAAGCGCAGGGGTGGCAAGTTTAGTCCATAGCTTTCTATATTGGAAGTCCGAGAAATTCAAGTTTAATTTTAAGATTGTAGAAATGAACAACTTACTCGATAACAGTATGCTCGATGACGTTCAGGAGCGGATTCTTGAAATATACACAAAAGCAAACCCGATTATCTACTTTGAGCATTTCCCCGACCTTGTTCAACTACTATCAGAAACTTACATAGGAGCAGGGAAAAAGGACAAGCGCAACAAGGCACTTGAATTTATCGGCTTTAAACAAGTTAATAAGACAGTTTTAAAAAAAGACGGTTCAGGATATACAAGTAAGAAAGCATTTGTCGTAAGAAACTCTAAACGAGTTCAACAGATTGTAACATCATACCTAGAAAACAAAATGGAAGATAACCAAATGTAGGTAAAAACAGTATTATGAATACCGTTTATATACCGTTTTGAGATATCTATAAACCCCAGTAATAAAGGAAACAATACCAATAATACAGATAATACTAATATATATAGGGTAATTATTTATAAATAACTAGAGTTAGAAATAATAGCTATACCAATTGTTAACTGGAAATATTATATATATTAGGGGTAGGCAAAAATCGTATTATTTGTATTTTCGGTATTAAAACGAGCAAAACAAAGGGTTTATAGGCGGTATTAAATTAGTATTGTTTTTAGTAAGAATTGTATTATTTCGCTTGTTTTTGATGAATCAGAAAACATTATAATCAAAAACCAGAGAAAACAGATACCAAAACCAACTATACCAGTTGTAAAAAGGAATAAAAACATGAAAAAAGCACGCTGTCCAACAAAATTTATTCACTGACAGAACCTAACATAAAAATAGAAATTGGAGAAAATCAAATGAGCCAAAATACAAAAACAATCTTATCTAACCTTTTTACACTAACCAGTGAACTTTCAGAACCCACTTCAAAACTTATCCATATTGAGGGAGCAAATGAAACGCCAGCCACTCAAAAAGACTTAGCGAAAGGATTGCATGAAAATCTTATTGATCTTACTGAAGTTTTGGGCTTATCTGTGGACGAACTGACAGAAGCGCAGGAAGATGAGCCACAAGAAACAGTAAAGTCAATTATTGAGGATATTAAGGAATTAGCTTTTAATCCTGATGAATTAGTTGGGGCAGATACTGAGGTTTTAGCTGACTTACTTACTGATAATGTTGAGCGGTTGATTAAAGTATTGGGCTTGACTGGCCTAAGTATAATAACAAATGATAAACAAGAATCAGAAGAAAATACACTCAAAGCACAAATACAAGAACTCTACTCGCTCAACGATTCAATGTTTAAAGATGATATTAACGAAGTGCCACGGTTCACAGACGCTACAGAAATCACAGCGAAAGATTTAGCAGATATGAATATAAACGCTTTAGATAATATCGCAGAATTAATCGGATTTGAACTAGAAGAATAAATAAAAATGCCTAGTCGAATGACTGGGCTTTTAGAGCTTTAGCCAAGTTGGCCATTCATATAAGCTTTTAATATAATAATTGCTAAACCGATAATTAAGAGAAGTGTACTAACTAGTAGCCACCCTTTATTTCGAGATTCATAGCGTCTAAACAAAAGACCATACCTAACCCGAGTATTGAGCATGAAAATTATTATACTTATAACAAATAGTACACATCCCACTAAAATAACTGGGTCACCGTTTAATATCTCTTTCACTCTATTTAATACCTTCTCTTTTTACTTTTGTAATAGTATAGCATATTGTTGTCTAAAAGAACTTACATTTTAGAAAGGTACGATATTGTCGATTCTGTCTCCCCTAAAAAAGAAAGTGTTAGGGAGATTTTGGGGAGGTAAACTGGTAAGGTTTTGGGGAGGTCATTCAATATGATAAGGTACGATATCTTACAAATCTTACACCCTAAAAAGGGTACGAATTGATGGAAAATGTTGGATATTATTTTATATAGATTGGGTACGAAAACCTGACAAAACTTGACATTTATTTTTAGTAGAAGGATAAAATTATGAGCAAAGCATTAATCACAGACGAGGAATACAGGCGGTTTGAAGATATTATCTTTAAAGTCTGGCGTATCTATGAGTTCGGAGAGAACGAGTTCACACAAACCGAGATGGAGCATATAAACAAAGTCTTTGGGCAACTCAATACGGAACATCATAGAGAGCATAAGATTATTGTCCGTCATCATCTTAAGCGTGTTTATTATACAACTATGGCGCGTGAACAAGGAGTGTCAGAGGGCTATATCAGAAAGTTGGTCAAGAACGGTGCTTACTATTTTTTACAGATCTATAATCACCAAAAATCTTAAAAAATAAATTCTAAACTTTTTATAACGACTTACTTATTTTCAGTTGTTCTAAAAAGTGTTTAACATCATTTTCATAATTGTTTTTCTGATTAATTGACTGTAATAACTCAATATCATGAGTATGGTTTATTCCTGTCTCTATCAGTTCTTTGTAGAGTTCAAAGTAAGGGAGGCTTTTTTGTTGAGCTAGCTCAATCTCGCACAAAGTATCATAAGTTACTTTTTTAAAATTTACATCCAATTTGCCAGAGTCATCTACTTCTAAAATAGCATATTGTGCTCTATTATCTGCTCTAAACTTATTCCAAAGCGAAAAAGGTTGTCCTACTGTTCCGGGATTGATAATTATTCTGTCATTGGTATCATATCTCATCATTTGGTGGTGAACATGTCCATAAATAGCTACATCAGTATCTTTATCAAATAGATGATCAAAGTTTATTTGTTCCGAACTAGGAATCAGTGCTCCTCCCCAATTTTTTTCAATTTGATTATGCGTTAAAGAAAAGTTCACTCCATTTATGGTATTTTTTACTCTTGTAGGCATATTTCTAAGAAACTCAATATCATCTTTTGATAAAGTTTCGCACAAATATTGACTTAATCGAGCCAAATAAATATCAGTTGCATCATCAATGTTAGAAACGTCTAATACTTCTAAAAAGCAGTCATCCCAATTACCCTTTATTTTTACAGTTATTGGGAGTTGATAGAGTAATTCAAGCAAATCCTTACTACCTGGACCAGGTAATAATATATCTCCCAACAACCAATACTCATGAACCCCTTGTTTTTCTGCATCAGAAATTACTGCTTTCAATGCATTAAAGTTCCCATGAATGTCTGATAATATAGCAATTTTCCTATTCATTTTATTCTCCTTTGAGTATATTATACAACTTCTAAATAGATTAATTAATTAATTAATTAATTAATTAATTATCTATTTACTTAATCTATTATCTACAGCATAACGACATATTAGTTCATTTTTTAGTATCAAGACTTTTCTTATTATTCAGAGTATGATATACTTTTTTAAAAAATAAGAAAGAAGATCATCAATTATATGAGCAAAGAAAAAATGAATAGAATAAAATTAGTTTTGCCAACACCAGATTTTAAAGAAAAGATAATGAATTACAAAAAAGAGTTTATAAAAAATGGGGATAGCTTAGATGGGACTGCAGATTTGGCAAATACTGAAAACTTAGAAGAATGGTACAGTGCACTTTATGATAATTCTAAAGAAGAAACTGTAAGAGAGGGTAGGGTTCCCGCAACAACTTATATGGCCCTTTCCACAACCGATAATCATTTGATAGGTATGATTGATATTAGGCATCGTTTAAATGATTATTTATTAAATTTTGGTGGACATATTGGATATAGCATTAGAAAATCAGAAAGAAGGCAAGGATATGCTACTGAAATGCTGTCATTAGCATTAAAAGAGTGTGAAAAATTAAATATTAACAAAGTTTTAGTCACTTGTGATAAAAATAATATCGGTTCTACAAAGACTATACAAAAAAATAACGGGAAACTAGAAAATGAAGTCTCAGAAGGAGACAGTATTACTCAAAGATATTGGATAAAATTAGTTTAAAACTCAGACCATTTAGGGTGGGTTAGTATGAATCTTACGTTTAGGAAAAGACATCTCTAACCAGAGGTATTTTTTGTTAATTTGATAAAATACAAGATTTATTGATACAATATAAAACATTATAAATAGAAGTGAGGAAATTATGGAAATAACTTTGAGAAAAGTTACTGATAAAAATTATCAAGCTATTTCAGATTTAAGTGTAGATCAATCGCAAAACCTTTGGGTAGCTCCAAATAGCAAAACTCTATTACAAGCTGCCTATGAACCTGAGCTTAATGTTATGGCAATTTATCAAGAAGAAAATCCAGTAGGATTACTCTTATATGACTATGATACGGATATGGGTGGTTGGACTCTAAGTCGTTTTATGATAGATAAGCACCACCAGCACAAAGGAATCGGGAGGATAGCATTAAATAAATTCTTGATTTTCTTTCATAATGAATATCCCATAGAAAAATTATACACGAGCGCAGAGACTGACAACTTGCCCGCTCAAACTTTATATGAGCAATTTGGTTTTGAAAAGAAAGAGGAATTTTCTTACATAAACGACGGCATCAATTTCTGTGAAGTTAAAATGGTCAAGGAACATTTTTAAAATAAAAAAGCTAACCTAGTTTATAGTTTAGATAAGGAATTAATACAATTAACGAGGTAGAGTTTAATATCAGATTATATCTTACAGGAATAATGAAGGCATGGACTGATAGGATAGACAGCACAGACCAAATCACACCGCAACGCTTTATATTAAATGCCATGACAGGGTTGTTTAATTCATTGAGCTCGGATGAGATAGAGATGATCAGGCTTAGATACTTGAAACGCTTGACACTATCAGAAGTCGCAAGTCGTTATCTGTTAAACGAACGTACTGTTAGAAATCATACCAACCCAACCGTTAAGCAAGTGAAAGAGATTATAAAAAAAGCCACAGAACAAGCACAGCACGCGCGTGAGGTTGATTGAATATAAATTATTATTGAACAATAAAAAAGCTCACAGTGATTAAACTGTGAGCTTATGTGATTGATTTATATCATTAATCTATAATGTCTTTTGACGCTCTCAAACTATTAGATTGTTTTTGAAACCCTCCCCCATACTTATACTAGGGAAAGCACACACATAGGTATTGTCTTGCGTGAAAACCCAATTTTGAAAATTTTTATATAGGGGGGGATAACATGAATAATAGCTCAATAGAGCCTTTTATCTTGCAAAAATCACAGTTTTTCTTCCCTTTCTTCCTTTTTTTAGAGTAGTTTAGAAAAGTTAACTGCTAATTATTGAATACTTTTAACAAATGGTTAGGGAAGTAATATAAGTATTGATTCATAATTTTGGTTTTCTTAGTATTATTAGTATATAATTTAGTTAGAAAGTTAAAATAATTATTCAAAAAATATTTATAGAGGAAATAAAGTGTTAAAAAAAGTTATCCATCATCCGGAGACTATTGGCTTAGTAATTATGGCTACAATGGTTTTTTTTATGTCAAATTATAATATGCTCTGGCGATTTGGTATTTATAACTATAGTGTAAAAAAGGAATTATTCATATTTCCTGTTATTTTTGTTGCAGTTTATATTGTAAAAAAAATATTTTCAGTCCCAGTTGTTAGATTACTTCATAATAAATCTCAGTGGTTATCTAATATTTCTAAAGACATCAGTTTCCCACTTCTTGTCATCATTTTCAATAGCACAATAATAATGGCTATTTCAACTTATTTAACACATAACTACATTGAAAATCACTTTTTCATAAGTTACTTAATAAATTGGTCTCGCTCAGCTATTGTAGCTATCCCTTTATTCTTTTTTGTGGTTCAACCCTTGATACATCGTTTATTTAATTGGCTAAAATCACATCATAAGTTTCAATAAAATTTTTACTTAAAAAATTGCATCGATAACGGTGTTTTTTTATAACAAATTTAAATATTAGGAGAAGTAACACTTAACAAAAATTAAAAGCCGTATATCGTGGATATACAGCCCCTTGCCTGACAAAAAATTATTCTTTTTTTATCGCTTTTTACTACGTTCGTGTTTTTTTACGTCTTTTACTCCGTTTAAAAAGTTGTATAATATGGTGTTTTGGGTTGCGTTTTTAGTGGATGATTGCATAAAGTGGGCTTTTTAGCCTCTATTTGCGCCTGCTGGGCTTATATGATAAAGTAGAACTATGTTAAAAAAAATTGAAAAAGCTTATTTACTTTTAGAAGAAAATGTGGAAATGTTGAGATGTCCAATTTGTCATGGTAAATTTCAATTGGCAGCCTATGCCTTAAAATGTGAAAATAATCATACTTATAATTTAAACAAGAAAGGTTATGTTAATTTTTTACAAACAAAAGCTGACACAGAGCATTATACGCGTAAAATGTTTGAACCACGTAGACGCCTAATTCAAGCAGGGATGTATCAAAATTTACTGACAGAAATTCAAAAATCATTTGTCAGTGGAAATTTACTTGATGTTGGAACAGGTGAAGGTTCATTTTTAGAACTCCTAGAGGGTGCGGGGGCGAAGTTTGCTTTTGATATTGCTAAAGATGGAATTGAAATGGCAACCGAATTAGATACGAAAAGTTTTCTGTCCTTAGCTGATTTAACTAATCTCCCTTTTGCTGACGAAAGTCTGTCAGTAATTTTGAATATTTTTACGCCTTCAAATTATGCAGAATTTCATCGAGTTCTGACAGAAAATGGCCGGGTTATTAAAATTATTCCTGACAGAAATTATTTACGTGAGTTGCGAGAAGTTTATCAACTTCCAGTTGATTATGATAATCAAGCAGTTATTGAGCGTTTTAAAGAAGAATTTCCTAAGAATACTCAACAAACAATTGATTATACTTTTGAAATTCCAGAAAATTTGCGTCAAGATTTCTTATTGATGAGTCCATTAGAATGGTCAGTTTCTGAGGAAAGAAAAAAATTTGCAAAGGAAAATCCGCCAAAAACAGCGAGAATTCATGTGCAAATTTTAATTGGAATAAAATAAAAAACTGTCTATTAGGCAGTTTTTATTTCATCATAAATTTAATCGCTTTAGCAATTCCTTTTTTCACGGAAATATAAAGAGCAAGCGAGAGAACAATAGAAACTGGAATAGCAATCCAGCTTGCCAATAAACTCACCAAAATGTAAGTAGTAAAAACAAGAAAAATTGAGAAAACAGCAATATTCGTGAAGAAGCTTAATTCTTCAATTCTTTTGTTGACTTGTCTTTGCTCAAAATTTTTACTTTCGTTATAATCGACATATTCTTGCTTCTCATAAAAATCTTTTAAATTCTTTAATTCCATAATTTTCTAGCACTTTCCTATATTATGTAATCAATTATAGTATAAAAAGCAAAGGTTTACGTTACTCGAAATTTAAATGCATTACTATTTAGTTTCGTTTGGGTTAAAATAAAATTAACCTATACTTTTTTATGAATAAATATCATTTTGAGTAGTAAATTTTAGTAAGAGGATGAATTAGAAAAAACGTGTAAGAGAACAATATGATATAATTATCACTATGATTACTATTACTTCTACGGCAGAAAGCCTAGAGCAAGCTAAAGCATTGCTCGAAGCTGGAGTCGACCGTTTATACATTGGTGAAAAAAATTATGGTTTACGCGTACCAACTGCCTTAACCAACGAAGAGATTCAAAAAATTACAGAACTTGCACATGATGCAGGAAAGACAGTGACTGTCGCGGTCAATGCTCTGATGCATACAGAGATGATGACAAAAATAAAAGATTTTTTAGATTTCTTAGTTGAAATTAAAGCTGACCGAATTGCAGTAGGTGATGCGGGTGTGATTTTTGTTTTGCAACGTGATAAATATGAGTTACCATTTACTTATGATGCCTCAACCATGGTTGCTTCTGCCCGCCAAGTTAATTTTTGGGCCAAACAAGGGGCAATTGAAGCTGTTCTTGCACGTGAATTGCCAAAAGAAGAACTTGCTGATATGACCGATGAACTAGTTGTACCAGGCGAAATTTTAGTTTATGGTGCAACAGTGATTCATCATAGCAAACGTCCATTGGTGCAAAACTATTATAATTTCATCAAGACTGAGGAAAAAGGCAAAGACAGAGAAAGAAATCTTTTTGTCTCTGAACCTAAGAAAGTTGATACACATTATTCAATCTTTGAAGATAATCACGGGACGCATATTTTTGCTAATGATGATTTAGATATGATGACAGAACTTTCAGATTTAGTAGCAATGGGTTATGACCATTGGAAATTGGATGGAATTTTTACTCGTGGTGAAGATTTTGTAGCGATAAGCAAACTTTTTGTAGAAGCTAAAAAGCTGATTGAAGCAGGCGAATTTACAGAACTTAAGGCTTTCCAACTAGATGAAGAAATCCGAAAAATACATCCAGCAGGACGGACACTATCACACGGTTTCTATGATTTGGACAAAGATGCCATTAAATAAAAAAAGAAAAGAAGTTGTTCATTTACTGACAGCTTTTTTTGATGAAAAACTATTGTCAAAGGTTCGTAAATCATTTATAATTAATTTTAAATAAAATTCATAAAAATTTAAATTAACTCTCTAGGAGAGAAAATAATGATTAAATTTCAAAAATATTTTTTTCCGTTGCTGATACTGATTGTCTGGCTCATTATTTTGTTCTTTGACCCAGGAACAAGAGAAAAAATAATTTTGACGCTCATATTGATTATTGGGGTACTTATTCTTTTCGTTATAAATGATATGAGAAAATCAGGAAAATAAAGTTGAAATAGAGGATTTACTGACAGAAATGTAAAAAGCTTTATCAATAATTCTGTCAGTAAAGATGAGAGATAAGCAGCATAATGTCAAAGAACTTTGTCACATTTGAAGGTTTAAATTTGGCAAGAAATCCTGTAAAATAAAGAAACAAAGAAGTTTTGGCTCGCAAATTTACTGACAATAAATTTGACTAAGATTTTTTCTTTTTGGAGCCTTTTCAAAATACTTACAATCTTGAAAATTGGAGAATTGAAACATGTCAATTACAAAAACACGTCCAGAGGTGCTTGCACCAGCAGGAACACTCGAAAAACTAAAAGTCGCTATTGATTATGGCGCAGACGCAGTATATATTGGTGGACAGGCCTATGGCTTACGTTCACGCGCAGGTAATTTTACTTTTGAAGAAATGGCTGAAGGGGTCGCTTATGCAAGTGCCCACAACGCTAAAGTTTATGTAGCAGCCAATATGGTGACACATGAAGGGAATGAAAAAGGGGCGGGCGAATGGTTCCGTACATTACGTGATTTAGGAATTTCAGCGGTTATCGTTTCTGACCCTGCTTTGATTGCCATCTGCGCTGCTGAAGCACCAGGTTTGGCCATTCACTTGTCAACACAAGCGTCTGCTACTAACTATGAAACCTTAGAATTCTGGAAAAATTTAGGACTTGAACGCGTTGTTTTAGCGCGTGAAGTTTCTGTAGAAGAGTTAAGAGAAATTCGTCAACATACTGATGTTGAAATTGAAGCTTTTGTTCACGGAGCCATGTGTATTTCGTACTCAGGACGTTGTGTCTTGTCAAATTATATGAGTATGCGTGATGCTAACCGCGGTGGATGTTCACAATCTTGCCGTTGGAAATATGATTTATATGATATGCCATTTGCTGGCGAGAGAAAATCGATTACTGGTGAAGTCACTGAAGAATTTTCAATGTCAGCCGTTGATATGTCAATGATTGAACATATTCCTGATATGATTGAAAATGGAGTTAATTCCCTCAAAATCGAAGGAAGAATGAAATCAATTCACTATGTTTCAACAGTTTCTAACGTTTATAAAGCAGCTATTGATGCCTATTTGGAATCACCAGAACGTTTTGAAGAAATAAAACCAGCCTTAGTTGATGAATTATGGAAAGTAGCTCAACGTGAATTAGACACTGGCTTTTATTATGGAACACCTGATGAAAATAAACAACTCTTTGGGGCTCGTCGTAAAATTCCTGAGTACAAATTCGTCGGAGAAGTCGTTGACTTTGATGCTGAAACAATGGTAGCTACGATTCGTCAAAGAAATGTTATCACAGAAGGTGACCAAATTGAATTTTACGGTCCAGGATTCCGCCACGTGGAAACAATGGTCAAAAATCTTCGTTTGGCAGAAACAGCTGAACATATTGACCGTGCACCAAACCCAATGACCCTTTTACATATTGATGTTCCTTTTGCGGTTAAAGCAGGGGATATGATTCGTAAAAACGGCTCAGGTTTGATTAATCTTTATGATAAAAAAACAGGTCTTGCTAAAACAGTACGAGCTTAATAAAAATAAAAAGAGAATTTTTGCTGAAATTCTCTTTTATGTCATTTTAGGACTGATAATTTCAGAATTGTCAAACTTCTATTTTTTATAAAATTAAGGCAAAGTGCTATAATCAAAGAAAGAAGATAAAGAAAACAAGGCTTGACTTTATTCTCTTTAAGTAGTCTTTAAAATTCATTTTATACAAAGGAGTCCCAATGATAAAAGCAATTGCCTTAGAAAATGTTTGGTTAAATTTTTCAGATGAAACAAAAGCGGCTTTCAAGAAAAATAAAGCTTACCAGTTTCAATTTAAAAAAGAAGAAGAGCTGACAGAATCAGATTTTCTGGAAACAGAAGTATTAGTTGGTCTGCCAAAGCCTGATTTATTAGCAAAATATAAAAATTTAAAATGGCTCCAACTTTTATCAGCTGGAACCAATGGTTATACTCAAGGAGCAAATTTTCCTCAAGAGGTAGTTTTGACAAATGCAACAGGAACTTATGGACTTACGATTTCTGAGCATTTACTAACAATGGCTTTCGTTCTTCTAAGAAAATTTGACCTTTATCAAAAACAACAAGAAAAAGAAATCTGGGAAAATATTGGTCAGATTCAATCTATTTATGGCTCAACAGTATTGGTTCATGGTTTAGGTGATATTGGAAGTCACTTTGCACAAAAGATTCAAGCTTTGGGAGGTCATGTCATTGCAGTCAAACGAACTGTTTATGGTGATGAAGAATTTGCTGATGAAGTCTATGCCGAAACTGACCTAGACAAAGTTTTACCGAGAGCTGATATTATTGCTTCAAGTGTCCCTGGGACCCATGAAACTTATAAATTATTTAATCAAGAAAAATTTGATTTAATGAAAGAAAATGCTATTTTCCTAAATGTTGGTCGGGGAACAAATGTCGATTTAGAAGCCTTGTGTGATGCTCTTGAGTCTAAAAAAATTGCTGGGGCAGGAATTGACGTGACCGACCCAGAACCATTGCCTAAAGGTCACCGGGCTTGGCATACAGAAAGACTATTAATCACTCCTCATGCTTCTGGCGGTTATACTCTTCCTGAAACATGGCGTCGCTTTATGAAAATATTGGAAAAAAATCTTGATGCCTATGCAAATGGTAAGGAATTGACAAATATTGTTGATATGAAAACAGGATATAAACGAAATGCTCACAAATAATATTTCAAAATCAAAATTAAGTGGAAAAAATATCGGTATTTATTTTGGAACTTTTGCTCCTCTACATACGGGGCATCAGCAACAAATCTATAAATGTGCGAGTTTGAATGACGGGGTCTTGCTTGTCATTTCCGGTTATGATAATGACCGTGGTGCTCAAATTGGCTTACCTCTTGAGAAACGATTTCGTTATTTGCGTGAAGCTTTTAATGATGAAGAAAATATTAAAGTTTCGATGCTTAATGAAAATGATTTACCAGAAATGCCTAATGGTTGGGACGAATGGGCAAATCGTTTATTTGAATTGATTCATCATAATACATTGGAGAGAGATTTATCAGTCACTTTTTATGTCGGCGAATTAGAATACGCAGCAGAATTGAAGAAACGATTTCCAGCTGACGGGAATCAATATGCTGTTGAAATTGCTGACAGACATGATATTTCACTATCAGCCACACAAATTAGAGAAAATCCGCAAGAACACTGGACTCACATTAATCGCGTCTTTAGAAGACATTTTTCGAAAATTGTAACCGTCATGGGTTCAGCTTCAACAGGTAAATCAACCCTTGTTCGCCGTTTGGCACGTTCCATTAATGCTCCGTTTTCAGAAGAATACGCTAGAGAATATGAAGAAGCTTTTAATATTGATGATGATGAGTTGAAAATGGATGACTATGCTCGAATGATTACAGGTCAATATGATGCAAATTCTCGCGAAGTCAATTCGCCTGCTAACCAAGGAATTGTCTTTTTAGATACTGATGCCATTGTGACCAGAGTGTACGCTAAATTATACTTACCTAGAGAAGATTTCGAGCAGCTTGAACCTCTATTCAAGAAAACAATTGCCGATGAACGAATGGATTTAATTTTAGTCATTCCACCAATTACAGAATATATTGATGACGGCTTTCGTCATATGGAATGGGAAGAATCACGTCATGAATTCCATGAAGAATTGATGCGTCAATTAGCTGAGTTTGGTTTAATGGATAAAGTTGTTATTTTAGATGACGAAGGAGACCATAGAGACCAAGAAGGTTATTTAACACGTTATCATCATGCAATTGATGCTGTTCACGAATATACTGGTGTAAAAATTGACCGATTGAGCTATTAATTTTACTGACAGCTTTATTTAGAAAATAAAAAGTTACTGACAGATTTGTCAGTAACTTTTTTATTCTTTATAAGAGCTTTTCAATCTTAATTAATTCTTCGTCAGTAAATTTCAAATGTTCTAAAGCTGCCACATTTTCAATGATTTGTTGCGGACGGCTTGCGCCAATTAAAGCAGAAGTGATGCCTTGAACCTTGTCATCTCTTTCTCGTAAAACCCAGGCCAAGGCCATTTGAGCTAAAGATTGTCCACGACTTTGAGCCAAATCATTAAGCGCTTGGACTTGTTCCAATCTTTCTTTCGTAAGACTGTCATCATGCAAAGTTGCATAATGAGGATCACGCATTCGCGAATCTTCAGGAATACCATGTAAATATTTTTCGGTTAAGAGCCCTTGGTACAAAGGTTTAAAGGCGATTGTTCCTATCCCCGCCTCCGTCAAAGTTTCTTGCAAATCATCTTCAATCCATCGATCTAGCATTGAATAACGAGGTTGATGAATCAAGAGTTTAAAGCCTAACTTTTCAGCCGCTAAGACCGCAGCTTCGGTTTCTTTGGCGGAATAATTGGACAAACCTACATAAAGTGCTTTTCCGCTATCCAGAGCGCTCTTTAAAGCCCCCATTGTTTCTTCAATCGGTGTATTTGGGTCAGGACGATGTGAATAAAAAATATCAACATAGTCAAGTCCCAAGCGTTCCAAAGATTGATCAAGACTAGCCAGCAAACTTTTTTTGCTGCCCCAGTTTCCATAGGGTCCAGGCCACATTGGATAACCAGCTTTAGTTGAGATAATTAACTCATCACGCAGTTTTTGGAAATCTTCTTTCAAAATACGACCAAAATTACGTTCTGCTGAACCGGGTTCTGGCCCATAATTATTGGCCAAATCAAAATGAGTAATTCCTAAATCAAATGCCGTATGAATCATGTCCCTCGCATTTTCAAAATCATCTACCGAACCACAATTATGCCAGAGTCCTAATGAAAGGGCAGGCAATAATAAACCAGAATTTCCAGCTGGGCGATAAATCATGTGGTCATAACGAGTGGGATTGGGAATATAAGTCATTACTTTCTCCTTAAAAATAGAAATAAAAACGATTTCAGGGAATTATAGCAAATGTAAGCGTCAAATGTTATAATTTTAGGATAGAAAACATTTTTTGATAACAACAAGTGAATCAATGGAGTAAAAATATGTCCAATTTAACCAATGCTGAATCCTATACTTGGCAAATTATTCAAGAAAACTATGAGAAAATTCCACAATTATCAATTTCAGAATTGGCAGAATTGGCTCATGTTTCTCTCTCAACTGTCAATCGAACAGTAAGAAAAAAAGGTTTTGAAGGTTATGGTGAATTTAGATATTCAATTCGTGAGAAAAAGCTTCCTGAAATCAATGGTTTTTCCAAAGAAGTCTTGGGGGCTATTGCTAAAAATCAAGAAGAACTTTTGAAAACAATAGAAAATATCTCTGCTGAAGAAATTGAAAAAGCTGTGGAGTTGATTCAAGAATCAGAGGAAATCTTAATTTTTTCACGAGGCTTATCAACAAACGTTGCTGACGAACTGATGAAAAAGTTGCAACTTTTCCGTAAGCCCGTCAGTTTGCATGATGATTCAAAATACATGGCTTACTATGCCCGTTTCGTTAATGAAAAAAGCCTAATCATCGTTTTATCACTTTCAGGAGAAACAGTAGAAATTTTAAATGCTCTAAATATTGCCAAAGGACAAAATCCCAAAATATTATCCTTAACTGTTAATGCTAATACCAGTCTGACCAATCTTTCGGATATAAGTTTGATTGGTTACAAGAGTAGTCTTGAGGTGAATTATTTTGATTTAGATGTTCATAGTAGACTCTCATTATCCATTTTATCAAGAGTTCTAATTGATGCTTACTCCATTTATACTTTAAAACAATAATGCTTCGATATCAAGTCATATCGAGCTTTTTTTTTATAAAAAGAGCAAAATAGAAAGGGTTTCCAAAAGATAAGCTGAAATTGGAAACCCTTTCTTAAATCAAAGTGTTATACTCTAAATGTGAGCGATTTCAAAATGAAATTGAAGACTGTTTCGCTTTTAAAAACTTATCCAAAATAAAAGTTTTCCCAACCAAGGATTACTCGTTTCAAAAGGCAAAACAGTAGCTTTGTAGATTTACTTATGAATTAAGTAGATTTAGTATAAAGGAGGATTCCCATGAAAGAGGGAAAAATGAAACAACGTTTATCGTACGCTTTTGGTGCATTAGGACATGATGTTTACTATTATTCAATTAGTACATTCTTCATCGCCTTTGTAACGGCACAAATGTTTGCTGGAACACCACATGAGGATGCGATGATTGCTTTAGTCACTAGTTTAGTCGTTATTATTCGTTTAATCGAAATTATTTTTGACCCAATCATTGGTTCAATTATTGATAATACCCACACAAGATGGGGAAAATTTAAACCTTGGTTGGTTGTTGGTGGGATTATGTCATCTTTGATGATTATGCTCATGTTTTCAGACTTCTTCGGACTAGCAAAAAGTGATAATCGTACATTATTTGCCATTGTCTTCATCATTGCCTTTATTATTCTTGACGCCTTTTATTCATTCAAAGACATTGCCTTCTGGTCAATGATTCCAGCGCTATCAGAAAAAAATTCTGAACGTGAAACACTTGGAACTTTCGCCCGTTTTGGCTCAGCAATTGGTGCGCAAGGGGCAACTATTTTAGCGATTCCAATCACAATTTTCTTTACTAAAGGTGGACATGCTCAAGGAGCAAGAGGATTCTTTGCTTTTGGTGTTATTGCCGCTTTGGTCCAAGGAATTTCGGCTTTGGTGACCGCTTGGGGAACTAAAGAACAAAAATCAGTTATTCGTCAAGAAGGAACCAAAACAAATACATTGGATGTATTTAAAGCGCTCCTAAAAAATGACCAATTAATGTGGTTGTCACTTTCATATATTTTATTTGCCATTGCTTATGTGGCAACAACAGCAACTTTAATTTTGAACTTTACTTTTGTTATTGGAAATGCTAGTCTTTATTCAATTACAGGAATTGTCGGATTCATTGGTTCAATCATTCTCGTTCCAATGTTTCCGATTTTAGCTAAAAAATTTGGGCGACGCAAAGTTTTGACTGGAGCAATCATTTCAATGCTTCTTGGTTATCTCTTGTTCGTTTTAGGAAGTTCAGTAGCAATGACTGTTGCTGGATTAATCTTCTTAACTGCCCCCTATCAACTTGTTTTCTTGTCAGTATTAATGACAATTACTGACTCGGTAGAATATGGTCAATGGAAAAATGGAGTACGTAATGAAGCCGTAACGCTTGCCATGCGTCCATTGCTTGATAAAATTGCCGGCGCTTTCTCAAATGGTATCTATGGATTTGTGGCAATTTCAGCCGGAATGACAGGTTCAAAATATATCGCTGGTCACACTTACGGTGTGGCAACATTTAAACTCTACTCATTTGTAGTTCCAGCCATTTTGATGATTATCGCTTTAGCAGTTTATTTATTCAAAGTTAAATTGACTGAAAAACGTCACGAAGAAATTGTTGCAGAACTCGAAGAACGTTTAAAATAGGTAAATAATTTACTGACAGCTTTTGTAAGATAGAAAATAAAAAGATGAAATTTGTTTAAACTGTCATCAGTAAATCTGTCAGTAGAATTTTTAAAATTTGATTAAAGGTCATTATAGTTAGGAAATATCATGGAAATTAAAATAAGAGATTTTGGCTTAGGAAGTGACTTAATTAGTCTAACCAATAAAGCAGGTGTCACAATTTCTTTTACAAATCTGGGCGCTCGGATTGTTGACTGGCAAAAAGATGGAAAGCATCTGATTCTAGGCTTTGATTCAGCTAAAGAATATTTAGAAAAAGATGCCTATCCTGGTGCAACAGTTGGACCTACAGCAGGAAGAATTAAGGATGGTTTGGTCAAAATTTCTGGAAAAGATTATATCTTAAATCAAAATGAAGGCCCTCAAACCTTACATGGTGGGGAAGAAAGTATTCATACTAAACTTTGGACATATGAAGTTACCGATTTAGGAGCTGAAGTTCAAGTCAAATTTTCCTTAGTTACTAATGACGGAACAAATGGTTATCCTGGTAAAATAGAAATGTCAGTAACTCATTCTTTTGATGATGACAATAAGTGGAAAATTCATTATGAGGCCATTTCTGATAAAGACACTGTGTTTAATCCAACTGGGCATGTCTATTTTAATTTGAATGGTGATGCTAGTGAATCTGTTGAAAATCATGGACTTCGACTGGCCGCTTCAAGATTTGTTCCTTTAAAAGACCAAACAGAAATTGTTCGTGGTGATATCGTTGATATAAAAAATACAGACTTGGATTTCCGTCAGGAAAAACAATTATCAAATGCCTTCAATTCTAATATGGAACAAGTTCAATTAGTTAAAGGAATTGACCATCCTTTCTTGTTAGACCAGTTAGGACTTGATAAAGAACAAGCTCGTTTAACGCTTGATGATACTTCAATTTCAGTCTTTACCGACCAACCAAGTATTGTGATATTTACAGCAAATTTTGGTGATTTAGGAACTCTTTATCATGAGAAAAAGCAAGTGCACCATGGTGGAATTACTTTTGAATGTCAAGTATCACCTGGGTCTGAGCAAATTCCAGAGCTTGGAGATATCAGCCTAAAAGCGGGAGAAAAATATCAAGCAACCACAATTTACAGCTTGCATACAAAATAAAGAAATAAATTTAGAGGAGAGAAGAAATGTCTATAGTTGTAGAAAATAGTACCGTATTATCAGCATTAACAGAAAAATTTGCAGAAGTTTTTGGAGATACAAAAGAAGTTGAATACTTTTTTAGCCCAGGACGAATTAATTTGATTGGTGAACATACCGATTACAATGGGGGATATGTTTTCCCAGCATCAATCACAATTGGAACAACAGGACTAGCTCGTCTGAGAGAAGATAAAAAAGTCAAACTTTACTCAGAAAATTTTCCTAAATTAGGCGTCATTGAATTTGATTTAGATGAAGTTGAAAAGAAAGATGGTGAGCTTTGGTCTAATTATGTTAAAGGAATGATTGTCATGCTTAAAGGAGCAGGATATGAAATTGACAAAGGTTTTGAATTGTTGATAAAAGGAGAAATTCCTACAGCATCTGGCCTTTCATCATCAGCATCACTTGAGCTTTTAGTCGGCGTTGTTTTGGATGATTTATTTAACTTAAATGTTCCACGTCTTGAATTGGTTCAATTAGGACAAAAAACAGAAAATGATTATATTGGTGTTAATTCTGGAATTTTAGACCAATTCGCTATTGGTTTTGGTGAAGTCAAAAAAGCAATCCTATTGGACTGTAACACTCTAAAATATGAGATGGTTCCTGTTGAACTTCGTGATTATGATATTGTTATCATGAATACTAACAAACCGCGGGCTTTGACAGAATCAAAATACAACGAACGTTTTGCTGAAACACGTGAAGCGCTCAAAAGAATGCAAACGAGATTGGACATTCAATCACTTGGAGAATTATCAAATGAAGAATTTGATGCCAATACTGATTTGATTGGGGATGAAACATTAATTAAACGTGCACGTCATGCCGTTTATGAAAATAATCGAACTAAAATTGCTCAAAAAGCATTTGTTGCAGGTAATTTGACAAAATTTGGAGAACTTCTTAATGCTTCACATGCTTCTTTGAAAGATGATTATGAAGTCACAGGACTTGAACTTGATACCTTAGCAGAAACTGCTCAAAAACAAGCCGGTGTCTTGGGGGCCAGAATGACTGGAGCCGGATTTGGCGGTTGTGCAATCGCTCTTGTTGCTCATGACAATGTTTCAGTCTTTGAAAAAGCCGTCGGCCAAGTTTACGAAGAAGTTGTCGGTTATCCAGCAAGCTTTTACGTCGCTCAAATTGGTGCTGGTTCAACAAAGTTGGATGTTGAATAAATCAAATAATATTTAAAAAATTTTATGAGTGATTTAAGTGAGTTAACATTAAATTAGTGATAGCAAATTCAAGCACTCAAAAGTAAGTGCTTGAATTTTGTATTCATTTCCAAAACTCACTAATCAAGACAAAGCAAGAACTTTACTTACAGAAGTAAATTAGAAAGTATTTTATGCCAATTTATCAATCAATTCAAGATTTTATTAGTCTTGCTTTACAAAATGGAACGATTGAGCCACTTGATGAGCTCTATCACAGAAATCAACTTCTTCATTTTCTTGGTCTAAATGATTGGGCAGAAGTCGATAAAGAAGTTCACGAGAAAGATTCCTTGATTTTAATGGACCAACTTTTAGCGATTGCAAATGAAAATAATGTGATTGAAAAAGGACAAGATGAATTTTATGAAGCCGCTCTGATGAATTTTATTACACCACGCCCAAGTAAAATCAATCATGATTTCTGGGAAAAATATAAGACTTCTCCAGATGCAGCAACTCAATATTTTTATGAACTGGCACAGCAAGTGAACCAAGTAAAAACTCGAGATATTGCACGTAATATTGCCTTTAGTCATTTGACAAAATATGGAAAACTTGAAATAACGATTAATCTCTCAAAACCAGAAAAAGACCCCAAAGCCATTGCGGCAGCTAAATTAGTAAAGGCTTCCTCTTATCCAGCCTGTCAACTTTGTTTGGAAAACGAAGGATTTTATGGCATAGGAAATAAACCTGCTCGTTCTAATCATCGAATCATTCAAGTTTCAATTAACGGCGAAGACTGGGGCTTCCAATATTCTCCTTATGCCTATTTTAATGAACACTCGATTTTACTAAATGCTAAACATCAACCAATGGAAATTAATAAACGTGCTTTTGATAATTTATTGGGATTTCTAGATCAATTTCCTGATTATATGATTGGTTCTAATGCAGATTTACCAATTGTTGGAGGGTCAATTTTGACTCATGACCATTATCAAGCTGGACGCTATGAATTTCCGATGGCAAAAGCTGAACTTCGAGAAGAAATTAAACTTCAACAATTTCCAGAAGTTTCTTGCGGAATTGTGAATTGGCCAATGTCTGTTCTAAGATTATCAAGTAAAAACCAAGTAGAACTTTCAAAAGCTGCAGATGAACTTTTAAGAAAATGGCAAGTTTATAGTGATGAAAGTCTTCAAATCAAAGCTAAAAGTGCTGACGGAAAGCTTCATCATACAATTACTCCGATTGCTCGAATTCGAGAGGGGAAATATGAATTAGATTTAGTTTTACGAGATAATAATACAAGTGAAATTTATCCAGATGGAATTTTTCATCCACATCCAGCCCTACACCATATTAAAAAAGAAAATATTGGATTGATTGAAGTGATGGGACTTGCAATTTTACCAGCCAGGTTAAAGACAGAACTTTTGGAAGTTGAAAAATATCTCTTGAATCAAGAAAATGAAATATCAGAAATTCACAGACCATGGGCTGAAGAATTGAAAGAAACAGAATATTTTTCAAAAGAAACAGTTCATGAAACAGTTCAGGAAGCAGTTGGAGAAGTATTTGAACAGGTGTTAAAAGATGCCGGAGTGTTCAAAGATAATGAAGTAGGACAAAAAGGTTTTTATGAATTTATAAATTTCGTAAATAATTAATTTTCATAAATCAAGAGAGTTTTAAAAAGGAGTTGATAAAATGCCTAAATTAGAAAGCTACAAACGAGTTCACACAGAAGAACTCTACTTTCCTAACGATCAAAAATTATGGAAAGAGCAACAAGAAGCTTTAGTTTTACTGGAAAAGTTTAATCAAACTTCAGTGACTCAGCCAGAGCAACAAATGGAACTTCTAAAAAAAATGTTTTCAGAAATTGGGGAAAATTGTTTTATTCAACCCCCTTTTTATGCTAATTTTGGCGGAAAAAATGTTCATTTTGGGACAGGGATTTACGCTAATTTTAATCTAACATTGGTTGACGATACAGATATTTTTGTAGGAAATCATGTCATGTTTGGACCAAATGTTACGATTGACACGGCGACACATCCTGTCTCGCCTGACTTACGTAAACGAGGGGCTCAATATAATAAAAAAGTTTATATTGAAGAAAATGTTTGGCTAGGTGCTGGTGTAATTGTTTTACCTGGTGTTAGAATTGGGAAAAATAGTGTGATTGGCGCAGGGAGTGTTGTAACTAAAGATATTCCAGATAATGTGGTTGCTTTTGGAACTCCTTGTATGGTTAAAAGAAAAATCAATGATTCTGACTTTAAAACTTATGATCATGGAAAAAAGATTGATTTAGATGAGTTCATCTGAAAGGAATGGCTATGATGACAATGATTGATGTACTAGAGCGTAAAGATTGGGAAAATCCAGTAGTTTCAAATTGGAATAGGTTGCCAATGCATACACCTATGGACTTTTTAGAAAAGCAATCACTGAATGGTCTTTGGAATTTTGATCATTTTTCTAGAATTTCAGATGTACCTAAAAATTGGTTAGAACTGACGGAGAGTAAAACGGAAATTATCGTTCCAAGTAATTGGCAAATAGAATTTAAGGATAAAAGCGATGTTCCAATTTATACAAATGTGACTTATCCTATTCCAATTCAGCCTCCTTATGTACCAGAGGCTAACCCAGTTGGAGCTTATAGTCGCTATTTTGATATCACAAAAGAATGGCTTGAGAGCGGTCATGTTCACCTTACATTTGAAGGGGTTGGATCAGCTTTTCATTTTTGGTTGAATGGGGAATACGGAGGTTATTCAGAAGATAGCCGCTTGCCTGCTGAATTCGATATCAGCAACCTGGCCAAAGAAGGTCAAAATTGTTTAAAAGTTCTAGTTTTTCGTTGGTCAAAAGGCACCTATTTTGAAGATCAAGATATGTGGCGAATGTCAGGTATTTTTCGTTCGGTGAACTTACAATGGCTTCCAGATAACTACTTGTTAGACTTTTCTATAAAAACAGATTTGGATGAGGATTTAGATTTTGCAAATGTAAAACTTCAAGCATATGCTAAAAACATGGATGATGCTTGTTTAGAATTTAAGCTTTATGATGACGAACAATTAATTGGAGAGTGTCATGGTTTTGATGCAGAAATTGGAGTAGTCAATCCAAAATTATGGTCAGATGAAATTCCCTATCTTTATCGTTTAGAATTAACTTTAATGGACCGGAGTGGGGCGGTATTTCATAAAGAAACAAAAAAAATTGGTATTCGAAAAATTGCTATTGAAAAAGGACAGCTAAAAATAAACGGGAAAGCACTTCTTGTTCGTGGAGTGAATAAGCACGAATTTACACCTGAGCATGGTTATGTCGTTTCTGAAGAAGTGATGATTAAAGACATCAAATTGATGAAAGAACATAATTTTAATGCGGTCCGCTGCTCTCATTATCCTAATGATTCACGCTGGTATGAATTGTGTGATGAATATGGATTGTATGTTATGGATGAAGCAAATATCGAAACGCATGGAATGACTCCGATGAATCGTTTGACAAATGATCCGACTTATTTACCATTAATGAGTGAACGTGTTACACGAATGGTTATACGTGACCGTAATCATCCATCAATTATTATTTGGTCTCTTGGTAATGAGTCAGGTTATGGAAGTAACCATCAAGCTTTATATGATTGGTGTAAATCATTTGATTCTAGCCGCCCTGTTCATTATGAGGGGGGAGATGACGCAAGTAGAGGAGCAACAGATGCCACTGATATCATTTGTCCGATGTATGCTAGAGTAGATAGTCCAAGTATTAATGCGCCTTATTCATTAAAAACCTGGATGGGGGTAGCTGGAGAGAATAGACCACTAATTCTTTGTGAATATGCTCATGATATGGGGAATTCATTAGGAGGATTCGGGAAGTACTGGCAAGCTTTTCGAGAAATTGACCGATTGCAAGGTGGATTCATCTGGGACTGGGTGGATCAAGGTTTATTAAAAGATGGAAATTATGCTTATGGAGGTGACTTTGGGGATAAGCCAAATGATCGTCAGTTTAGCCTTAATGGTCTTGTTTTTCCAAATCGTCAAGCAAAACCAGCTCTTCGTGAAGCAAAATATTGGCAACAATATTATCAGTTTGAATTGGAGAAAACTCCACTAGGTCAAGTTTTTGCCTTTACAGTTACAAATGAGTATCTATTTCGAAGTACTGACAATGAAAAATTATGTTACCAACTGACCAATGGCTTAGAAGTATTATGGGAAAATGAGCTTATATTGAATATGCCTGCTGGAGGGTCTATGAGAATAGACCTGTCTGAGTTGCCTATTGATGGAACAGATAATTTATTTTTGAACATTCAAGTTAAAACAATTGAGAAATATAATCTTCTTGAGTCTGATTTTGAAGTTGCTCATCAACAATTTGTTCTACAAGAAAAAATTAATTTTACTGACAAAATAGATAGTAATGAAGAAATTACACTTTTGGAGGATGAAGAGCTACTGACCGTACGATCAGCAAAACAGAAATTTATTTTTAATAAAAGCAATGGTAATCTCTCGCGCTGGCTTGATGAGAAAGGCAATGAAAAGTTACTGCATGAGCTCTCAGAACAATTTACAAGGGCTCCATTAGATAATGATATTGGTGTTAGTGAAGTTGAACATATTGATCCTAATGCTTGGTTAGAACGTTGGAAGGCTGTTGGCTTTTATGAGTTAAAAACGCTTTTGAAAAATATGATAATACAAGCAACAGAGAATGAAGTAATTATTTCTGTCCAAACAGACTATGAAGCAAAAGGAAAAATTGCATTTTCAACCATTCGAGAATATCATATTTTTAGAAACGGTGAACTTCTTTTAAAAGTTGATTTTAAAAGAAATATAGAGTTTCCAGAACCAGCTCGAATTGGCTTGAGTCTTCAACTAGCTGAAAAAGCAGAAAATGTTACATATTTTGGACTTGGCCCAGATGAAAATTATCCTGACCGAAGAGGGGCAAGTTTATTTGCCCAGTGGAATTTAAGGATTACTGATATGACAACCCCTTATATTTTTCCTAGTGAAAATGGGTTGAGGATGGAAACCAGAGAGTTAAATTATGGTCGTTTAAAAGTTCGGGCAATGGGTCAATCTTTTGCTTTTAATCTAAGTCCATATAGTCAAAACCAGCTTGCTAAAAAGGGACATTGGCATCTACTTGAAGAAGAAGCAGGAACATGGTTAAATATTGACGGATTCCATATGGGTGTAGGTGGAGATGATTCATGGAGTCCAAGTGTCGCTCAGGAATATTTATTGACAAAGGGAAATTATCATTATGAAGTTAGTTTTAAATTAACGTGATGATACAAATTTTCAAGAATTTGATATAATATAGAGAAAATGGAGGTTCTTATGACGGTTTTAGTTCTTGGTGGAGCAGGATACGTGGGAAGTCACGCGGTAGATATGCTTCTTAAACGTGGTTACGATGTGGCAGTGGTGGATAATTTAGTGACAGGTCACCGTGAATCTGTTCCAGCAAATGTACGCTTTTACGAGGGTGATGTGCGTGATCATGCTTTCTTAGCTAGTGTTTTTGAAAAAGAAAATATTGAAGGAATCATGCATTTTTGTGCTTACTCTTTAGTGGGTGAGTCAATGCAAAAACCTTTAATGTATTTTAATAATAATGTTGGTGGTGCTCAAGTAATTCTAGAAACGATGGAAGAATTTGGAGTAAAACATATTGTTTTCTCAAGTACAGCAGCTACATTTGGAATTCCAGAAAAAAGTCCAATTTCAGAAAAAACACCTCAAAAACCAATTAATCCTTATGGTGAAAGCAAATTAATCATGGAAAAAATGATGAAATGGCAATCGCAAGCAACTGATATGACTTATGTCGCTTTACGTTATTTCAATGTTGCAGGGGCTAAGGATGATGGTTCAATTGGTGAAGCTCATAAAAATGAAACACATTTGATTCCAATTATTTTGCAAACAGCACTTGGCCAAAGGGAATTCATTACTATTTATGGTGATGACTATCACACGCCTGATGGAACTTGTATTCGTGATTATATTGATATGGAAGATTTGATTGAAGCACACATCAAAGCACTAGAGTATCTTAAAGCGGGCGGTCAGTCTGACCAATTTAATCTCGGTTCAAGTAAAGGTTATTCAAATCTTGAAGTACTTGAAACCGCACGAAAAGTAACAGGTAAAGAAATTCCAAGCCAAATGGGTGAACGCCGTGCAGGAGACCCAGATGAACTAGTTGCTGATTCAACAAAAGCTGGTGAAATTTTGGGTTGGAAAGCACAAAATGATTTAGAGCACATTATTACGAACGCTTGGAAATGGCACCAAAGTCATCCAAAAGGTTACTAGTTAATTATCTAAAATTCGAAAAAAAAAGCTCAAATTTTTGAGCTTTTTTTGTATGTAATCGTCATGAAAATGTAATGGTAATTGTGATAATTATTAATAAAAAAATTGATATAATGAAGTGGATGAAAAAAAGACAGTTAAGAAGAAATAAAAATAAATTTAAAAGAGTATCACTAGCTTTTTTTGGTTTAGTGATTATTTTAGCGGGAGCTCTTTTTCTTTTTGGGCCTAAGGGGACAACCTCTCATACAAAAGATAATGATACAATTAATAATAAGACATTATCGCAGTCAAATAAACAAGTTATATATCCGACAATATATATTGGGGGCTCTGGTGGTAATGTGACATCAATTGATTGGTTAGTTGAGCGTCTCCTACCTATTAAGAATATATCCTCTCAGAAATCACTAGTGATGACATCGAATATTACTAAAAATTACGAGTTAAAAGTTGAGGGGCAAATATCACAAGATAATAAGTATCCTATTATTGAATTTGCAACAGTTAAAGGAACTAACTCAGGTGAACTTTTCTCAAAGGGATTACAAAAAATAATTGTATACCTGACAGAGAATTATCAAGTGCCATGGATTAATTTAGTTGGTTACTCATCGGGAGCTACTGGTGCAGTTTATTATATGATGGATACAGGGAATAATCCAAACTTTCCCCCAGTCAATAAATATGTATCTTTAGATGGAGAATATAATAATGAAACGAATCTTCAGTTAGGGGAAAGTCTATCTAACGTTTTAAAAGAGGGCCCTATAGTTAAAACAGAAATGTATCAATATATCGCTGATAACTATCAAAAAGTATCGTCGAAAACTCAAATGTTATTGTTGGAAGGGAATTTCAATTCAGAAAAACAAACGGATAGTGCAATTCCTTGGGCAGATAGCTTTTCAATTTATCATCTTTTCAAGAAGAATGGAAATGAAATAACAACTACTTTATATCCAACTAAAACGAGCCATTCACAAGCACCAAAAAATCCAACTGTAGTAAAATATGTTAAAAAATTTTTATATGGAACACCATAAAAAAACTCGGAATTAAGATTCCGAGTTTTTTTGAAGAGTTTCATAGTAATGATGTTTTTTTTGTAAAATAAAATCTAAGTGACCTTCTAAATCAGTAATTTGTTGGCGTAAAATTCGCTCTTGTTCAACTAAAAGTGAAATACGTTGAATAATTGTTGAATCGCCTTGTTCTCTTAAGCGAGAATAATCTTGGATTTTTGCTAGAGGCATTCCTGTTGCTTTAGCTCTTTTGATAAAGTAAATCCATTCAAGGTCAGCTTCTGTAAACTCTCGATAATTACTAGAGTTTCGAGCAGGTTTTAATAAATCAAGTTCTTCATAATAACGAAGAGTAGCGATTGGAAGTTCTGTCAGTAAAGCTATTTCTGAAATTTTATAAGTTTTAGTCATTTTTTTCTCTTTTTTGCTTGCCCTCAAGTTAACTTGAGGGTTTATAATGATTTTATCATAGAAAGCTGGTAAATAAAATGAATAAAAAAAGAAATTGGTTTAAAAAATTTAGCGAAAATTGATGGAGCAGCTGCTGAAGTTGTTTTTGATTCACTCAAAGACCTTGCACCAGACTTGAATAATCTGATGCTAGAATTTGCTTTTGGAACGATTTATGAGCGAGGAGTTCTCAATTTTAAACAGCGTCAATTGATTACTATCACCAGTTTGTTGACTCAAGGAGGCTGTGAAAATCAATTGCGCGTGCATATTCAAGCTTCGTTAAATGTTGGACTAACGCAAGAAGAAATTATTGAAACTTTTATTCACTGTGTTCCTTATGTCGGTTTTCCAAGAGTTTTAAATGCTATCTTTGTTGCTAAGGAAATTTTTACTGACAGAAAGTAAAAAAAGTTACTGATGAATTTCTGTCATAGGATAGCTGTTACTGCTTTAGCAGTTTACAGATATGCTAGTAGTTTCATCAGTAACTTTTTATTACTCTTGTTCAATGGTTCCAGCATTAACATGGAAAATACTCAGATTTTCAGGTAAATTTTTAAGATGATCAAGAGTAGTTGTAGTTATAAAAGTTTGTGTTTTACCCAAACTTGTTTCAATCAAATCAAGTTGACGATGATTGTCTAATTCACTCATGACATCATCTAAAAGTAAAATCGGATACTCACCAGTCTCTTCAAAAATTAAATCAATTTCTGCTAATTTAATTGAGAGAGCAACGGTTCGTTGTTGTCCTTGACTACCAAAATCAGCAACATTGATCTCATTGATAAAAAATTGTAAATCGTCACGATGAGGGCCAACCGATGTTTGATGCCTAAAAATATCATGGTCTTGTCTGCTCAATAATTCTTTTGAAAAGTCAGTTTTCACATTTTGATTATAAATGATTTTTAAATTTTCTTTACCATGAGTAAGTTGCTCATGGATTTTTTTTGCATGAACTTCAAGTTTATCAATAAAATTTTGCCGCTCAAGCATGATTTTATTACCATGTTCAGCTAATTGTCCGTCAAGAACACTTAAAAAATTTTTATCAATTTTGTCTTTATCAAATTTTAAATAAGCATTCCGTTCTTTTAACGCACGATTATATCGCATGGAATCATAAAGGTAAACCGCATGGATTTGTCCCAGTTCAATATCCATAAATTTTCTGCGGGTAGCAGGAGAACCTTTGACCAATTCCAAATTTTCAGGTGCAAACATCAAGATTTTTAGTTGACCAATGTAGTCGGCTAAGCGATTTTCTTTGAGATGATTGGCTTTAGCAATTCTCCCTTTGGGACTTAATTGAACTTCAAGTGGAATAGTTGCATGAGCTTTTTCAACGACTCCTGAGACCTTCATTTCTTGTTGCGACCAAGAAATGAGCTCTTTATCGTGACTGGTTCTGTGACTACGAGTGAGTGCTAAAAAATGAATCGCCTCAAGAATATTTGTTTTCCCTTGAGCATTTTGTCCTAAAAAAATATTGAGATTAGGATGAAAATTAAGTTTTAATTCCTCATAATTACGAAAATTTTTGAGTTCAATTGCTTTGAGTTTCATTATTTTCTACCAGGAAAGCGTGGCGGAGCTTTTTTAGCTGGTTTTGTCGTCTTGTTTTCCGCGTTCATTTTTTTCACAATAGCTTTAACACGCGCTTCTTCAGCTTTTTCTCCTTCATGTTCTTTAATCGCATCGGCGTCAGCTTGCTCAAAAGTAACTTTTAAATCAAAAGTTGGAAATTCTAATAAATCTCCGTCACGGAGTTTTTTGCCACGACGATTTTCAGCTTCGCCATTATAGAAAATATTTCCTTCGTTTTCAGCAAGGAAAATTTTTGCTTGACCTCCTGTTGAAATTAATCCAAGTTCTTTCAAAACTTGTCCGAGTGTGATATATTCTTCAAATAAAATGTATTTTTTCATAGTCTTATTTTAACATAAATCTGAAATTTAGTTCATTGGAAATTTAGAAATTTATTGAATAAAATAAGGAAGCTTTAAGATAAAAATTATTCGTCATTTTCGTTAGGAAATCTCACAAAATTGCTTCAGTTTTTGGTATAATAAAGGTTGCCTTAATAACTAGAAAAAGCTTGATAAAATAGGAAAGTGATAGTCAATTGACAGAAATTAAAATGGCAGATGGAGTGATGCTTCATCTCATTAAAGAAAGCAAATTTAAAACAGTAAGACTAATGGTTCGTTTTCGTGAAGAAATGTCAGCTGACACCCTTGGGAAACGTGTCCTTATTTCTAATATGCTCGAAAGCACTAATGCGGTTTATCAAACTGGAAAAGATTTTAGTCGCAAATTATCTGAAATGTATGGCGCTTCGTTTACGACAGGAGTGGCTAAAAAAGGGAAACAACATTTACTTTCTCTTAATATGAGTATCGTAAATCCTAAACTTGTTGATTTTGATACTTTGGGAGCAGCAGTCGATTTCTTGAAAATTGCAATTTTTCAACCCGATGCTGCTAATGGTCAATTCAATCCCGAAATTTTCAAAAGAGAGCAAAGAAATTTATTGCATTATTTGGCCTCAATGAATGATGACCGTTCTTATTATGCCAGCCGTCAGTTGGCTAATTTATTCTTTGAAGATGAGAATCAAGCATTACCAAGTGTTGGAACGAGCGAATTGATTGCCAAAGAAAATCCAAAAGCCGTTTTTGAATATTATCAAAAAATGCTGACAGACAATGCCATTGATATCTTTGTCTTAGGTGATGTAGATGAAAAACGAATGATTGAACGATTCTCAGACTTCAATTTTACTGACAGAGCTGTCAGTAAAGAAATTTTTTATCAACAATCACTGACAGAAAGCTCAGTAGTGACAGATGAAAAAGAGGTTGCTCAATCTATTTTGCAATTCGCTTATCAAATGCCAATTGCTTATGGAGACAAAAACTACCTTGCTTTGCAAGTGATGAATGGACTTTTGGGAGGTTTTGCTCATTCAAAACTCTTTACCAATGTTCGGGAAAAAGCAAGTTTAGCCTATTCAATTTCTTCAACTTTTGATTCTTTCACAGGTTTTCTAAAAATTGCAGCTGGAATTGACGTTGAAAATTATGAAGAAGCCAAAAGTTTAATCTTTGAACAATTAGAAGCCATAAAATCAGGAGATTTTACAGAATTAGAAGTTGAGCAAACCAAAACAATGTTACGAAATGCTTATTTTGTGGGGCAGGATTCGCCGTCAAACACAATTGAGTTAGAGTATGTAAAAGCACTTATTCCAGATAAATTTTTACCGATGTCTGAATTTTTAAATGCCCTCGAATCTGTTTCAAAAGCCGATTTGATTAGCGTTGCAAAATCATTAAATCTGCAGGCAGAATACTTTATGAAAGGATTTACTGTGAATCAGGAAAAAATGGAGGTCAGCCTTGAAAAGTAAGTTTTATGAGAAAATAGGTGAGAGATTATTTACAGATATTTTGCCTAATGGCTTGACAGTTTATTATCTTCCAAAAGCAGATTACAATCGAACTTACGGCTTGTTCACTACAAATTTTGGTTCACTTGATACAAGTTTTGTCCCATTGGGAGAAAGTGAATTTCAGACTTTTCCAGAAGGAATCGCCCATTTCTTAGAGCATAAACTTTTTGAAAAAGAAGAGGGTGATGTCATGTATAAGTTTGGAGCTTTGGGGGCTCAAACTAATGCTTTTACAAGTTTTTCAAGGACTTCATACCTTTTTTCTACTCGTGAAAATTCTTATGAATGTACAGAACTTTTACTTGATTTTGTCCAAAAACCTTATTTTACAAAAGAAAATGTTGAAAAGGAACAAGGAATTATTCAACAAGAAATCCAAATGTATCAAGATGACAGCGATTGGCGTCTTTTTGCAGGGCTTTTGGAAAAAATGTACCCTGATTCTCCTTTAGCAGCTGATATTGCTGGGACACCGGCGACAATTAATGCCATTACGGCAGATGATTTGTATAAAAATTATGAAGTTTTTTACCATCCTAAAAATATGAATTTGTTCCTAACAGGTCCTTTTGATATTGAGATGATGTCAGACTTTGTAAGAAGTAATCAAGCTAGAAAAGACTTTGCTGATTTAGCAGAAATTCAAAGAAAAGAAATTAAAGCGAGCGAACCAATTTCGGGAGAGAGTTTGGAACTTGAAGTCGCCATGCCAAAATTTGCTTTGGGTCTGCGCGGTGAAGACCAACTTTCAAGTGACTCAAAGACCCTATTTAAATATAAATTAGCCAATCAACTTTTTCTCGATTTGCTTTTTGGTAGAACCAGTCAGCGCTATGAAGAGCTTTATAATTCAGGCCTAATCGACGATTCCTTTGGTTTCTCCTTCGATTTGGACAAGAGATTTCATTTTGCAGTGTTGACTGCTGACACAGAAAATCCGCAAATTTTAGGTCAAACTTTGCAAGAAGCCATAAAAAGTTATAAAATAGATAGAGATTTTAGTGAGGAGCATCTCGACTTACTCAAAAGAGAAATGTTGGGAGATTATTTTAGTTCATTAAATTCGCTTGAATATATTGCTAATCAATTTTCATCAGAAATTTATGGTGACTTAACTTTCTTTGATTTCCCTGAAATTTTGAAAGAATTAAGTCTGTCAGAAATTGAAAAATTTGCTGACCAATTTATTTCTGAGATGAAAAAAGTAGAATTTACAATTTTACCTAAATAAATCCTTCTGTCAGTAAGACAGAAAAGCTAAAAATCTACTGACAGAAATTTAAGCATATCCGCAAGGGACTAAAGTCCCAACGGCTATCCTTTGACAGAAATTAAGCCTATTAAAATCTTTCTGTCAGTAAAATAAAAGTCGCTCAAAGTTTCAGTGAAACTTTGTCAGCGCAATTTCTAAGGCGAGATAGTAAAAATCTCCAAAATAAACAAAGAACAGTGATAATTAACAATCGATGTGCAGTACAAAAATGAAGGGAGGATATGTTGACAATCAAAACAATCGGACAAGTCTTAAAAGAAAAGCGGACATCGCTTGGACTTGATCTTTCTGAAGCAGAACAATTAACTCAAGTACAAAAATTATATATCGTAGCACTGGAGACAGATGACTATAAAGCCCTACCGGGTGACTTTTACATTAAAGCTTACCTCAAACAATATGCAGAAAAATTGGGGTTGAATGCAGATAGAATTATTCAAGCCTATGATGAAGGCAAAGGAATCACAGTTGAGGATAAAGAGGATATCCTAGAAAATTATCATTTTGTGAAACCGAGTGAGCGAGTAGAACCTGAGGAAGAAGTGCCAAAAACATGGCGTCATTATGTACCAATTATTTCTTTATCAGCAGCGGCATTATTAATTGTAGTAGGTGTTTTTGCAGCGGTAATTATGAATAAACCAGAAACACCAGATTTAATAACCAATGATTATTCTTATTCAAAGAGTGAAGTTAGTACTTCTAAGTCTTCTACAAGCTCTACAAAACCATCAGAAAGTAGTACACAAGCAAGTAGTAGTACACCTGAACCAACAATTGCTATCTCAGGCTCAAGTTCGGCAATGATTGCCACAATTTCTAATATTTCTGACCCTATAAAAGTTGATTTTTCAGTTGCAGCAGGACGAACAATTTGGGTTGGCATGACGAATTCCAATGTTCCAGCAACTGGTCAAACATTATCTGATGGAGCAAATAGTCTGTCTGCTTTAGTGACAACAGGCGCAGAAAATTCAGTAATTACACTTGGAAGTGTTCAAGGGCTTACCATTACGGTTAATGGAAAAGCTCTTGATTTATCATCACTAACCACAACTGGACCAAATAAAATTACTTTACAAATTAATCGAACGACAAGCAATTCAGCTGCTCAATAAATAAAAGTTGAGGCTTATTTTAAGCTGAAAAAGGAGAACTATGAAAGAGAAATTACCCAATCAATTGACAATGGCAAGGATTTTTATGATTCCAATCTTTGTGATTTTATTTTATTTACCAGAAGGTGCACATTTTAATGGTTTTGTTTCACAAGACCATAGTTCAGTGATGTGGGTCATCGCAGCAATTGTATTTGCCGTAGCCTCATTTACTGACTGGCTTGATGGATATCTCGCCCGTAAATGGCACGTTGTCAGCAATTTTGGTAAATTTGCGGACCCTTTGGCCGATAAAATGCTCAATATGGTTGCCTTTGTTGTTCTAGTTGGACTTCATGTTGTTCCAATGTGGGCTGTTGCGATTATTATTTGCCGTGAGCTTGCGGTTACAGGATTGCGCCTCTTACTCGTTGAACAAGGTGGAGTTGTTATGGCGGCTGCAATGCCTGGTAAAATCAAAACTGCCACACAAATGTTGAGCGTTATTTTCCTTTTCATTGGAAATCCCTTGTATATAGGAACAATCCTCTTTTATGTTTGTGTCTTCTTTACCATTTATAGTGGCTATGACTATTTTGCTAAAAATATGCAAGTTTTTAGAAATGCTGATTAATCATTTCCAAATAGAAAATAAAAAAATTCAAGTAGAAATACTTGGTTTTTTTTATTTGGAGTGCCAGAAATGGGACGAATAAAAGAAGTCGAAAAATCAGCTGTTATAATGATTTTAGAAAGAATATAATGCTAATTTGAAACACTTGTAGTTCACAATAGAAAGGAGATTTTTGCACAAATGAACAGAAAATATTATTACAAAAAAAGTCTTGCACCCTGAGCCTAAAAAGGAAAAAACAAATGAAAAAATTTAAAATTGGAGGCCTCATCGCACTACTACTGGGACTGGTTCTGTTTACAGGACTAATCGTTAATGCTGATGAATTCACGGATGTTGGAGGTCTTTATGATAAAGCTGTCAACGAAAACATTATTGACCCCAATCTTTATCCAAAAGCAAAATGAAAGTAAGGATGATTATTTTGTTCATTATATTAATTGATTGGATAGGATACAGTTAAGAGAAGAATTTGCGGAAGCAGAAATGATTCAAAATGAAGCACACAAATATGCGAATAATCAAGAAATAAAAGTTAAGATACTTGAAGAAAATTTTGAAACTTTGAACTATAACAATGAGTGGCTTGAATTGCATTCGCAAGAAAGATTGACCAGACAATACACTGATTACCGTTTCTTAGAATTAACTGCTAAAGCTTGTCATCAAATATTAAATAAAGAAGAAGTAACAGAAATTAGTGATTTTTTATTTGGAATCGAGCTTTGGCTTGAATATAGTTTAGGAATTTTGGCTTTAAATGCTTGGCAACTCCCTTACTCTTTAGTTTATGCAATAATATCAGATATTAATTTACATGAGAAAGAATATAAAGGAAAATTAATTTATCGACGTCGTATTGTACAGACTGCCAGGCGATGTGCTATGACACTCATAAGTAGAGGGGAAACCCAAAAAGCAAGTGACTTATTATCAATGGTTCATCACTAGGCAGAAGCACTTGATACACATGTCCAAGGACTTTATCGCTTTGCTTGGGCTTATTTAGATTATAGGAATGGAAAAATAGAAGGTCAAAAAGAAATGATTAGAGTGATTGCTTTATTTGACTTTTTAGAAGTTCCTATTAGTCGTGATTTTGCTCAAAAATATTATAATCGCCATGTTCTTAATTTAGAAGAATCATAGAAGTTAAAATATTTTCTAAATCCTACAAAAGTTGCTTGCTTTGGCTCACTTTTTGCGTTACAATAATAGAAAAGAGAGTGAGTGTTGGTGAAAGCTCATAGGGTTTGTGACAGTGTTTATCGGTGATAACGTTATAATCAATCTGAGGCTCTGATTTTCTAGGAGCAAATTTAGGTGGTACCGTGCAATGATGCACCCTAGAGCGAGAAGCTTTGGGGTGCTTTCTTATGTAAACGGTATCTTTGAAATGAATGTTCAAACCCAATGAATAATCATAAAGATTTTTACTCCCAGTTAACCGAAAGGAAAAAAATGAAACTTCAAAAACCAAAAGGAACAGCAGATTTACTGCCTGCTGAAACTGCAAAATGGCAGTACATCGAAGAAATTGCTCGTGGCGTTTTCAATGATTATAATTTCAAAGAAATTCGGACACCAATGTTTGAAAGCTATGAACTTTTTAGTCGTGCAACAGGTGAAACAAGTGATATTGTTACCAAAGAAATGTATGATTTTGAGGATAAAGGGGGACGTCATATTGCGCTTCGTCCAGAAGGAACTGCCTCAGCTGTTCGGGCTTATATTGAGAATAAACTCTATGCCCCTGAAGTAGTAAAACCAGTGAAGCTATGGTATGACGCACCAATGTTTCGTTATGAACGTCCACAATCAGGACGTTTACGTCAATTTCATCAATTTGGTGTAGAGTGTTTAGGAGTGAAAAATCCAGCAGTTGATGTAGAAATTATTGCAATGGCTGACACACTTTTCCGCCAGTTAGGAATTACTGGTCTTAAACTAGCTCTAAATACACTTGGAGATATGGAAAGTCGCATGGCTTACCGTCAAGCATTGATTGATTATTTGACTCCTTTTGAGAATCAACTTTCAGAAGATAGCCGTCGTCGTCTCAATGAAAATCCTTTACGCGTTTTGGATAGTAAAGAAGCAGAAGACATCGCAATTGTTAAAAATGCTCCAGCTATTTTAGATTATCTCAATGAAGCTTCAAAGGCTTATTTTGAAGAAGTGAAAGCCTTACTTGAAGCTTTACATATTGAGTACACTATTGACCCAAATATGGTTCGTGGTTTGGATTATTATAATGATACAATTTTTGAATTTATTGTTGATTTTGATGGCAAAGATTTGACCGTATGTGGTGGTGGACGTTATGATGGGTTAGTTGAATATTTCGACGGACCAGCAACTCCTGCCTTTGGTTTTGGTTTAGGAATTGAAAGACTTTTGATGATTGCTCAAAAACAAGAAATTAATTTCATTCCTGAAGAAACTTTGGATGTTTATATTGCTGTAATGGGCGAAAAAGCAAATCTTGAAGCAACAAAATTAGCTGAAAGCCTACGTGAACAGGCCTTTAAAGTCGAACGTGATTTCTCAAATCGAAAACTAGGAGCGCAATTTAAAACGGCTGAAAAATTGGGTGCTGAGTTGATTATTACACTTGGAGAAGATGAGATTCGCACAGGTCAAATCAAAGTGAAACATAATCAAACACGTAAACAAGTAGAAACAACACTTAAAGCTGTTCATGAATCATTTGCACCGATTTTTGAAGAGATTTATGCGGATGAAGAACTTTAAGTGACTTAAAGCAGGGGTGAATTGATGACGGATTGTCCATTTTGTCAGATGAAAGATACAATCTTTGAAAATGAATTGGCACAGGCATTTTATGATGCCTATCCAGTCAGTGAAGGTCATATGTTGATTACGCCTAAAAGACATGTGTCTTCATATTTTGAGATGACCAAAGCTGAAAGAAAAGCAATTGAAGAACTTTTAGACTTATCAAAAGATAATTTAACTGAGAAATTTCATGCCGAGGCCTACAATATTGGCATTAATGTTGGTAAAGCAGCTGGACAAACTGTTTTTCATTGTCATGTTCATCTAATACCGCGGCATCAGGGAGATGTAAAGAATCCAACCGGTGGTGTTCGTGGTGTCATACCTGAAAAACAAAACTATAGATAATAAAAAGAAAGAGGAGTAAAATTTTACTTTGTGTACTAGAAGAGTAAAATTTACATTTATATGAAACGTACAAATTACGCGGGAAATATTACAGAAGAATACTTAAATCAAACGGTTACGGTTAAAGGCTGGGTAGCCAAACGTCGTAATCTTGGTGGATTAATTTTCATTGATTTACGTGACCGAGAAGGGATTGTCCAAATCGTTGTCAATCCTGAAACAGCAGCGGCTGATGTGGCAGAAGCAGCTGATAAAGCACGCAATGAATTTGTTCTTGAAGTGACAGGTAAAGTTGTTGAGCGCGCAAGCAAGAATGACAAAATTAAAACTGGTGGTATTGAAATTGAAGCGACTGCCATTGAAATTTTGTCTACTTCTAAAACAACACCTTTTGAAATTAAAGATGATGTTGAAGTTCTTGATGATACTCGTTTGAAATATCGTTACCTTGATTTACGTCGTCCAGAAATGCTTAAAAATATCACAATGCGTCATGCGACGACTCGTTCAATTCGTGAATATTTGGATGGAGCAGGATTCATTGATGTTGAAACACCATTTTTAAATAAATCAACACCAGAAGGGGCGCGTGATTATCTTGTTCCATCTCGGGTTAATAAAGGTGAATTTTATGCTCTTCCACAATCACCACAATTAATGAAACAGCTTTTAATGACTGCTGGACTTGATCGTTATTATCAAATTGTTAAATGTTTCCGTGATGAAGATTTACGTGGTGACCGTCAGCCAGAATTCACACAAGTCGATTTAGAAACATCATTTTTGTCAGAAGAAGAGATTCAAGATTTGACAGAAGAGTTAATTGCTAAAGTCATGAAAGATGTGAAAGGAATTGATGTCACTTTACCTTTCCCACGTATGAAATATGATGATGCCATGAACTTTTATGGTTCTGACAAACCTGATACTCGTTTTGAATTGTTACTGACAGACTTGTCAGCACTTGCTAAAACAATTGATTTCAAAGTTTTCCAAGAAGCAGAAGTTGTTAAAGCGATTGTTGTCAAAGATGCTGCTGACAAATATTCTCGTAAGTCAATTGATAAATTGACAGAACAAGCCAAACAAAATGGGGCCAAAGGCCTTGCATGGGTTAAATTTGAAAAAGGTGAATTTGCTGGTGGCGTTTCTAAATTCTTAGCAGAATCTACTGACAGCTTTGTTAATGAATTGAAATTGACTGATAATGACTTGGTACTCTTCGTTGCTGACAGTCTTGATGTAGCAAATTCAGCTCTTGGTGCGCTTCGTTTAACGATTGGTAAACAACAAGGATTGATTGATTTCCGTCAGTTCAATTTCCTTTGGGTCATTGATTGGCCTATGTTTGAGTGGTCAGATGAAGAAGAACGTTATATGTCTGCTCATCATCCGTTTACTTTACCAACGAAAGAAACACAAGCCTTTTTATCTGCTGACGGACATAGCAAAGATTCTGATTTGAAAAAAGTTCGTGCCCATGCTTATGATATTGTTTTAAATGGTTATGAACTTGGTGGAGGGTCATTAAGAATTAATACCCGCCAACTTCAAGAAGAAATGTTGAGCGCTCTTGGCTTTAAATTAGAAGATGCAAACGAACAATTTGGTTTCTTGCTTGAAGCACTTGATTATGGTTTCCCACCACATGGCGGTTTGGCACTCGGTCTTGACCGTTTCGTAATGTTGCTTGCTGGAAAAGACAATATCCGTGAAGTAATTGCTTTCCCTAAAAATAACAAAGCCTCTGACCCAATGACACAGGCTCCATCCATAGTTGCTGAAAAACAACTGGAAGAATTGAGTATTAAACTTGCAAACAAAGATCAATAAAATTCTCGGCGCCCTTCTAGATAGAATTGGACTTTATCAAGTTTTAAAATCTATTGGCGCTGAAAAAATGGCAAATAAATTTTCGGCAGCAGTTGTTTATGCTGTCTTCTCATCATTCGCATTGAACTTTTTCTATCAGCCAGGACATGTGTATGCTTCTGGTGCGACGGGTGCAGCTCAGGTTGTTACTGAATTAGTAGCCAGAATAAGTGGTCATAATATCTTACCTATTTCTGCTTCTTTGATATTAGTAAACGCGCCACTTTTCATTCTTGCTTGGCGAGGAATAGGCAAACAGTTCACCGTTTATACAGTGATTACAGTTGTTATGAGTTCAGTTTTCATCCATTTTATTCCAGTGACGCCCTTAACTCATGAGCCAGTTATTAATGCTGTCTTTGGTGGGGCAATTATGGGATTTGGTGTTGGGAATGCAATGAAATCTGGGATTTCTTCTGGAGGGACTGATATCGTCAGCCTCTATATGCGTAAGAAAACAGGAAGAAGTGTTGGAACTTTGGCATTTCTGGTCAATGGTGTGATTATTTTTACAGCCGGAGTTCTTTTTGGCTGGGAATACATGCTCTATAGTTTAATTGCTATTTTCGTTAACTCTCGTGTACAAGATGCAATCTTTACAAGACAAAAACGTCTTCAAGTAATGATTGTAACTAAAAATCCAGAATTACTGACAAAGAAATTAGTGAATCGTTTTAAACATGGAGTAACCATTTTACATGACGCGGAAGGTGGCTATACACATACCAGTCAGACCGTCCTCATGACTGTCATTACAATGTATGAATATCAGGAATTCAAGGATATTATTCAAAAATATGACGAACATGCTTTTGTATCAATATCGGAGAATGTTCGAGTGCTTGGAAAATTTGCAGAAGTAGAAGATTAACTGCTTAGGTTTTACATTGAAAAAAGAAAGATAAAAGGGAGAAAGCCAAAAGGAGGACTTTCTCCCCTTATTATCTAAAAAAATAAAGGAGGAAATAAAATGAAAAGATTTGCACGAGTACATTTTTTGTACTTGCTTGCCATCGCAATTGGTACTGGAATTTATGCTTTTGGCTTTGTCGCCTTTAATATGGCGAATCACTTAGCTCAAGGAGGGGTCGCCGGACTTTCTTTGATTTCTTATGCTTTATGGCATATTGACCCTTCTTATGTTCAACTTTTAATCAACATTCCTCTTCTTATGATAGGTTATCGTTTTTTAGGAAGAAGAACCTTTATTTATACAATTTGGGGAATTGTGAGTTTAGCTGTTTGGATTTGGATTTTCCAAAGGGTCAGTTTTACAATTAATATTGGAAATGATACTCTAATAGCCGCTTTACTCGCCGGAGTCTTTTCAGGTTCAGGAATCGGATTAGTCTTTCGCTTTGGTGGAACAACAGGTGGGACAGATATTCTTGCTAAGTTATTTCAAATAAAAAAAGGAATTCCTGTTGGGCGAATGCTTTTTATCTTTGACTCTTGTATCTTGGCTCTATCTTTAAGTTATGTTGACCTTAAACATATGATGTATACTTTGATTGCCAGTTTTATTTCAATGCAAATGATTAATTTGATTCAAAATGGTGGTTATACAGTTCGGGGAATGCTTATTATCACAAATCATCATGTAGAAGTTGCTAAAACAATTATTGAAGAAATTGGTCGAAGCGCAACATATTTACACGGTGAAGGAGCCTATTCAGGAACTGAAAAAGAAGTGCTTTACGTTGTTCTTAACCCAAGTGAAATACAAGAAGTAAAACAAATTCTATCGGTAATTGACCCGAATGCCTTCGCTTCAGTCATCAATGTTCATGAAGTTGTGGGAGATTTCGCTCCTAAACGGGGTAGATTTAAAGATTTAAAAAAATAAAATAGCTCATTGGGCTATTTTTTTTAAGATACTTAAGTTAAAAAGGGAGAAGTTTTCAAAAGTTGACTAAATTCTAAATTTAAACTACAATAGATTTAAACATCCTTGCCCTCGGCAAGGATATTTCATCGAAATTTTTGAGGAATATTATGAAAAAATTATCTAAGGTGCATTTTTTGCAACTTCTTGCTGTTACAATTGGTACAGCAATCTATGCCTTTGGTTTTGTTGAGTTCAACATGGGGAACCACTTGGCTGAAGGTGGAGTCGCTGGGCTTTCATTGATTGGTTATGCTTTATTGAATATTGACCCTTCCTACACCCAGCTTATCTTAAATATTCCACTTTTAATTCTTGGCTATCGCTTTCTTGGGCGCCGAACTTTTGTTTATACAATTTGGGGAATCGTGAGTCTTTCAATCTGGATGTGGATTTTCCAACGGATTCCAGTCGCAATTAATGTTGGACATGATTATTTAATCGCTGCCTTGCTCGCTGGTGTATTTGCCGGAACAGGAATTGGTTTAGTTTTCCGTTTTGGTGGAACGACTGGTGGGGCCGATATTATTGCCAAGCTTTTGCAGATTAAGGCTGGGGTTGCTGTTGGACGAACTTTCTTTATCTTTGATGCTTGTGTGATGTTACTTTCATTAAGCTATATTGATTTACGCCATATGATGTACACTTTGATTGCAAGTTTTGTGGCAGCACAAGTAATTAATGTGGTTCAATCTGGTGGTTATACGGTTCGAGGAATGCTTATTATCACGAATAATCATGCTGAAATTGCTAAAGCAATTATTGAAGAAATCGGTCGTAGCGCGACTTATTTACATGGAGAAGGGGCTTATTCAGGAAATTCTAAAGAAATTTTATATGTTGTTTTAAACCCTGGAGAAATTCAAGAAGTAAAACAAATTTTGTCTATTCTTGACCCGAATGCTTTCACATCAATTATAAATGTTCATGAAGTCATTGGTGATTTCACTTATCCACGCAGTCGTTATAAAGTGGCTAAAAAAGGAAAAAAATAGCTCAAGAGAGCTATTTTTTATTTTTGTCAGTGAAATTAATTATCTTGAAAGACGTGCGCCTTCAATTTCACCAGTAGATTTGACTCCTTCAACAGAAAAACTATCTGCATTGATTCCAGTTTTGATATTTTCCAACTGCTTAATTGTCTTATCTAACTGAATCAAGTTTTGAACATTGTATTCAAAAGTATAATTACTAATTTCTCGTTTTGCTTTCTTCAGGTGAATAATAGCTTTTTCGATTTCTTCAGTGGCTTTTGTAGTACGCATATAGAAAACCCTTTCTATTTTCGGAATTGTGTGAATATTTATTTCTATATTTATTATAACTAAAAAACCTGGAAATTTCCAGATTTCATATCGTTTTATTTGATTCCATTCACAAAATTATCGAGAATAGTGATAATTTCTGCTTGTGATTCTGCTTGATTGACAGCAACTTTTACTTTTGCTGCACGAGAAGCTCCTTTTAGGTAATATGCTGCGTGCTGACGAAATTCTCGGCTAGCAAGATTATCACCTTTTAATTCGACGAGACGTGCCAAGTGAAGTTTTGCAATTTCCATTTTTTCCGCAACTGTTGGTTCAGGCAATAGTTCACCTGTTCGTAGATAATGCTCGGTACGATGAAGAATCCAAGGGTTTCCAAGGGCTGCTCTTCCCATCATGACCGCAGTGACGCCTGTTTCATCAATCATGCGTTTCGCGTCTTCAGGAGTCTTGACATCGCCATTTCCGATGACCGGAATATTGACATTTTCGGTCAATTTTTTGAGCCAGTGCCAATTTTCTTGAGCATTTCCTGTATAAGCTTGTGCTTTGGTTCGTGCATGCATAGAAACAGCCGCTCCGCCTCCCGCTTCAATTGCTTTAGCATTTTCAACTGCAAAAAGGTGGTCGTCATCCCAACCAATTCGGATTTTCACTGTTAGTGGTCTTGAAATAGCTTTAGAAACAGCAGAGACCACATCATAAACTTTATCAGGATCAAGCAAAAGACGAGAACCGGCTTCGTTTTTAGTTACTTTGGGTACTGGGCAACCCATATTGATATCAATAATATCAGCAACAGTATTTGCTTCAACAAATTTGGCTGCTTCAACCAGAGTATCTACTTCACCCCCAAAAATTTGCATTGAGAGTGGATGAGGGACCCCTTCAAAATCCATCATTTCCAAAGTTTTTTTGTTGCGATGTTCAATTCCTTTATCAGAAATCATTTCAGTTACAACAAGTCCAGCTCCAAATTCTTTAGCAGTAGTCAGAAAAGCTTTATTCGTAATTCCGGCCATTGGTGCTAACACAATTTTATTTTTTATTTCGATATCGCCAATTTTCCACGATTCGTTGTAAATTTTGTCCATAGTCATAAAGAATATTATAGCAATTTTTTGAGATTTCACAAGGTTTTAAGGCTTAAAAAGTTACTGACAGCTCTGTCGGTGAATTCTGTCAGTAAGTTTTACTGACAAAAAATACTGACAAAATCGTCAGTATCTATTTTTTTACTAAATAATGTAATTCAACAAATTGTCCGTAGGTTTTTGTGTCAATCAGTTGAAGTTTCTCTTTGTAATTTCCTGACGGAAAAAGTGAAATTCCGTCTCCTAGTAAAACTGGGGCAATGGTAACTTGTAATTCATCAACCCAATGATTTTCAAGAAAAAGTTTGATGACTTCTCCGCCGCCAACAACCCAGATATTTTTGTCAGTATCCGCAAAATTTACTGACAGCTCTGTCAGTTTTTCTTTGTCAATAAAAACGATATTGTCAGTAGAAGAAATTTCTTGATGAGTTAAAATATAAGAAGTTTTGTCAGAATAAGGCCACTGACCGGCTTGCTCTTTTTCTAACCAATCATAAGTCTTTTTACCCATAATGATTGTATCAATATCACTATAAAAAGCACCATAGCCGTTATCACCCTCACCCTCAACATCAAAAAGCCATTGGAGACTTTCTTCTTTGGTGGCAATATAGCCGTCTAATGTAGAAGCAATAAAAAATTTTACAGTCATTTTTCTCAATTCTATTTACTGACAGAATTTCTGTCAGTAAAATAATTAGTTATTTTACTTAAGGAGTGCTTTTAATTCATCTTCAGAATACTCATATTTGTTTTCACAGAATTGACAAATAATTTCAGCACCGTGATCCTCGGCTATCATTTCCTCAATTGGTTCTCTTCCTAAAGATTTAATGCCTTCAAGGAAACGTTCCTTACTACAATCACATTTGAATTCCAAAGGAAATTCGCCAAGATTTTTGTATTCCATATCGCCATAAATATTGTCTAACATCGTTTTTAATGGTTCTTCACTGGTCAGCATTGTTGCAATTGAAGGCATACTTTTAATATTATGTTCAATTTCGGTAATTTCTTCGTCAGTAGCATCTGGCAAAGCTTGCAACATAAATCCACCAGCAATTTTGACTGTATCTGAGTCTTCATTAAGCAAAACATTCACACCAACAGAAGAAGGAGTTTGTTCTGAACTTAAAAAATACCAAGCTAAGTCTTCGCCAATTTCACCAGTAATTAAATCAACTTGACCACTATAAGGTTGTTTAAGTCCCATGTCTTTGACCACAACTAAAAAGCCATTACCAACAAAAGGAGCAACTAACACTTCACCAGTTGAAGCTTTTTTATAGTCGAGTTCACGATTTTTGACATAACCTTTGACATGGCCGCGGCTGTCAGCGACTGCGATGATTGGCCCCATTGCTCCATCACCCAGAACTTTAACTGTAATTTTAGTATCACCTTTTTCATTAGCTCCTAAAATTTGTCCAGCAATCAATGTACGACCTAAGGCAACCGTCGAAGTTGGCCATGTTTGATGGCGTTCCTGTGCTTCTTTCACAGTTAGGGTTGAATCCAAAGCAAAAGCTCTGAAATGCCCATTTTTTGAGATTGATTTGATAATTTTATCCATGAGTCTATTGTACCACAAGACCCCAACTGACCTCAATAGAGCACAAAAATTGTCAATCAATAAATGATATAAAAGCAAGAAAAAACCTCAGATTTTCCTTTGATGTTTGAGAAAGCTTAAAAGTGTTTGTTAAGAATAAAGGATTTTGATAAACTAATAGCAGTAAATAAATTTTTTGAACATATTATTACTAAAAACAACAAAAAAATGATAATGAAGATGAGAGAGGCCTGCTATGGAATTTGAAGATTATTTTAAAAATGATGAGTTAATGAACATTGTCAGAGAAACTGTAAAATTGGTCTTTCCTGAAGCACAAGAACGTATTTCCTACGGAATGCCTGCATGGTTTAAGGATAAGAATGTCCTTATTTATGCAAGTCCTCAAAAAAAGCACTTAGGAATTTATCCCAAACCAAACTTCATTGAAAATAATAGTGCGTCTCTTAAAGAACAATATGAATGCAGTAAAGGGACCATAAAAGTTCCTTATGATGTTGAAACCAATGAACTCAAACGCTTGGTTAGTGAGATTGTAAAATGGAACTTGGACCATTAAATTTAACTGGTGTTTTGATAATAAACTATAAAAATTATTTGTATTTGTAAATTTATGTATCCTGAAACCAATTATTAAAAGAAAGAATGTGAATTATGCGAACTGTACCACTTGGACCAATATTAATATTTATTGCTTTTTTTATATTAATTTATATAGGATTATTCATAGCAATTATTTTAACTGCTTTTATCAATGCAGTTCGTAAAAATGAAAATGTAGATGAATCATTTTTAGATAGATTTGAACGTCTTAATAAAGAATATTTTTATACGTTGTTTAAGAAAGGTTACAAGCCTAAAAAAGAAGCTTTGCCCGAATGGATTCGTTGGATAAGTAAACCCTGAGAATGGTATTTTAAAATAATCATATGTAAAAATTTAATATAAATTAATTGAACAAATACAGAAGTAAAGGATAATAACAATGGATATGAGAAGAGCTAAAAGACAGGTTACAGATATTGAGCTAATTAAAGAACTGGTTGAAGAAGTACAAGTCGTTCGTCTGGCCATAAATGGAGAAATTTACCCCTATGTAGTACCAGTAAATTTCGGCTATTCTTGGGATAATAATGATCAACTAACACTATATGTTCATGGAGCAAAAGAAGGAAAGAAAGTATCAATGCTAGAAAAAATCCTTTAGTTGCTGTCGAAATGGATAGTCATCATAAGCTAATCGAAGGAAATAAAAATGCTTCAACTTATTCTTATGCTTATCAAAGTTTGATTGGTTTTGGAAAAGCAGAAATGATAGAAAATTTGGACGAAAAGAGGGTGGCATTGGAGCTTTTAATGGAGCATGCAGCAAAAGGAAAAGAATACGACCCCATGCCAGAAAAAATGTTAGAGCGAGTTGGAGTAATAAAAATTGAATTGGACTCATATACTGTAAAACAAAATATCCATCCTGAGAAAAAAATTAGAAATTTTTGGGACTGATATTGTTAAGCTACATAAAAATGTTCTTTAAAAGAGAATGATTTTATATAAATTATGAAAATTTGGAGTAGAAAATGATTAGAAAAAAGGAGTGGGAGAAATCCTTTAAAAATGTAAATGGGCGTGAGCCTAATGAAGAAGACTATGAAAAGGCTCTTTCACTAGGCTTGGTACGCGAGGAGTCTAGTGTTCCAAACTCTAATAAAAAAACAGTGCTTGTTTTAGGAACTGTTATTGTGAGTCTTTTAATATTTGCGATAGGAATTTTATTAACGATCTTTTTCTATCCCAGTCCAAAGAGTTCACAAGCAAGTTTTGCTAGTAGCACTTCTCAATCTTCCAAAAAAGAAAGGGAGTCTACAGATACTGGTTCTTCAATTGATTACAAGGATTCATCAAAATTATCACAAGAAGATCAGGAGAAACTTGAAGAAGGATATAAATCTATTGAACTTGAGAAAGAGGCTTGGCATAGACAAATGTTGCGAGATATCATTACCATGTATGCTGAACCAAAAATAAGTTATAGTGACAGTCAGTTTCAAGAAAAATATGATAGCGATTATAAGCAGTGTACAGAAGCGATTGAAAACAAAGTAAAAGAAATACTCCCTGAACATTTAAGAGCTTATACTGAAGCTCATTATGAAAATGGAGGATTAGGACTTCCTACTTTTGATAATATAATAAATGAGGCAAGAACATATTATAATTCAACCAATAAAAATTGGACATTTCCTCAAGATTCATAATTTTTCAATCACAAAATAAAAAAACAAATTGACATGGAATAAGAGTTTAACAACTAGGAGTAGTTATGAAAAAAATTATCTTATGGGGTCTTACTTTTCTTGTAATATTAACATTATCGTCATGCTCAAAGAATAAAAATAGCAAGTACGATTCAGTAATTTCAGATTTAAAATCAGAACTTGCTGTTAAAGGGGATTCGAAGCTTACTTTTGATAATTATGAATGGAGCTATAAAGTCGTTCATAATGTGACAAATGCAGATATTTCTAAAGGAGATATGATTGAAGTTTATCCAAAAAAAGAAAGAGATTCAAAAAGGCTATTTAATATAAATATAGATTCACAAATGGGGGATTCTTATGCACAAAGTAAAATTATAGTCCTGCAAAAAATAGTTTCTAAAATTGCTAAGAAGCTGCCTAACGATAATTCTGAAATTACTCTAGGTTTTAAAAGTCAACAAAAAAGTAAAAGAATTGTCCCAGTTGCTCGTTCTCTAAAATCTATGGATGCATTTCCGATAAATGATTGAGAAAATAAAGTTTTCTAAGACAATTAGCACTAATAATTCGAAAAAATATAGCTTATTTTGCTAAAATATTAAAACTTGTATTAGGGTGCAAACTATAATCTCAAGATAAATGTAATCTATCATCCAACTGGATAAAATCCATTTTTATAAAATAGAAAGAATTTAGAACATGAAAAAAGGCGACATCATCATCTTAGCTGATGGACAGAAAGCTACCGTTATATTTGGTGATGAATCAAATTATCAACATAGCTGTATTGTAAAATTGGAAAATGGTCAATTAAAAGTAGTTGAAGAAAAAAATATCTCGCTTCTTTCACTAAATTAATAACTCAAATGTCAGATAAGTGATAATAATTGTATAATGGATATTTTTCTAGCTCTTAACTGAAGAATATTGTCCTGTCTTTTATTCGTTTTCTAAAATTTAAAGAATCGAAACTTACAAGTTGTAACAAAAATAATAAATATCCATGGAAATTGTTCAAAGCATTTAAAGTTGTCAATCTTAAACCCTTTGCTTATAGCTTTTTATTTAGTAGAATAATGAAAAAGCTCATCCTCAATAGCTTTGAGAGGTTAGAAAATGGTTAATATGTTTTCAGTTATAATAAATTCAACGGTTATCTACTGGGCAACAGCCCTAGATTTACTTATATTACTAGCAATATTATATGTTCGTTTTGATAAAAAAAGTCATTTATCTATTACTTTGGGACAAATAATTGGTTCTTTTGCACTTGTATTGGTCAGTTTATTTTTTGCGGTCATCCTAAAACTTGTTCCAGAAGAGTGGATTTTAGGCTTACTGGGCCTGATTCCTTTAGGACTAGGAATAAAATATTTATTCTTTGGGGATGATGATGACGATGAAGAATTAGATGAATTGCTACAAAAAAGGAAAAATAAAAGCTTGCTTGGAACTGTTATTATCATTTCTTTTGCGAGTTGTGGAGCGGATAATATTGCTTTGTTTACTCCATTTTTTATGACACTGTCAGCTAATAATTTGCTATTATCAATAATAATTTTTGCCTTAAACATATTAATTTTAGGGCTTCTTGGAAAAACAATTGCAAAAAATCCTCACCTTCATGACGTTTTAGAAAAATACAGTCGTTGGATTCTTGCTTTTGTTTATATAATACTTGGAATAATGGTTTTACTAGAAAGTGGAACAGTCTCCAAAATTCTCAGTTTTTTGTAAAACATAATTTAAAGATTAAAAAAGTTCCGTATTTCCGAACGATAATTTAGATTTAATCAAAAGCATCAGGATTTTTTAAGTAAATCTTGATGTTTTTTGATAAAATAAAAAATAGTGCGATAGGAGCTTTCAAGAAATGATTTATCTTTTACTTTTGATAAATTAGTTCAAAAGTTGAAGAAGTTTTTCAGAAATGCCAGCCAAGCGAACTTGGAGCGTGCAAAATATTTTAAGAAAAGTGGATAGTCAAAACTATCCAAAAGGAGAATATTATGCCATCAGTAGTAGTTGTCGGAACGCAATGGGGAGACGAAGGAAAAGGTAAAATTACAGATTTCCTAAGCTCAAATGCAGAAGTTATTGCCCGTTATCAAGGGGGAGACAATGCAGGTCATACCATCGTCATCGACGGCAAAAAGTTCAAACTTCACCTTATTCCATCAGGAATTTTCTTCCCTGAAAAGATTTCCGTTATTGGGAATGGTGTCGTTGTTAACCCAAAATCACTGATTGAAGAAATCGCTTATCTCGCTGAAAATGGAGTTTCTGCAGAGAGTTTACGTATTTCAGACCGTGCACATGTTATCTTGCCTTACCATAAAAAATTAGACTTCCTTCAAGAAGAAGCCAAAGGCGATAAGAAGATTGGGACAACCATTAAAGGGATTGGTCCAGCCTATATGGATAAAGCAGCTCGTGTCGGAATTCGTGTTGCAGACTTACTTGACAAAGAAATCTTTGAGGAACGTTTACGTACAAACCTTGAAGCTAAAAACCGTGAATTTGTAAAAATGTATGATTCAGAACCAATCGAATTTGAAGAAATATTTGAAGAATACTATGAATACGGTCAACAACTTAAAAAATATGTGACAGATACTTCAGTTATCTTGAATGATGCCCTTGATGCAGGAAAACGTGTCCTTTTTGAAGGTGCGCAAGGGGTAATGCTTGATATTGACCAAGGAACATACCCATTTGTAACTTCATCAAACCCAGTAGCTGGTGGGGTAACGATTGGCTCTGGTGTGGGTCCATCAAAAATTTCAAAAGTTGTTGGTGTTTGTAAAGCCTATACTTCACGTGTGGGTGATGGTCCATTCCCAACAGAACTTTTTGATGAAGTTGGACATCAAATTCGTGAAGTAGGACATGAATATGGAACAACAACAGGACGTCCACGTCGTGTTGGTTGGTTTGACTCAGTCGTAATGCGTCATGCAAAACGTGTTTCTGGCTTGACAAATCTTAGCTTGAATTCAATTGACGTTCTCTCAGGACTTGAAACAGTAAAAATTTGTGTTGCTTACGAACGTAGTAATGGTGAACAAATTACTCATTATCCAGCATCACTTAAGGAATTAGCAGATTGCAAACCAATCTATGAAGAATTGCCAGGATGGTCTGAAGATATTACTTCATGCCGAACTTTAGAAGAGTTACCAGAAGCTGCTCGTAACTATGTTCGTCGGGTTGGTGAACTAGTTGGCGTACGTATCTCGACTTTCTCAGTAGGTCCTGGTCGTGAACAAACTAATGTTTTAGAATCAGTTTGGGGCGTATAAAGTCAAAATAAAAAAGCCAGAGCATGCTCTGACTTTTTTTGTTTACAAGAAGGGTCCAAAGACTTGTGAACTAGAGTTTTTATTATTGACGTTGACATCAATTACATTATAAAAGGCATTAGAAGTATCAGCTACATCCCAGACAGCCAAAACAATGTGATATCCAGATCGATCAGTTGGAATGTTAATCGTATGTGAGAGATTATTTGTTGCAGGAGACCCATCGTGATTGATTGTCCCTATAAGTTCTAATTCTGAACGTTTTAAAGGTGCATTTTGGTCCCAACCTGTTTTGGTCATATAGTAGTGCCACTTAGTTGTTTTATGAGGTGCAGTGTATTTCCAAGTAAAGATGTTAGAACCTGTACTAATAGATGTTTTTTTTCATCGTGTACTAGTTTGATTATCTAGAACAAAGTCGCCTATTTGCCCTAAGCCTCCATTTGCAGAAGCAATCCGACCATCAGCGGGACCAGACACCGGGAAGCCTTTAGGTGCTTCTAAAGATTGTGGGTTACTAATAACATTTCCATAAATGTTAAAAGCGGCGGTCCACCCTAAACTTTGAGAATCTAATTGTCCTTGATAGCCTCTGGCTGGTGGTGATTGAACATAACCATGAGCTGATACAGTATCTGTTTTAATTAAAAGGGAGACACTGAGTAGACCTGCAGCGACTAATAAACCAGTAAGTAGTTTTTTCATAAATTTATTCCTCTCCTATTTATAGCTTTTTCCATGGACCAAAATCTCCTGATTGGTCAGGTTGTTGGCCAGTATTCCACCATTTTGCTTCATAATTTACTCCATTAAAAGTAACACGATCACCTTGAACATAAACTTTATCCTTTTGCCAAGTATTATTTTCCGCTGATGTGTCCAGTGTCATAAATGTAGCTCTGGCCGTATCAGAACGATTACCTGAAGGGTCAACTGCTACAATTTCAACATTGTATTCAGTTTTTTTGGATAATCCAGTCACATCTTGTAAGCCGGAAGTACTTTTAAATGATTGAGTACCAATCTTAATTTCATAGTGATCAATGCGAACATTGTCTGTAGATTTTCCTTGAATCGTGGCAGTAGAAGCAGTCACATTACTAATTGAAATTGTGGGCAAGGTTGGTTTTTCAGTATCTTCAATCGGTTGATTGTTAAAGAGCATTGGGGCGTATGTATTTACAAAAGTATTATTATATTTTTCGCCATTTGAATTGGTTCCAGCATCCCAATTTACTGACCAAGTCATTAAACCTTTTATTTCGTTACCGGAAGCTTTTAAGCGATTCAATGCATTTTTTACGGCATTGGGGTCTTTCACATAACCTGTTGCAGCAGCGTCATTATTAGATGGTAGACCAATAACGAATTTACTGGCTGGGATTTTAATAAACCCATCTGTTCCTGTTACGAGACGTTGAGTTAAACCATAGAGAAAATCTTCTTTTTTTTCGTCATTTGATTGAGAAATCCACATATTTAAATCACTATCCCAGAAACCATCTCCTCCTTGATTATAGTATTGAGGATTGATGAAATCATAGTACGAATCTAAATTGTTGATATATGGTGCATATTTTCCTGAACTTGTTAAATAAGGAAATTCTGGAGCCATCGTAATCATAAAGTTTTTACCATCTTTTCGATAATGGTCTTTAACTTTTTTTAAAGCGGATGGGATAACAGTTTGATTATCTGCTGCTTCAATTGCAGCCTGCTCTAAATCAATATCTAATCCATCAAAGCCGTAAGTATCTACAAGACGAATGATTTCATTAACAAAATCACTTTCCTGACTTTTCTTTAATTCAATATGAGCGTCAGCTCCTCCTAAAGCGATTAAGACGCTCTTACCTTCGGCATTTAATTTTGAAATTTCGGCTCTGAATTCAGTATCGGTTTTGTTATAAGGCTTGAAAGTGGGAAGGGTTTGTCCTTCAGGTGTTTTCATAAAGGAAACATTAATTACATTGTAGCCTTCTTGTGTACTTGAAAGATTGAAGTCAGCAGAACTTCCTCCTTTATAACCATCTTTTCCTGTTGATTTCCAATTGTGCCAATAACCTACAAGCACTTTATCTTTTGGATTGACCATTTCACTAGCTGCATCTGCTAAGACTTGTTGCCCTCCTAATACAACAATTCCTATAGATGCTGTTACCAAAAAAGCCTTAATTTCTCTACGTTTTTTCACTGAAATCATAAATATCTCCTAAACAATAGTGATTTTAAAGATTCCGGAATCTTGTTCTGTAAGCGCTAACTTTATTTTAACAATTTTTTTCCTTAACTAAAAATAAAAAGGTTTATAAAATAATTATTTTTGAAGGATAAAAAAACACTAATATTCATAAAATATTAGTGTTTTTCTTATTTTAAATCTTTAAGTAAAGAATCTAACCATTCTTTTTTAAAAGTTTCTCTTTGAATAGCAAAATCTAAAACCAAATAGTGGCCACTTTTTTTATTTTTTTCATCTTCACCAAAGAGGTCTTTTTGACGTTTAATCAGATATTCCAGTTTTTTCTGGTGGACAATACTTTCTTCTTCAATTAGTTTTTGGAGATTTTCTTCATTTTTGTCATCAAGAAAATAAAGGCGGAGCATGAATTCATCTTTTTGAATTGGATAGCGGTCAACAGGGTGTTTTAACCACTCGTTAAATAGTTCGATTCCTTTTGGAGTAATTTGATAGGTTTTTTTCTCTAACTTTTCACCTACAATGTGTACATCAAAAGTAACGGCTTGATCGTTTAATAATACTCTAAGTGAAGGATAAATTTGCCCTGTGTTGGCTTGCCAAAATTCACCGACTTCACTTTCAAACTTTTTCTTAAGGTCATAACCACTTAATGGTTCGGTCTTTAAAAGTCCAAGTATAATATAAGATAATTTATCTCTATGGCTCATATTTTTTCTCCTTTATTTCCATGATACACAAAAAATAGTAAATTGTAAATTTTTGATGTAGAATTTAAACTTCATTTTTAAAAAACTGTCTATTCTATTATATTATATACACGGATTAGTCTCAAGCCTTTGATATTAAAAGGTTTGAGTTTTTTATTTTATCTAAGAATAGAATTAACAGAGTTTTTAACAGAGTTCTATTTTAAAAGTTGGCATACTTAGTAAATAGTTCAAGCTCTTTATTCTTCTTTTCGGGCTCAAGATGTGAGTATAGGTCCATAGTCAATTGCAACTTTGAATGACCTAGCCTTTCTTGAATCACTTTATAACTCATTCCAGCATTTAAACAAAGGCTAGCATGTGAATGCCTGAATCCATGAAAGCTCAACAACGGCAGTTCAGTATCTTTGATTATATTATTCAGCTTGTAGATAAGGTTGTGATAATCCATCACTCCACCTTCTATTTTTGGAAATACTAGGTTTTGTTGTGGATTTCCTAACTTCATAAAGTGTTTCTTTTGAAAGAAGTACCAGCTTTTTAATACAGAAATTGCCTTATCGTCAATGGTAATAATTCGATTGCTTTTATTGCTTTTTGGTGTATCTTGAATTTGAAATCGTCTGACTGTGGTTTTGCTGACAGATACAGTCTGGTTTTCAAAGTTAATATCAGACCATGATAAGGCCATAGCTTCGCCAATACGCAAGCCCGATGCCACAAGCAAGCGTAGAAGAGCTTTAAAGTATTCATTTGACCACTGGCCACTCTTTAGAGATTCAAGGTAATTAAAGAGTTTTGCTAATTCTGATTTTTTGTAAAACTTTATCTCTTTTTTTGCTTGTTCCACCTTTACTTGTGGCACAATCACTGACTGACACGGATTAGCCTCAATGATTCCAAGTGAAAGTGCATGTTGAAATATGCGATTGATGATATTGAACTGCAGTTTATATCGTTTAGCTTGTCCAGTAGTACGCTTTTGCCTCCCGTTAAGAGGAGCAGCGGCACTTTTTCCCCAATTGATAACTTGCTGCTGTATTTGTGCTGTGGTAATCTTGGTGATTCTCTTACTACCAAAAGCTGGCAAAGTATAATTATCGAGATTTGATCTCATTTGGTCAATAGAACCTATCTTACGTTGCAGCTTATAAAGTTCAAAAAAGCTCTCAGCAACCTCTCCAAAAGTTTCGAGTGATTCTTTACCTTTGGTGTTACCATTCTTTTTAAAATTATTTTTCAGGCGTTCGAGTTCATTCTTGACGCCTGTTTTTGTGCGCCCTCTAATATCTGTTTTTACTTGCTTACCTGTAAGCACATCAGTACCGATATAAGCGCCACGCAGAATATAACGCACCTCTCCCCCTTTTGTTTTGTATTCTTTTATATTTAGTTTGTTCATGTTGATTTGTCTTTCTAGCACCGCCCAGTACGCAAAAGTCAAAACATGAAATTATTTAAATTAAGACGAGGGTTTATCATTATCAATAAAAACAATTTTTCCATTTTCTGCTTTAAATGTTCTGTCAATTAATCCTGATTTTAAGCCCATGCTTTTTGTAAAAAAATTTCTATCTTCGTTATCAAGTAAAGAATAGGCAGAGACTATATTAGTCAAATTATCATAATCTTGTTCTGAAAAATTTGTTCTTAGTTCATTAAAAAACTTTGTAAAGCGTTCATTACCAAGCTCCATTATAAAATTTGCCAATGAAATTATTTTCTCCTCTTTTTGTAAACCTAGGAGATACGCCTTATCTACGTCTAAAAATTCGGATAATTTATCAATGACATCTTGCTTTGGTTCTCTTTTACCATTTTCCCATTCTACAATAGTAGTTTTAGAGACCCCCATTTTTTCAGCCAAGTCCTGCATTGTCAAGTTATTTTTTTTTCTCTGTTTTTTGATTCTATCTGCTGTAAGTGACATATATGTTTCCTCTCTTTATATAAATTATATCAGAAAAATAAAGAAAAGATAGTTAAAGGACTGTTTTTCATTTCTTTTTTATTGACAAGGATTGAAAAACAGTATATAATATACTCAAAGGATTGAAAAACAATTCCAAAAATAGAAAGGATACCTATCCATTATGAAGATATGGACAAATGAACAAGCTAAATCTCTCAGAGAAAGACGAGCAGGGATGAAACTAACTCAGATCGAAACATGTAAACTGATTGGAATTGGGGAAAAAACTTTGCGCAGCCTTGAAACAGGACCTTGTCAAGTTAAGCAAAGTATCTATATTAAAGTTCTCGAATTCATTTCAAGAGTATGCTGATAATTTTAAAATGTAAAAAATAAAAAAAAGCGCACCGCCCAGTACGCAAAATTGAGAACACAAAAAAATCCCAAAAGTTTGGAGACCGGCGGGATTTTAAACAACATGAGTAGAGCGGCTTAAATAAAGCTTTTCTACTCTCTATTTTACACTAAAAAGAGAGGTTACACAAGATGAAAAAACCAGTAAATAAGGAAACTTATATCCTAGACGATTCTATCGCTTTTGAACTTATGGACTTGTTAAAAACCAAAGCACGGCACTTCATCCAACTAAATGAGTACGTTTATCGCCTATTTGACGGTAAAAGCGTAGTGACATTTACAACTTTGTCAAATGACATTCAATTAGAAATAGTTCGAGGTAAAGCATGATTGAAGATATTAATTTAAAAAATGCTGAGGCTTCAGCAATCCTAACAATGGTTTTAGATGAAGTTCAAGGAATATATAATCTTGAAGAAGAAAACAGAAATTATGAATTAAACCGGCTTAAAGATACTCTAATCATGTCCCTTTATATGATGGATGAACGAGTGAAAGAGATTAACAAAATCGCTCGCTTAATCATGAAAACTGAGGCACAAAAGGGGGAATCATGAGTATCTTATCATTTGAAGCAGAGCAGGAACTGACTCAATCTGTATTAGGCCGTGTTGATAAACTGGTTGAAGCAAGAATTGAGCAACTGCGTGAGTTTCCATATAAGAAAAAAGCTGATTTAAAACGTGAACTTTCGATTAATGAAGCTTACTATAAAAAGCTAGTGGTTGCTGGCCTTCGTGAAGTTATCCTTGAAGAAGGAGATAAAACGGTTTGGGTCTCAAAGAAACAACTTGAGCAGTTAATGGATTCATTAGCCGAATAGGAGGAAGAAGTGACAGAAGTTAAAATTGATTACGGAGATTTGGAAAAACAACGCAAAGCATGGGAACGGTTAGAAAATAATCTAAAAAAGGTGATTAATCTTC
>NZ_JAALEQ010000040.1:0-705 GCF_011800585.1 Lactococcus sp. EKM203L
GGGTTAATGAACAAGAAATGTAAATGATTTTTGAGAGTTTTTATAACAAAAGAAGAGTGTCCATAAAATGACCATTTACTGAACACAATATAAAAAAAGAAAAACAATTATTAACGCTTTTCTTTTTTATGTCTAATTATATGATAATAGTCCATACGTTTGTTACTCTAAAAACTAGACTTAACGTCAATCTACATACAACAGATGAAAATGGAGCTAAGGTCGTTTCTCAAACAGAATTAGACTCAGTCAAAACCCTTTTTGAAAAATCTCTAAAATAAAAGAACCATGAGGTTCTTTTATTTTTATTTCATCACAATATAATCCGGTACGGCTCGATCATCTTGACTAGCAACAATCGTTTTATCATTGAAAGATAGTTGACTTGAGCCACCACTATCAAGTAATAACATATTTTGGAGCTTCAAATTTGATACTGATTTTATTATATTATCATAACCTGCATTTGTATCACTCAAAATAGCATAGAGATTATTATCTTTATCATTCGCAATAAAAATATGAATCTTCCAATCTACTGAGCCATCACTTGGTTGAATTTTACCATCACGGATAATCGCAGTACCAAAATTATAGGCTTGTTGCCCTCCATTTTTAATAATAGTTAAAGCAGGTGTACTTGAATCATAAATTTTGCACGAACCATCTTTGTTAATAACAAAAGCATATTGAGTCGTTGTACCT
>NZ_JAALEQ010000041.1:0-604 GCF_011800585.1 Lactococcus sp. EKM203L
TTCTGAACACCAAGAAGATTATATGCGTGCATGGCTTGACGGCTATACAGTCGAAAAACCGCAGCTGTTCTATTTGAGAGATGAGTTAACTGGACAATTCCTTGCAAAGGATAATCAGTTTAAAGACAAGGATAGATACTTCTTTTGGACAGGAGCAGACCCACTTACGCATTCTATTGGCACAGCGTGGAAATTATCATTCACCCAGCAAGAAATCGACAGCATGCAAACTGGGAGCTATGAACAGATAAAAGTGAAGGAAGAAAAATGAACGATAAAAAATATTATGTTCGATTGAGACCAATGGACACGTATTTGATACGCAATAGTCCATCTAAAATTGGCGTGCTTTGGATTGATGAATCAAAACAGCCTTTTACAAAATCAGAACTAAGTAAAATCATGGGTGGTGCTTTTTATATAACACTACATCAAAAATCATTTACTGCTCCACTGGTAATTGGTAGGAATTGGATTTGGTCTGATGAATTGCAAGTCTATGAATGGATTAACCCGCTCATTGAGCTTGTGCCTGTGGAGGACGGAGAATGAAATGTGATGAATGTAATTTAGATATGAAGTGGTTTGATGACTTCCCAGATGC
>NZ_JAALEQ010000042.1:0-592 GCF_011800585.1 Lactococcus sp. EKM203L
TTGACCATCTTCAGAGGTAATAAAACCAAATCCTTTAGTAGCGTTAAACCATTTTACTGTTCCATTTGCCATAATATTTATTTCCTTTCGACAAAAATTGTAAATCTCATTTTGCGAAAAGTGAATCTATAAAACATTTTACTCATGACAAAATCTACTTCTTCATAGTAACACTAATTATACTCAATGTCAAACTACTCACTCATTAATAAAATCCATATCGTAATGACATGGATTTTATGAACTGTAGGGAAAGCAACTAATCTTCCCCTCACTCAGTATAACATTTTAATTCATTTTTGCAATAGCAATAAATAAAAAGCACAGGACATCCCATGCTTTAAATCATTTATCTTTTATGTACGTTTGAAGCATAACGCCCACGAGACGTCATTTTGATATCAAAAGTAACCTTTTGACCTTCATCGTATTTTTTAAATTCATTTCCTTGAATAGACAAGAGGTAGGCAAACACATCTTGCATATCATCTGCCATAATAAAACCATAGCCTTTGTCAGCGTTAAACCAATTTATTGTTCCTTTATTCATATAATACATCCTTTCGCATCATCTGTAAATCCTATTTTGCGA
>NZ_JAALEQ010000043.1:0-472 GCF_011800585.1 Lactococcus sp. EKM203L
TTGGTTGTCCATCCGATCGAATTGATTGAGTTTCTTGGCGATTTGATTTAAATTGGTTCCTTGTTTTGAGAGTTCTAATAATAAAGATTTCGCTTGGTCATGTTCGAGATAAGGTTTTTTTAAATGAGATTTTTGTGCTAATTTTTTCGCATAAAGATTCGGAGAGAGTCCATATGTTTCTCCTGAAATTTTCAGCTTATTGTATTGTTCTTCAGATAATCTAAATTGAATGTACTTTGTTTGATTTTGTGATACTTCTTTCTGATCCATAAATAGCCTCCTCAAAGATAAAATGCCCCAGCACTCATTCCTCAATCGCCCTTTGTCATTGATTTTGTAATAAGCATTGCGCCCTATTCGGTTACAATCATTATAACAAAATAGACCATATAAAGCCATAAATACTGCAAGCTATCACATTGTAATACAAAACACTTCGTTCTTGTATTACAATGTGGCTTGAAAAGGGGGA
>NZ_JAALEQ010000044.1:0-431 GCF_011800585.1 Lactococcus sp. EKM203L
TTGCATAATGCGCAACTACAGCCAATCTATCAAATGCTGGTGGCATGTCGTGAGATTACTAAGACAAGGTTCTTTGTGAGTAAATCTGGTACACGTACTGGTAAAGGATTACGTCATAAAGTAATTTCATCCATTTTTGATACGAAACATGTCAACCTAGATGAACTTTCAAATAAAGCAACGGCTGCAATGGCTTGGGCTGGATTTGATGGCGGAGAAATGTTACTGGTGACTGAATCAGGAGAAATCGGAAAGAGTTTAGAACGTTATTTGAAAATACTGGCTACTGAAAGTACATATCGTGGTCGAGGTATCGGTCAAAACTATGCGGATATTAATCTTACTGGGGTGCTGTCTATTGATTCAAATGAAAAAGTTCTGTTTTCTTCTGAAATGAATAGCAGGGCTGTGAACATTGCTTTTAAGAATCG
>NZ_JAALEQ010000045.1:0-426 GCF_011800585.1 Lactococcus sp. EKM203L
TACTATTCGATAATTACCAGCAATAGTTTGAACAATTAACTGTGGTATTTCATCATATGTTACTCTGGAAAACTCTAACAATGTACCACCCATATTTCTGTACATAAGACCCTTACTAGTAAGTTCAAAATCATATTTGTCCAACTCATCCGCAATGCTTTTCGGAATCGTGAGCTGGGGTTGTGCAAGTTCATCTAATAATTCAGATGCTGCTTTAACTGCAACATCTTTTGGAACATAGAAAGTTCCATCTCTTGTTTCAATCCCAAAGTTTAGCTCATTTTCAAATTTTAGAAGTCTTTCTTCTTCACTCATCGCCGCTCCCTTCATTTCCAAGTGTATTCAAATTGTTCAGTTTTGATGGTATTTCCGTCCAAATCTAAGACGTTTCGGAAAAGTCTAGCGGAATATCCCCACTTCCACTTC
>NZ_JAALEQ010000046.1:0-420 GCF_011800585.1 Lactococcus sp. EKM203L
CTCTAAAATGTGCCAGTTTTCTCGAGAAGCGAGTCGATCATTCATTTCTCGTGCTCGTTGAACGCTTTCTCCTTTTTGTTCTCTTAATTTCTTTCCTGTCTCTAAATTGACCTTATTGACAATGATGTGGTTGTGTAAGACGTGATTTTTTCCGTCTAAATGCGTATAAACAGCGCTTTGATGGTTAGGATAAAGGTTTTCTGCTAATTCAACGCCTAAATCATTGGCTTTTTGCCAGTCTTTTTGAACTTTCGGATTCAGTTCATCTAAGGCGAAAGATTGGGTAATACGCAAGACTTGATTGGATTCTTTCGTTTGGTTATGAAGTTGTCGAATGACATCAAATTGTTCTTTGGCGATAAAGGGATCAATCCCGTTGGTTCCACCCACGGCAACTGCCCGACAATTTGTCAGCTCCAC
>NZ_JAALEQ010000047.1:0-419 GCF_011800585.1 Lactococcus sp. EKM203L
TAAATTCCTAATCCAATTAAAAATAAAACCAGAATCATTTTCCAAAATCCAATAGTGAAGATACACACAGCAATGAGTGCACCTACGATTCCCCCTATAATCGGGTATCGATTTTTTTCGAAATAATCCATTGATCCCTCCTACATAACACGTTGTCGTTTAGGGTTATCGTCTTTACTTAATGTATTGACTTTTACTTTAAGTTTAACCGTATGTTCCAATCCAAAGAATTTTTTTAAGCCTTCAATGATTTCCTGTTCCAGAACTTGGGCTTTTTGTGCCACTTCAACTCGAGGAATAATCTCACCTTTTATATCAATTTTTATCTTATTTTTAAAAAGTGAAACAGCGATTTTTGAGTTTTTAAGGTAATCATTTTCTTTTACTTTTTCACCTACAAAACCTTCAATGGCAGACTT
>NZ_JAALEQ010000048.1:0-415 GCF_011800585.1 Lactococcus sp. EKM203L
AAAAAAAGCGTTAATAATTGTTTTTCTTTTTTTATATTGTGTTCAGAAAATGGTCATTTTATGGACACTCTTCTTTTCTTATTAAATTTCTCAAAATCGTTTGCATTTATTGTCCATTAACCCGTAATCTATTCTATGTTCATTTATACATATATTTTTAAGTTATGATACAATAAATTAAAATGAAGGAGAAAAAAATGAATATAGGATACGCACGAGTTTCAACTGGACTTCAAAATTTGGATTTACAAAAAGATAGTCTCAAAAAATATAACTGTGAAAAAATATTTACTGACCATATGTCAGGAAGTAAAAAAGAAAGACCTGGTTTAAAATCCGCCATCGAATTTTCTCGTTCTGGAGATACAATTGTTGTTTGGCGGTTAGATCGATTAGGAAGAAATATGGAGGACTT
>NZ_JAALEQ010000049.1:0-401 GCF_011800585.1 Lactococcus sp. EKM203L
ATTTCAACCTCACAATTCAAACGATTGTCAGAGATGGATATTGCTCATGAATATAAATTAGGGAAACGTTCTGACTTTACCGCTAGTGAAGTTGTAGAAATTATATCTTTTATAGATGAACAGATAAGCTTAAAACCTCTTAAAGAAATAAAAACATCTATTATTGCTTGTCATGACTTTCAATTGGATTTACATCAAAAGAAAATTTTAAAAGATTATTCTATCAAAGACAATGAATGTTATTTTAAAGTGTTTGATTGCCAACTCTCTGATGTAATTGAGATGTCAATCTTGAACGCTAATTACTTAGGAATGGTGATAGATGATGCAGATAGTTTGCATAATGCGCAACTACAGCCAATCTATCAAATGCTGGTGGCATGTCGTGAGATTACTAAGAC